>NZ_JAMYUQ010000002.1:0-475266 GCF_040323095.1 Mesorhizobium sp. M0058
AAACCATCGCCGGTCCTCCGGCGGACAAGAAAACTGTCACCCATGCTATCGGTCCATTCTGTTACCTATCTATCCGGTTCGGACACCATCTCCCTTCTCCCCGTCGCTATACGGGGAGAAGGTGCCGGCAGGCGGACGAGGAGCAGCGCCAGCCTCTGAAATGATTGCCTTGTTGCCTAAGCCCTTGCGCCCTGTGCAGCGCGGCATACCTATAGAGGATACTGCCCACGCATATCTGCCAGGATGAAAGCATGCCGATCGATCCCGTTTCCCCGCTCTTGCGCTCCGTCGTTGGCGTGCGCGCCATGGTTCCCGACGATGCCTTCACGGCCAATGCCCTGGGCACGCGCCGGGAAGGCAGCGGCGTCGTCATCCGCGGCGACGGGCTGGTGCTCACCATAGGCTATCTCATCACCGAGGCCGAGGAGGTCTGGCTGACCGACCAGGACGGCCGCGTCGTGCCGGCACATGCGCTGGCCTATGACCAGGAGACAGGCTTCGGCCTGGTGCAGGCGCTGGCGCCGCTCGGCCTGCCGGCGGTGGCGCTGGGCGACGCCTCGAAGGCCAAGATCGGCGACCCCGTGGTGTTTGCCGACGGCACCGGCCGCTCGGTCAAGGCACACATCGTCACCAAGCAGGAATTCGCCGGCTATTGGGAATATCTGCTCGACGAGGCGATCTTCATTGCCCCGGCGCACCCGTCCTGGGGCGGCGCGGCACTCATCGGCCAGGATGGCAGCCTGCTCGGCATCGGTTCGCTGCTTTTGCAGATGAGCCGCAACGGCGAGGTCGCCGACATCAACATGGTCGTGCCGATCAACCTTCTGACCCCGATCCTCGACGATCTCCTGACGCGCGGCCAGGTGGCGAAGCCGCCGCGCCCATGGCTCGGCGCCTTCTCGGCCGAGAGCAACGGTGCGGTCGTGGTGATGAGCGTCGCCGAAGGCGGCCCCGCAGCCAAGGCCGGCCTGCGCCAGGGCGACATCATCTCCGACGTGCGCGATGGCGAGGTCGACGGGCTCGCCGATTTCTACCGCAAGCTATGGCAGAATCCGGCGGGTTCGGAGATTCCTCTCAGGGTCGTGCGTGACGGTCGTGAGACTTGGCTGCGAGTGAAATCCGCCGACCGAAACAGCTTTTTGAAGAAACCGCATCTGCAGTGAAGCCAATCTCCCCCCAAGTGGGGGAGATGCCCGGCAGGGCAGAGGGGGGGCGCGAAGGATCGCGACCTCTCGATCTATTTTCTGACAAGAATCGCGGGATAAACGTGGCTGACACTGGCCGGTGCGTTGGCGGGACAGCGGCCCCCCTGCCGGCCATCTCCCCCACGAGGGGGGAGATTGGCTGCCCCCTCAATCCCCGCATACCCTAAAAGGCGTCCCCGTGTCCCACTCCGCGAAGGGCACGACCTGGCCTTCGACAGACACGATACTGTTCACCTTGCTGTCATCATCCTGCGTCTGCATACTTTTGCCCTTGCCGGTCAGCACGTCGTAGTCGCAGCTGCTGTAGACGACAACGGACTGGTATTTGTAATGGTCATAGGCAACGCCGGCGACGACGAAGGCTTCGTTGCGCCAGGCGATGGTCAGCGTCATGTCGGTCCGCTCGCCGGGGCCGATCAGCCCCGGCAGATAGATCTTGATCGAGCCGTTGGGCAGCAAGGTCAACTCCGGTTCGATGCCGGAGCCCTCATAATGCGGCTGGTCGTAGTCGTTCCATTCGCCGTAGACCTGCTCATGCACGATGCCGGCGGGTTTCAGAAAATTGTACTTTTTGTCCCTGAGGAAGAAATGCATGTCCATGGTGCCATCTTCGGGCTCGGTCTCGACGATCATCGCCAGATCGGCGGCGCCGTCGCCATTGAAGTCGCCGGTCAGCGCGGTGATGATCTTCTGGGTTTCGATGGGTTCGGCGAGCGCCGAGGCCGGCAGCAGAAGGATGAGGCCGAGTAACATCGATCGCATGGCATTTCCCCCGAATTGCAGTCTGCCTTGCCCGGCTCGACCAGCCGGGAAACTGCCATGAGCGCCGGCTTGGGCGCAAGCCGGCTCGCAATAGGCTAGGGGGTATCGACGCCGCTGACGGAAACTGGCATCGACAGCCGATACAGCCGGCCCGGCAACAACGAGGTGATGATGGCGCCGTTCAAGGTCGATCCCGACAAGGTTCATGAATTCCCCGATCCCGACAGTTTTTACGCCTGGCTGCGCGAAAATCATGCCGGCGAGAGCGAGGTCTGGATCAAGGTCCACAAGGTCGGCTCGGGCCTCGCCTCGATCACGCCGAAGCAGGCCATCGACGTGGCGCTGTGCTTCGGCTGGATCGACGCCATACGCAAGCCGCTCGACGACAAGAGCTTTCTGCAGCGCTACACGCCGCGCGGCAAGAAGAGCATCTGGAGCAAGATCAACATCGACAATGTCGCCCGCCTGGTCGAGGAGGGCCGCATGACCGAACACGGGCTGAAACAGGTCGAGGCGGCCAAGGCCGACGGCCGCTGGGACCGCGCCTATGCCTCAGGCAAGGACATGAAGATCCCTGACGATCTGCAGGCCGCCATCGACGCCGAGCCGAAGGCGAAGGAGATGCTGGCAAAGCTTTCCGCCCAGAACCGGTTCGCGCTGGCGTTTCGAACGCACAACATGAAGACGGAGGCGGGGCGCAGGAAGAAGATCGAGGCTTTTGTCGAGATGCTGAAGCGCGGCGAGACGATCTATCCGCAGAAGCGGTGAGGCGACGGCAAGCGGCTGCCATGGTGCGCGCAGCTAAAAACCCGCGTGTGAGGTTCTGGCCTCCCTTTCTCGGACATAACCTATTGTTTTTACGGTATTTTCCACTCGGCGTGTGGGTGATAGCTGCGATAGTGGAAAAAACATAGCAACATATTGTTAATTAAGAGTTTTCCACTATGTTAACTTGATCTTGGCTTAAGAGTGGAAAACGATGCTGAGAGAGTTGACCGGCGAGCAGCGGCGCCAACTCATAGATACGCAACAGGTCTACGAGGCCTGGCAGCGTGCTGATGACCAGCGCCAAAGGCGCTTTGCAGGCAGCATGCGCTGGGTTGAGCGCAGCGGTGCTGAATACCTGCTGCGGAAGGTCCGGCAGGTCGAGAATTCACTCGGGCCGAAAAGCAGCCAGACGGAGAAGGCGTTCGCTGCGTTTTCCGAGGGCAGGGTGCAGAACAAGGATCTGCTGGCAGGTCTGGCCGATCGCCTGAACGGCCTGGCGAAAGTCAATGTGGCAATGGGGTTGGGCAGGGTACCGGCCATCGCCGCACGGATATTGCGGCGGTGCGCCGAAACAGACCTGCTGGGCAAGCAGTTGCTGGTCGTCGGCACGAATGCGCTGTTCGCTTACGAGGCTCTGGCGGGCGTCCAGATCACCAGCGGTCTCACGGCAACCGGCGACATTGACCTGCTCTTCGATTCCCGACGCCGCATCAGCTTCGTGACCGGCGAGAGGGTAAGCCAGTCCGGCCTGATAGGCGTGTTGCGTAAAGTGGACAGGTCCTTCAAGCCGCTCCAGCCCCGGGCCTTCAGGGCAGCGAACCGTGATGGCTATCTGGTCGACGTGATCCGTCCGCAGGCAAGACATGTCCTCAAGAACAACGCCATTACCTCGATTACACAGCTTGCCGATGACCTCGACAGCGCACCCATGGAGGGGCTGCAATGGCTCATCAACGCCCCGAAGGTGGAGGCTGTGGCGATCGATGAGCGTGGCTATCCCGTAAGCATGCCGACGGTCGACCCTCGAATGTTCGCTCTGCACAAGGCTTGGCTGGCCACGCTGCCTGATCAGTCTGCGGTCAAGGCAATGAGAGATCGTGAACAGGCGGAAGCGGCTGCACGCATTGCCACGGGCTATCTTGCGCTTCCGCTGGACAGCGAGCATCTCAAAGGGCTTCCGGGGGCACTGTTGGACGCTGCGGCCGCAACGCTCTCGCTGCCTGGCCCGAGCGGCTTTTCCGAAGACTCTCCAATTGAGCCCGACTGGTAGCGGCCGCGCTAGCACGCCATGCTACGAAAATAGCATTCTCGCCTCGCGAAATGTGATGCTACGGTTCCCGGCGCACCCAGGGCGGAGGGGTTGCCAAGAGGAGAAGTGGCGGGCGCTGGCCCGGATTTCAGCGAGAACCGGACGGAACTGTTGAACCATTGCAAGGCCGCCGCGTTTCCCGGCGTCGGCCACAAGGGAGGAACCACCTGTGAAAGCATCCTATCTCGTCTCAGCCGCGCTGCTTGCGGCGACTGCGATGCCGGCGGCGGCCGGCGAAATTTCCGACGGCAAGGTCAAGATCGGCATCCTCAACGACCAGTCGGGCGTCTATGCCGATTTCGGCGGCAAATGGTCGGTCGAGGCCGCCAGGATGGCGGTCGAGGATTTTGGCGGCAAGGTGCAGGGCGCGCCAATCGAGATCGTCAACGCCGATCACCAGAACAAGCCCGACATTGCCTCCAACATTGCGCGCCAGTGGTACGACACCGAGCAGGTCGACGCGATCATGGAACTGACGACATCCTCGGTGGCGCTCGCCGTCCAGGGGTTGTCCAAGGAAAAGAAGAAGATCGACATCGTTACCGGAGCGGCATCGGCCGACCTGACCGGCAAGCAATGCTCGCCCTACGGTTTCCACTGGGCTTACGATACCCACTCGCAGGCGGTCGGCACCGGCGGCGCGCTTGTGCAGCAGGGCGGCGACAGCTGGTATTTCATCACCGTCGACTATGCCTTCGGCTATTCGCTGAAGGAGCAGACCTCAAAGGTTGTTGAGGCAAGCGGCGGCAAAGTGCTGGGCGAGGTGCGTTACCCCTTGGGATCGACGGATTATTCCTCCTTCCTGCTGCAGGCGCAGTCCTCCGGCGCCGAGGTTATCGGCCTTGCCAATGCCGGCCTCGACACCTCCAATACCATCAAGCAGGCGGCCGAGTTCGGCATCGTCGCCGGCGGCCAGCGGCTGGCAGCACTTCTGTTCACGCTTGCCGAGGTGCACGGCCTCGGCCTGCAGGCGGCGCAGGGCGTGGTGCTCACCGAAGGGTTTTACTGGGACCGCGACGACAAGAGCCGCGACTTCGCCGGGCGCTTCTTCAAGCGCACCAACCGCATGCCCAACATGATCCAGGCCGGCACCTATTCGGCGGTGCTGCAATATCTCAAGGCCATCGACAAGGCCGGCACCGACGAAACCGAGGCGGTCGCCAAGCAACTCCATGAAATGCCCGTCGACGACATCATCAACGCCAACGGCAAGGTACAGGCCGACGGCTCGATGGTGCACGACATGTATCTCTATCAGGTCAAGAAGCCCGAGGAGTCGAAGAAGGACTGGGACTACTACACCTACCTTGCGACCATTCCGGGCGACAAGGCCTTCATCAAGGCTGAAGACAGCGGCTGCCCGCTCGTCACCAAGTGACGCTGGCGCAAGCCGTGGCCGTCCAGCCGGACGGTGCCGAAATCAAGCCGCGGGTGGTGCTCTCCGCCCGCGGCCTGCGGCGCGATTTTGCCGGTTTCGTCGCCGTCAACAATGTCGACCTCGACGTCCATCACGGCCAGATCCATGCGCTGATCGGGCCGAACGGCGCCGGCAAGACGACGATCTTCAACCTCTTGACCAAGTTCCTGCAGCCGAGCAGCGGCAGGATCGAACTGTTGGGCAACGACATCACCCGCACCGCGCCGGCCAGGGTGGCGCGCATGGGTCTCGTCCGCTCGTTCCAGATATCGGCGATCTTTCCGCATCTGAGCGTGCTCGACAATGTCCGCGTCGCCTTGCAGCGGCCGAGCGGGCTCGGCTTCCAGTTCTGGCGCTCGCTGGCCGCGCTTGACCAACTGACTCCACGGGCGCGCGAACTGCTTGCCGTCGTCGGTCTCGACGATGTCGCGCATCGTCCGGCCGGCGATCTCTCCTATGGCAGGAAGCGCGTGCTCGAGATCGCCACCACGCTGGCGCTCGACCCGAAAGTGCTGCTGCTCGACGAGCCGATGGCCGGCATGGGGCACGAGGATGTCGGCGTCATTTCCGGCATCATCCGCTCGCTGGCAACGGACCGCGCCGTGCTGATGGTCGAGCACAATCTCACCGTCGTCGCCGACCTCTGCGACTGGATCACCGTCATGCAGCGCGGCCAGGTGCTCGCCGCCGGCGACTACGCAACGGTGAGCAACGATGAGCGCGTCAGGGTCGCCTACATGGGGACCGAGCAGGGGAACCGAGCATGAGTGAGCCGATGCTTGCCGTGCGCGATCTCCACGCCTGGTATGGCGAGGGCCATGCGCTGCATGGCGTCAACCTCGACGTTTTTCGCGGTGAGACCGTGACGCTGCTCGGCCGCAACGGTGTCGGCAAGACCACAACGCTGCGCGCCATCATGGGGCTGGTCCGCAAGCGCAGCGGCAGCGTCGCCTTCGACGGCAGCGACCTGATGCGCCTGCCGCTGCATCGTGTTGCCCATCGCGGCATCGGCTTCGTGCCGGAGGAACGCGGCATCTTCGCCACGCTCACCGTCGACGAGAACCTGATCCTGCCGCCGGTGGTGGCCAAGGGCGGCATGAGCGTCGACGAGATCTTCGATCTCTTTCCCAACCTCAAGGAGCGCCGCAACAGCCCCGGCACCAAACTCTCCGGCGGCGAACAGCAGATGCTGGCCATCGCCCGCATCCTGCGGACGGGCGTGCAGATGCTGCTGCTCGACGAGCCGACCGAGGGCCTGGCGCCGGTCATCGTCCAGCGCATCGGCGAACTGCTGGCGACCTTGAAAAAGCGCGGCATGACCATCCTGCTCGTCGAGCAGAATTTCCGCTTCGCCGCCCGCATCGCCGACCGCTTCTACCTGATGGAGCACGGCAAGGTGGTGGAGGGTTTTGCCGTAAGCGAGCTTGCCGCTCACACGCAACAGCTGCACGAGGTGTTGGGGGTATGATGACGACAGCCCACGGCAGTACCCCCACCCCGCTGCTGCGCAGCGACCCTCCCCATAAGGGGGAGGGTGGAGGGCCACCGCCCTACCTCCCCCTTGTGGGGAGGTCGGACCGAAGGTCCGGGTGGGGGTACGTGCCGCACAGACGCATCCCCCTTGCAACACCATCGGTGACGCCATGACCATGATCTTCGGCATCCCCGTCCAGGCCTTGCTCGGCCAGATGCTGGTCGGGCTGATCAACGGCTCCTTCTACGCCATGCTGAGCCTCGGCCTGGCCGTCATCTTCGGCCTGCTGCGGATCATCAATTTCGCCCATGGCGCACTCTATATGCTCGGCGCCTTCATCGGTTACCTGCTGCTCGTCCATCTCGGCATCGGCTACTGGCCGGCGCTGCTCCTGGTTCCGCTCATCGTCGGCGTCTTCGGCATGGCGGTCGAGCGCGTGGCGCTGTCGCGGCTCTACCGCCTGGATCCGCTCTACGGGCTGCTGTTCACCTTCGGACTGGCGCTGGTCATCGAAGGCGTGTTCCGTTTCTACTACGGCGTGTCGGGCAACCCTTATGCCGTTCCGGCGCAGCTTGCCGGCGGCACCAATCTCGGCTTCATGTTCCTGCCCAACTATCGCGGCTGGGTGGTGGTGGCCTCGCTCATTATCTGCATCGGCACCTGGCTCCTGATCGAAAAGACCAGGCTCGGCTCCTATCTGCGCGCCGCGACCGAGAATCCGGAGCTGGTGCAGGCCTTCGGCGTCAACGTGCCGCTGCTGCTGACGCTCACCTATGGGCTCGGCGCGGCGCTCGCCGGCCTTGCCGGTATTCTCGCCGCGCCCATCTACCAGGTCAGTCCGCTGATGGGCTCCGATATCATCATCGTCGTCTTTGCCGTCGTCGTGGTCGGCGGCATGGGTTCGATCCTCGGGGCCATCGTCACCGGCTATATGCTCGGCCTCGCCGAGGGCCTGACCAAGGTGTTCTATCCCGAGGCGTCGAACCTCGTCGTCTTCGTCATCATGGCGGTCGTGCTGCTCCTGCGCCCCGCCGGCCTGTTCGGAAGGGACGCCTGAGATGAGCGAGGCAACCCTTCACCAACAGCGCACCGCCGCCTCCGTGCGGCTGGAGCGGGTATTGCTGGCATTGGCCATACTGGCGCTGATAGCCGCGCCCTTCTTCGTCTATCCGATCTTCCTGATGAAGATGCTGTGCTTCGCGCTGTTTGCCTGCGCCTTCAACCTGCTGCTCGGCTACACCGGGCTGTTGTCGTTCGGCCACGCCACCTTCTACGGCGCCGCCGCCTATTTCTGCGCCTACGCCGTCAAGGCATGGGGCTGGCCGCCCGAGGCCGGCATCCTGCTCGGCACCGCCGGAGCGGCCGTGCTCGGCCTGGTCATGGGCTTCCTCGCCATCCGCCGGCAAGGCATCTATTTCTCGATGATCACGCTGGCGCTGGCGCAGATGTTTTATTTCTTCTGTGTCCAGGCGCCGTTCACCGAAGGCGAGGACGGCATACAGGGCGTGCCGCGCGGGCATCTGTTCGGCATCGTCGATCTCAACGTCACGCTCAACATGTATTTCGTCGTGCTTGCCGTCTTCCTCATCGGCGTCTTCGCCGTCTGGCGCATCGTCAACTCGCCGTTCGGCATGATCCTGCGTTCGATCCGCGAGAACGAGAACCGCGCCATCTCGCTGGGCTATTCGGTCGGCCGCTACAAGCTCGTCGCCTTCGTCATGTCGGCAGCCCTTGCCGGGCTTGCCGGCGCGACCAAGGCGATCGTCTTCCAGTTCGCGACGCTGACCGACGTCACCTGGCAGATGTCGGGCGAGGTGATCCTGATGACGCTGCTCGGCGGCATCGGCACCATGGTCGGTCCTGTCGTCGGCGCCGGCCTCGTCGTCGGGCTGGAAAACACGCTCGCCACCTCCGGCTTCCCGGTGACCATCGCCACCGGCCTGATCTTCATGATCTGCGTGCTGGTCTTTCGCCGCGGCATCGTCGGCGAGATTTACGCGCGCTGGCTGGCGCCGGCCAACGGCGAGGCGGGCCGCGATCAATAGGTGATGGTCACCACCACCGTGTCGGTGTAGACGCCGGCCGAGGGCGTCGTCTGCGGCGGCACGCGGCCATAGACGGTGAGCGCCTGGGCCGTACCGGTTCCGGTACCGGCCACCGTGCTTCCCGGCGTTCCGGCGTCACCCCAGGGCTGCGAGCGCGCGGCGTCCTTGTAGAGGCCGTAGGTCACCCGCTCAGCCCCCTTTGACATCTTTCGGTTGGTCGGCGTGCCGCCTGTCGTGCCGCCATTCAGCGACACCGTATAGGCGGTCGACGGCGTGCAGGTGACCGAGACCTGGCCGGTGGCGTCGGCATTGGCGGTGAGCACGCCCTTGGAGCCGAAATCGATGTTCTGGGTGGTGACCAGGCAATTGGCCGCAACCGTCGCGTTGATGGTGAAGGTCGGATTGGTGTCGGGGTTGCCCAAGCCGCCGCTGCAGCTGCTGCCCAACAGGGTCGTCCGGGAGAGGATCTCGACATGCGTGCTCGAAAACGTCGAGAGATAGGTGCCGGGCGGAACGGTCGACTGGCCGCCGGGCACGCGGCCATAGATGGTCGCCGTGCCCGATGAGTTGCCGAAGAGATTGGGGTTCAGCGTCTGCGGCGGCGGGCGCGAGGCATAGGCCCAGTTGTAGGAGCCCCAGACGACGCTCATTCCAGGATCCGAATAGAGCTGGTAGTTGAGGCTGTTGGCGCCGTTCGCCATCTGCCTGGCGGCCGCCGAGGAAGCGCCGCCTGTGCCGGAGGCGAAGTGCGGACAGACCAGGACGGGCAGCAGAAACGGCAAACTGCCGCTGCAATTCATGCTGAGGGTCGCGGTCGATGTCGCCGCCGTGCCTGACAGTGTGTCGATGAGGCCGAAATTCATACTGGTGACGGTGTAACTGCAGCTTTGCGCGCGGGCGAGCGACGGCAGCAGCATAAGGACAATGATGAACGTTGCGCGCAGCACCTGGCGTCGGATGTTCATTGGCACACCACGTCCCCGATCACCACCTGCCGGCCGCGCACCGCCTCGAAGGGAAACTCTGCCCGGCATGAACCGCCGTCCGCGCGCTCGACCTGCACGGAATTCTGCTTGCCGAGGCCCTTGATATAGGCCTGCCCGTCATAGCCGACGACGAAGTCTTCGGTGCCGCCATCGACGCGTCCCGACAGTCCGGCTTCGAGCGGCGTTCCGCTCGAGTCGACCAGCGTCACCAGCGCGGCCTGCGCCGCCTCGGACACGCCGAACTTCAGCACGACGCCGTTGCGGTCGGCTGGGACGACGGTCTCCTTGGTAGCCGGGACATCCGCGTCGACTGGTAGATTCTTCGGGTCGATGGAGACCGTGTTCAGCTCATAGGAGTTGAGCCCGGTGACCAGGATGCGGCCTTTGCTGTCGGTCCTGCCTACCGGCCGGTTCTGATGCAAGACCTCGACATCAGGCGTGCCGACATCGACGACGGCAAAGGCATCGTCGATGCGGTTGGTGGCGAACACCCCGCCGCCTGCGACCGCAATGGCGCCGTCCATCTGGCCGGTCACGCGAAAGTCCTTGTCGAATTGCTGGGCGCCGGCCTCAAAACGCGCAAACGACGCGCGGTAGCTCACCGCTGCCGAACGGTTGGGAACCTCGCCTTCGGAGGTGCGCAGCCGCCAGCCGATGCTGCCGTCCTCGGCCCGCTCCGATTTGGCGAGGTCGGCAGTGACATTGAGGCCCTCAGGGCCTTGCTCGACGCCTGTCGACGCCGAGATCTCGTCGTTGAACGGGATCGAAATCCCGGCGAACACGCCATAGCTGCTGTCGTCGTCGAGATCGGCGAAGGCGGTGGCATAGAGCGTGCTGCGCTTGAAGATCGCCTGGCTGTAGGACAGGCCGACGATCTGGCTGTTTTCGCCCTCGGCGCTCTTCAAATGCGTATAGGACAGGTTGAGGCTGGAGAAATCGATCGGCATCGGCACGCTGAGCGTCACCTGGTCGACCGAGCGCGGCACGCCAGCGCTGAAACGGGTGAAGTCGTCGGGGTCGAGAACCGGCTCCGCCGTCACCGAGGCGATGTCTTCATAGCCGCCAAAGGCCCGCTGCATGTGGGCGTTGATCGCCCAGCCGTCATAGCCGAATTCGACACTGGCATCGACCAGCGAGCCGGTGCGCCGGTCATGATGGCTGCCGGCGACCGCCAGCGAAGCCGCGCCATATGCCCCGAGCGGGAAGGCAGCACCTATGCCGCCATTGATCAGATCGGCGCCGCCCTCGGCATGGGCTTCCAATGTCAGCCGGTCGGTCACGCCGTAACGCGCGCTGGCGACCCCCATGACGCGGCCGTCATAATCGTCGGAGGAGATGCCGAAATTGCGCCGCGCCATCCCTGCCTCGACGGAAAAGTCGAGCAGTCCCTGGCGCAGCAGCATGCTGGAGGCATAGAACGGCAAGGTGGCCGTGGTCTCGCGGCCGAGGCTGTCGCGCAGCACCACCTGCGCCTGTCCGGCGCCCGTGAACACCGGCAGATTGGTGACCTGGAACGGCCCGGGCTGGATGTCGCCGGAATAGGTGCGCACGTTCTGCGTGTAGACCTCGAGCGTCGACGGCACCGCCGCCGTGCCGCCGAAGGAGGGCAGGGGTAGCGTCACCAGGTCCGATCGCAGGTGGAAGTTGCGTTGCGCCTGGATGCCGCCGAGATAGATCGGACGCGTCCACGACAATCCACCGGAGATGAAGTCGCCGGCGCGGTAGGTCATCAGCCGGTCGGGGTCGGAATAGCTCCATGTCGTGTTGAGCCGCGTGAAGCCGCCCAGCCTGCCGTCGGAATAGCCGGCGATGAAGGATTGGCTGAGCGTTCCATAGGGGCTGAACGCGCGCGCATCGAAGCCGCCGGAAACGCCTTGGAACAGCTCGACGTCCTTGTCGAACAATGTGTTGGAGCTGGCAAACAGCGAATAGTTGAGAACCGCGCCCAAGCCCGATTGCGGCGCCGGCCGGTCCTGCAAGCGCAAGCCGAGATCCACCATGCGCGCCTCGCGGCTGTCATTGGCGGCGGTGACGTAGAGGCGCTGGGCTACCTCATCGATCCGAAACGAAACGTCGGCCAACTGGTCGAGCCTGACCAGGCCGCCGGCGTCGGCTATGTCCTCCGGCGGTTTCAGGCCGACCTCCTTCAGCTCTTGGGGCGCCGCCGCCAGCCCACCATCCGGCATCTCGATAAAATTGCCGACCAGCTTGGTCGAAACGTCGTTGATGAACACCTCGAGATAGAGGCTGCGGCCCGCTGGTAAAACGGAAGCCGGCTGTTCGAGGTTCGTCACGGCCGGAAATTCCTGCGAACGCACCGCCAAGCAAGGTGTGAAAGTCGCAACCGCGACGATGACAGCGACGCTACTTGCCCTTGACGGCAACGTTGGCATCGAAGGGTCCAAGATCGCTCTGTGCCTTCAAAAGCACGGAGCCCGCGGACAGTGATTTGCCGCTGCCGATCGGCCACTGCATGGTCGCGCCGCCCAGGACATAACCGACGAGCCCGTTTCGGTTGCCGAGCTTTTTGCCGTTCTGGGTCAGGGATAGGTTGGACAAGCGGAGACGACTTTCACCGGTATTGCTGGCTGTCAGCACAAGACTGCCGCCCTTGCGCGAAACACTCCAGGCGACTGCCGGCGCGGCCGCATCGGCGTCGCGGAAAAACACCGGCACGGAGTAGCGCAGCGCGAGCGCGACCGTACCGGCCTTCTTGCGCGACGGGTCGGGTAACTCGTCGACGATGACGCGGTAGCTTTCCTCGGCCCGCACCGGCGCCTTGCTGACGCGCACGACGCGAACCACGTATTGGGCATTGGGTCCGAGTTTGGTCGATGGCGGGCTGGCGACGACGTCGGTAGTCGGCGTCAGCGTCTCGATCCCGCCAGCCTGGCTCCAGGCGAAGACGCGTATCTGCACATTGATCGGCCGCTTGGGGTCATCGTTGCTGAGGTTGAGAACCGCCGAGGCGTCGGGCGAGATCAGCTCGAGACCTGTCGGCGCCACCCTGAGCGAAGCGGCTTGTGAGAGACCGGCGCACAGCAACA
The DNA here is from genome assembly GCF_040323095.1 of Mesorhizobium sp. M0058. NCBI lineage: Bacteria > Pseudomonadati > Pseudomonadota > Alphaproteobacteria > Hyphomicrobiales > Phyllobacteriaceae > Mesorhizobium > Mesorhizobium sp. M0058. The sequence goes on from NZ_JAMYUQ010000002.1 coordinate 13,014, forward strand.
GAACAGCCGTGGCTCCGATGCGTGAAAGCATGGATCGCATGATCGTCCTCGTGTTGGTATCGATTGTCAGTACGTTATGGTGATCGCAACGGTGTCGGTGTAGAGGCCCGCCGCCGGTGTCGTCTGCGGTGGAACACGCCCGTAGACCGTCAGCGGCTGAATGGCGCCGTTGCCGGTTCCGCCGACCGTGTCGGTGGGGATCGTGGTGCCCCAAAGCTGCGTCCGGGTGCTTTCCCTGTAGATGGTGTAGTCGATCGTCGCCGACGCCGGCCCGGTCATCTTGCGAACAGCAACCGTTGCGCCCGCGCCCGCTCCGGCGCTCAGACCAACATTGTAGGACTTGCCGGTCGTGCATTGCACGTTGATGGTGCTGGTCTGGTCGACATTCGCATCAATGACACCGTGCGAGCCGAAATCGAGATCGCTCGCCGTCTGCACCTTGCATTCGTCGGTAATCGTGATGCGGACATTCATGCTGCCCGTCGCGGTCGCGGCGATCGCGGGCAGGATGGGAAGCAGCGACGCTCCCGCCAGCAGCGCATATTTCAGCAATCTCATGCGTGTTTCCTCCGTCGGGCAGACCGTTCCTCGCAACACAGTCTTGACCCGGATTTCACTCCTACAGCTCCTCCGTTGCATGCTTCGCAAGACATCAACGATACAGTAATGTCATAAGCGAACTGTGCAATGATTATTACAACTTAGATTCGGATTGCGACAGCGAATAACTTCGGTATGTATCGGATAATTTTGGTTAATATTTGGTTAACAGAGATGAAATGGACATTTTTCCGAAGTGAAAGTTTGTCTGTCGAAAATTTATTTTGCTTCTCGTGCCGAAAAGGCGAAATATCTGGCAAATCATCTTGATTTTGTAGAGTCTCACCTGTCGTCCTTTATTATCGATATTTCGCGGCGTGCACCGGCGCCAAGCAGCCATCGCCATAGCCGCGCCGGTAGCTGTTCGCGCCTGTCCAAGCCTTGCGGTCGTGCTGACAGGGCCGCATTCGCCAAAACCGTGTTCCGCCCGGCCCAAGCATGGCCGTCCCGGCTGAGATAAATCCACCGCCGTCGGATCGCGGCGAAACACATGCGAATCGTTCTTGCCACGCTGGCCCGGATTTCCTTCGGCGGCGCATCGGCCGGACGGGAGATGCGCCTGTTGTCCCTTGGAGCCATGATCCACGACCGGCAGCCGCGCGGACCGGCTGCCAGACGTCAGAAAAGGAAGAACGATGAAGAAGACCTATGAAAAGCCACAGCTCGAAAAGCGCCAGAAGCTGTCGCGTGTGACCGCTGTCGCCGGCCCATCAGTGACCAGTGAGAGCTGACGCCGTCGACCGGCATCGAACCACCAGCGGACAAGGAGAGCAGTCATGGATCAGCATGCGAACCCGTCACCCGGCTTCAGGCGCAATCCGGGCAAGGTGATCACCGTCGAGCCCTTCACCGGGCGTGTCGTCGTGTTTGCAAACGGCACCATCATCGCTTCCTCGGCAAAAGCCAAAATGGTGACCGAGCCGCCCCATCCCTTCTCCTTCTACATCCCGTTCGAGGACATCGACTTCCGCAAGCTCAAGAAGACGGAGCGGTCGACGCTGTGCCCCTACAAGGGTGACGCCAGCTACTGGAACGTGCTGCCGGCGGGTGAAACCGGCAACGACGCGATGTGGGCCTATGAGCAGCCTTTCGACGAGATGACTGAAATTCGCGACCACGGTGCCTTCTACCCACACCGGGTCACCATCGACGCCGCGCCGCGCTGAGCGCGTCATGCCTGTCGCCCAAAAGTGCCCAGCGTTTTTGGAGCCGACGACAGGCATGAACAGAGGAATTTTTCAGATCAGCCAAAGCTGTCCTCACCCGGGGGCGCAGCGGTTTTGCGGCAACGGCATGCCGAAACGAAGACAAAAGGTCATGGACGAAAAGCAGAGAGCAATTCTCGACGAAATCCCGCGCCTGCGCCGCTATGCGCGCTCGCTGCTGCGCGACCGCGATTCCGCCGACGATCTCGTCCAGGACTGCCTGGAGCGGGCGCTGCTGCGGCTGGACAACTGGCAGACGGGAGAGAGCCCGCGAAAATGGCTGTTCACGATCATGCATCATCTGTTCATCGACCAGATGCGCAAGGTGAACCGGCGAGGCGAGGCCTCGATGCTGCCGCTGGAGGCCGGCGAGGTGCAGGCCTCTCCCGCCGACCAGCTGGAGAATGTCGCGGCCCGCGAGATCATCGACGCGCTGCAGGCGATCAGCCCCGACCGCCGTGCCGCGCTGACCATGGTCGCCATCGAGGGCTTCTCCTATGCCGAGGCCGCCGAGATGCTCGGCGTGCCGGCCGGCACGCTGATGTCGCGCATCGCGCGCGGCCGTGAGGAACTGCGCGGCCTGCTCGAGGACAATGCGCGCCGCCGCGCGATAAGGATCGTCGAGCCAGGCCCGGGCAGGGCGGTTCCAATCAGGGCGCCAATGGCATGACGAGCCCCAATCGCATGATGACGCCTTACGGCATGGTCCGGCACGATTGCAGGCCTTGTCCGCACTGTGGGCGCGGCGCACCCGGTAACGCTTTCTTCTCTGCTTGCGTGCATAGTGGCGGCGACGGAGTGAGCGAAACCAGGGCATGGCTGAAGAGAAAATACGCAACGGCGAATTCTGGGCGCTTGCGCTCGAACGCGCTCATCTCGGCGTATGGGACTGGGATATTTTGAGCGGCGACTGTTTCTATTCGCCGACCTGGTCGCACATGCTGGGTTATGAGGATGGCGAGCTTGCCAACAGCGACGACCTCTGGCTGAAGCTGACGCATCCCGACGACCGCCAGCGGGCGCTGGCCAGCGGAGAGCGGCACATTTCCGGCCTGACCGCCTCGATCGAGACCGAGCTACGCCTCAAGCACAAGGACGGCCACTGGATCTGGGTGCTGGACCGCGGCGGCATTGTCGAGCGTGACGAGACGGGCAGGCCGGTCAGGCTGATGGGCGTGCAGACCGACATCAGCCGGCAGAAAGAGGCGGAAGCCGAACTGGAGCGGGTCAATGTGCGCTTTCGCCTGGCGCTGGCGGCCAGCGGCACCGGCATCTGGCATCACGATATCGACGCCAACAAGAGCTATTGGGACGCCCGCACCAGGGAGATATTCGGCCTGGTCGCCGACACCGACGAGGTGGCCGCCGACCTTTGGCATTCCTATCTGCACCCCGACGACAAGGATGCCGCAGAGCGCGCCCATCTGGCGCCGCTTTCGACCGACGGCGTCGTCGCCGCGCAATACCGCATCGTCAGGCGCGACGGCGAAATCCGCCATGTCGAATCGCTGGTGCGCTTCATCGCGGCGCCCGAGACGGCGGGCCAGATTCTCGGCACCGTGCGCGACATCACCGAGGACAAGAAGCGCGAGCGGGAACTCGCCTACGCCGCTCACCACGATGCGCTGACCGGCCTGTTGAACCGTGCCGCCTTCGACCGGCTGCTGGCCGTGCATATCGCCACCGAGCGGGCTTTGCCGCTGGCGGTGTTCTATGTCGATCTCGACTACTTCAAGGCGCTCAACGACTTTGCCGGCCACGCCGCCGGCGACCTGGCGCTGAGGGGTGTCGCCGCCGGTATTCTGGGCTGCCTGCCGGCATCGGCGCGTGCCGCGCGCCTCGGCGGCGACGAGTTCGCGCTGCTGGTGCCCAATTGCCAATCGGCCAAGGCCGAGGCGCTGGCCGGCGCGATTCTTGCGGCGGTCCGTGACGCCGACCTCGGACTGCCGGCGACCTCGCGAAAACTCGCGGCCAGCATCGGCATCGCCTTCGTCGAGGACACCACCACCACGGTTGCCGATGCGTTGGCCTGCGCAGACGACGCCTGCTATGCCGCCAAGGCGGCCGGGCGCAATCGCTTCGCGGTGTTTTCGGCCGATGCGGCGTCGGGCTCCGGCGGCCTCAACGCGGCGCGTGTCGCCGCCGACACGGTCGACGCCATGGATGACGGGCGGCTGAAACTGTTCGGCCAGGAGATCCATCTGCTCGGCCAGCCCTGGAAGGAGAGCCGCCATGTCGAGGTGCTGGCGCGGCTTGCCGGGCGCAATGGCAAGCTGATCCCGCCCAGCGAATTCATTCCGGTCGCCGAGCGCTTCGGCATTGCCTCGCGGCTGGACCGCTGGATCATCAGGACAGCGCTTTCGCAGCATGGCAAGGCGATGCGGTCAGGCGCCATCATGCTCGGCTTCAATCTGTCGGCGCAGACGCTGAGCGATCCGCTGCTGTGGGATTTCGTCGACGCCGTCATCGCCGAGACCGGGGCGCCGCATTCCGGCATCGGCTTCGAGATCACCGAGACCGCGGCCGTCACCAATTTCGACGCCGCCGAGCAGTTCGTGCGCAAGGCGCGCGAGCGGCAATGCCGCGTCAGCCTCGACGATTTCGGCGCCGGCATGAGCTCGTTCGAATATTTGCGGCGCTTTCCGGTCGATCAGATCAAGATCGACGGCTCGTTCATCGAGAATATCGCGGAAAGCCGTTTCGACCGCGAGATCGTCTCGGCCATAGCGGGCATCGCCAAAAGTCTCGGCTGCGCGGTGGTGGCCGAAAAGATCGAGCAGCAGGAAGCGCTCGACATTCTGCGCGGCATGGGCGTGGCCTATGGCCAGGGTTTTCTGCTTCACCGGCCGGAGCCGCTCGAGGCGATCGTCGCGCGGGCCGGCGAACAGTCACCGGCCAGCGGACAGTCGCCGGAAAAGCGCTTCGGCTGACGGCTCTCATCGCCTCGGGCTCGCGCGACTTGTCCGGCTAACCGGCGTCGGCCTTTTCCTGCTTTCGCTGCGCCGCCTCTTTCTTGCGGCGCAACACCTCATCTGTACCGACAAGGTCCTTCGAGCCGCCGGAAATGGCGGTCGAGACGACGGCGGGCGGATCGCTGGCCGGAAAACTGTCTTCGAGGCCTGATTGCAACTGCTCCTCGAGCGTCTGCGGGTTCTCGGAGCGGCCTTCGGCGCGGCGCTCGCCAACGGCTTCGACATCGCTCTTGGTGTCGGGGTGAGCGCGGGCTTCCGATATCGTCGACACCACCAGCTCGATGGCGAACTCTTTCATCGCCTCGGCTTGCGGCCCATCGACATCGGAGTCTTCGATCAGGCGGATGAGCGACTTTTCCAGGGCGCCCAGCTCCTTGACGCCCTGACACCGCGCCAGACGCTTGGTGAGCCAACCGATCAGCGCCGGGGCAAAGGTCGAATAGGCAAGCCTGCGTGTGTCGTCGACCTGCTCGGGATGAAGCTTTTGCAAGGACATAGATGCCTCCAGTCAATCAGCCGTGCAGCTTCTGCCGCTGGCCCCTCCTTAGGAAACAGAGGGGAGGGCAAGAGGTTCCATACAGTCCTCGACAGGGTCGACGAGTTCAACTCCACAGCGACGCCATTGTCAGCGACGCTTCGAATATCTGCTCCCTGTTCTCGTTCAGCATCTTGACGGTGATCCGCCGGTGGTCGCCCTCCGGTATCTCGTCGCGCGCCACATCGTGCAATATGCGCAGCGCTTCGGCTCCCGCGCGCTCCCGGCTGGGAAAAAGCTGCCCCTCTTCGTCAATCTGGGTCTCGGCGTTGTACAAGTCGAAGTAGAACCGTTCCATGTGTGCAAGGATCCCTGCTGGAGAACGCTAAAGCGCGTCGCGGTTGAAAGGCGCAGGCGACGCGCTTCAGGTCTGTGTTTTTATGCATGTCGTTGTCTCAAATCGGGGCCATTTTTGAGCGACATGGATTAAATCCCAACCCGCACCCATGGTTCCATGCGACTGTGTCCTGAGCAGATTTCCTGCCAGGAGCCGTCGCCGTGCCGGCCGATTGCAACCGCACCCGATCTCCGGCGTTTGGCTAGGCCACGAATGTCCACGAAATCTCGAACTGGATCCTCGATGCTAGAACCGCTTTATCTCAACCTTGGCCAGCATGACGCTTTGTCCGAGCAGGAAAAGGGGCTGCTGGCCGCCGCCATGACCATCGAGATGGATTTTGCCACCGGTCAGGACATCGTTTCCGAGGGATCGAGGCCAGGCTACAGCACGCTCATCATCGAGGGTCTGGCGGCGCGCTACAAAGTGCTGGAGGATGGCGGGCGCCAGTTCACCTCGTTGCAGGTGCCAGGCGATTTTGTCGATTTGCACGCCTTCCTGCTCAAGACAATGGACCATGGCATTATAGCTTTGTCGCCATGCCGGGTGATCGCCGCCGACCACAGTCGGCTAAGGACGATCACCGAACAGGCACCTCATCTCAGCCGCTTGCTTTGGCTGGACACGCTCGTCGATGGCGCCATCCATCGGGAATGGATCGTGGCCATGGGCCGGCGGTCCAAGACTTCGCATCTGGCGCATCTTGTGTGCGAGCTGTTCGTGCGGCTCCAGGTCGTCAAGCAGACCAACGGCATGAGTTTCCGGCTTCCCCTGTCGCAGGCGGAACTGGCCGATGTGCTTGGGCTTTCGGTCGTCCACATGAACCGGGTCATCGGCGCGCTGCGCAAGATCGGTGTGATCGGCTGGGCAAATTACATGGTGACCATTCTGGACTGGCAGCAGCTGGTGGAAATCGCCGAGTTCGACCCGACTTATCTCAGCATGAACCGCGAGCCGAGATAGGCTATCCGGCGTTCGCCATGACATCGCAGGCAATCCGTCAGCCGGTCTTTCAACGATGCCCATCCAGCGACGCCAATTCGTCGAGCATGGCAAGGGCGGCACTTGGCTTCGCCGGCTTCAGCAAGCCTTGTTGGGCGGCGGCATTCTGGAAAGCGGCAAAGGCGATGTCCGGGCGGCAAATGCCGTTCAACGCGTCATCCACCAGCCTGTCGGCCGCCTTGTAGGCCGCCGTCTGCTTGTTCTTCCATGTTCCGCCTAGCGCCCTCCTGGCGTCGGCGATCGACGACACCGTCATCGCGCTGCCGTCCACGAATCTGATCGTCAGGGGCAGAAAACGGCTCATGCGCTCACCATCCAAACCATTCGCGCCTCGCCCGGATCGATCTCATCACTTGCCTCCTTGAAAACGGGATCGCCATAAACGAGGAAATCACAAACTGGTTGCAGCCCGGCGAGCTACATGTTGCTTGCCGGCCAGATCGGCCGATGCGGACGATAAGGCGGCCGCGGCGCCGGCTTCAACGGGATGTCGGCGAGCGAGTTGCGGATCGGCCTGAACAGTATCGGCGAAGACGCGGCGCGGCGGTGCAATACCGCGGCTGACAATTTGGCAATCAGATTTCGAACGTCCATGGGACACCTCGAGCGCGTTGAGAGTCCCCCCATCGCGATCACCTACCACCTCACGCCCAGCATCCGCATTTAACTTTGATATAGGCCGGACGAATACGCGCCGCGCGCAATGTCTGCCGCCGAGATTCTGCCGATCCTCGGCGGCGGCTATTGAGGGCGGTGCCAGGCTGGCGGTCACGCATCCCAGCAGCGACGTCGCGGACGCTGCTGCAACCGGATGAATTTTCGTGCATTCTTGTGCATGGCCACAATGCTTCGAACCGACACGCCGGCAAAATGCTGCTCCTATTGCGGTTCGCGAGAGCATGACTACGAGGATTGTCCGAAGCGTAAAGCAGAGGCGGAGCGGCAGTGGGAAGGCCAGGCAAAGCCCGGCGCCGAATCCGAGGCGACGGCCGAAGTCTAGCTGGGCTCGAACAGCTCGATCACGTTGCCGGACGGGTCTTCACAAAGAATCTGTCGCCCGCCCGGACCTTCGACGATCTGGTTGCGGAACCGCACGCCGGCCTCGACCATCTTAGTCACGATTGACGGCAATTGCTCGACCTCGAGCACGAAGCGGTTCCATCCGCCCGGCTCGGGTGTCCGGCCGTCCGGCATCGGCCTGGCTGCCGACGCCAAGGGACCGGCGAGCCAGAGCGAGAGGTCGCCGCGCGTCAGGATGGCCATCGCCGGACCGAATTGCTGCTTCAGCGCGAAGCCCAGATAGCTCGTATAAAACGCGATGGACAGATCGACATCGCGGACCAGATATCGGACGGACACCATTCGCAGGCTCCCTCACAAACGCCCCTCCCGAGAGATAGCTGGCGGGACAAGTCGGGGCAAGCCCGCGCGCACGCTTCGGGCGCCTACGGTGCGATTGCGTGGTCGGCCTGTCTGTCTCTCACGAAGGCCGTCAGCAGCTCCATTCCCGCCGGCCAGTCGCCCAGCCCGCTATTGCTGTTGATGTGACCAAGCGGCCCGGCGATGTGCAGTTCGCTGCCCCATTGTGTGGCTTTCTCACCGGCATAGCCGTTCGGATCATAGGGATCGTCGGTGCTGGCCACGATCAGCGAGGGGAAGCGAAGCGGCCCGCGCGGCGTATCGGCGAAGGGAATTCCGTAAGCGGGATAGACCGGCGAGGCCGGGTCGGGAACCGCAACCAGAAACGCCCCGCCGATCCGACGGCTCGACACCGCCTGCCAATGCGCGACCAGCAGGCAGCTGAGACTGTGGGCGACGAGCACCGGCGGGGTCTGTGCCTGTGACACCGCGACGTCCAGCGCCGCCACCCAGTCGTCGAAATCCGGCAGCTCCCAGCTTGCCGGGCTGAAGCGGCGCATCGCCGGGTCGGCCTGTTGCCAGCGTGTCTGCCAGTGGGCCTCGCCCGATCCGCCGCTGCCCGGCAGAATGATGAAGTCGGTCATGGAAAATCCTGTTTCTTCGCCGCAGATGATGTCCCAATCCTAGGGCTTCTCCTTGTTCGCGGAATGAGAGATCATCGGAAAGCGATGAAGAATTCCGATGGATTGAAGGTGTTCATGGCAAACGGCGATTACCGGCCACGGCTCGACCCCACCGACATGGCAATCATCGAGATCATGCAGGAGGATGGCCGCATCGGCATTTCCGAACTCGGCCGCCGCGTCGGCCTGTCCCAGCCCGCGACGTCGGAGCGGGTGAAGCGGCTGGAGGAGCGCGGCATCATCGCCGGCTACCGGGCCGCGATCGATCCCACCGCCCTCGGTCTCGGCACCATGGCCATGATCCGCCTGCGCACCACGCATGAGCACATCCAGACCTGCCTGAAGAAATTCGCGGCCATGCCGGAAGTGGTCGAGGTGCTGCGGGTGACCGGCGAGGATTGTTTTCTGGTCAAGGTGGTCGTGCCGTCGCCGCCCGACCTCGAAAGCATCGTCGATGCCATCGGCCGCTACGGCGCGGTGACGACCAATGTGGTGCTGCGCGCCGAGCCGCCGAAACGGTTGGGGCGGGAGCTGATGGCGAAGCTCTGAGCGGCCACGCGCGGCAAGAGGATTGCAAGCGCCTCCTTTTGCGAGGTCCGGCTTTGCCGCGAAAGAATTTCGCGGGCTGGTGTAGGATCGGCGGCGTGGCGCCCGTCCTTGGGGCGAAACCCGTTGCAAACCTTTGGAGCACATCATGGAAGCCGTTCAATCGCCGTGGCAGACCGCGGCCATTCTCATCGCCCGCCTGACCTTGGCCGCCATGTTCGCGATGGGAGCAGCCTTCAAGTTCATGGATATGAACATGACCGCCGGCTACATCGCCGCCGCCGGCTTCCCGTTCCCGCTGTTTCTGGCCTGGTGCGCCGCGATCCTCGAAACGCTGCTGGTGATCGCCTTGCTGACCGGAGCGTTCTTCACGCCGGCCGCCCTGGTCGCCGCCGTCTACGTGGTCTTCCTCGGCTTTGCCTTCCACGGTCCGTCGCACTGGACCGGCAACCAGGCCGAGTTCGGCGCCTTCATGTCCCATTTCCCGTTCGCCGCCGGCCTGCTGTTCGCCGCCGTGCATGGACCGGGCAGCGTGCTGGCCTCGAAGATTGGCCGAGGGTGAGGCCCCGCGTCGGCAGACCGCCTCACATCTGGTCGTTGTAGGGTTCCTTCATCTGACCGACCATGCGGGCCAGTTTCGAGAAGGACGGCATGTCCGCCTCCGGCTGGCATTGATTGGCCAGTTCCAGCAGTCGGATCGGAAAGTTGACGGCGTCGCGGTTGGACTCCGACATGCCGTCGGACCGCTCCTCGCCGGTTTCGATGGCCTCGGCCTTGCGCAGCGCAATGTCGATATCCTCCACCGTGAGCAGACCCTTGCGCACCAGCACCTGATTGATCGAGGCGACGGCCATCAGCAGGCCTTCGAGTTGCAGATTGGCGACGTTCATGGCTGTTGCTCCCATTTGGCTCACGCTCAACGCATGAGCCGCTGTTACGATCCGGACGGGGATGCAAGCGATAGGCGTCGGCCGATGGCCTGCGCTACTCTTCCATCCAGCGGCGGCCATATTCGGCCCACAGCGCCTTGACCTCCCGGCTGCCGAGGCGCGGGGCCGAGCCGTCGCCATAGGCGATCGAAACGCCGCTGATGTCGTAATGGGGATGGGCGTCGATGACGAAGCGGATCGCCTCGCCGAGCGGCCTTCTGCCGATGACCGGATCGGCCTGGCCTTGGCCGACGCTGCGAACGCCCGAAACAGTGGCTGGCGCTTGCCGCATCCTGAACACGGATGCCATGGCTGGTTTGTCCATCCCGCTCTCCCCCGAGTTGGAGTGGAATGATTCCATAAGAGCCAGCTAATGACCAGTCGCTAGACGGCCTGTCGAAGGCTGCGTCTTGTATCCTGCAGCCGGTTGAAGGACTGTTCAGGCCAGCGGATCCGCCGCCGGCGGCCTGGCGGGAAGGCCGAGCCTTGTCCGCTCGCCGTCGGCAAACTCCTCGGCCGCTTCCTGGGCCATGAACAGATGCTGGGTCACCGTGCCATTCTCGGCAACCAGCACCGCCCATTGGCGGCGGTCGACACGTTCCACGCGAACGTCATTGGGCTCTCCGGCCACCACGATCGTCCTCCAGCAGGCGTACGGCACGGAGGGGGCGTGCCTTTACGCCTTGGTCTTGCTCTTGGCCGGCGCCTTGGCGGCCGGCGCCTCGGGTGTCCTGATGCCGAGCCCGAACTCCTTTGCCAGCTCCGATCGCTTGGCGGCGTAGCTGGGCGCCGTCATCGGATAGTCGCCGGGCAGGTCCCATTTGGCGCGATAGGCTTCCGGCGTCATGCCATGGGCGGAGCCGAGATGACGCCGCAGCGACCTGAACTTCTTGCCATCCTCGAGGCAGTAAATGAAATTCGGCGTTACCGAGCGCTTGCGGTTGACCGCGGGCTCAGGCGCAGGTTGCGGCGGAGCAACGGGATTGTCCACGGCCGCGAGCGCTGCATTGACGCTCTCGATCAACGCCGGCAGGCTATCCGGAGGCACTGAATTGTTGCGCACGAATGCCGCGACGATGTCGGCGGTCAGATTTATATTTCGGATTTTGTCCTCAGACATGGCTTCTTTTGCCCCCTTGATGCCAAAGGGCAAATTATCAGACAACATCCGCCGACGGCATGGCACTTTAGAACATATGCATATGACTTGACGCCGGATGTGGTAGCGCTAGCATCGCCGAGTCTCCGATCGATGTCGATGTAGGAATTCTTTCCTGACATATCTTGACCGGTGAGGGCAGCTATGCTATGATTTGTTCATGGTGCTGATTTGCGCCGCCGACCCGCCGCCGAGGCGGGTTTTGTTTTTCAGGCCGGCTTGGAAGCGATGACGGCCAGTGACGCGAGTTTTCCCTCGCTCAGGCTGCTTATGTAGTTTTTTCGCCGATGCACGAACTCGGCGCCGAGCACGATCTCATTGGCCTGCTGCTGGGCGGGCGAGGGCACGATGCTGGAATTTGCCCGTTTCAACGCCAGCTCGACGTGATCGCCGGTTTCGTCGATGACATCGTCGACCCGGAATCCGGCTGAAGCAAACACAGCCTTCAGGGTCTCGCCGTCGACAAGATGGCTGGCCGCCGACGACACCGCCCAAGGCAAGGGATAGTAAGGCTCGCCGTCCGCCAGCACCGCCTCGGTCCAGACAAGCCTGGCTTTCGGCTTCAGCACGCGCCACGCTTGCCCAATGACCGCCGCCTTGTCAGCGATATTCATGCCGACATAGAAGCAGATTGCCGCGTCGAATGTGTCGTCCGCAAAAGGCAGCCTTGTCGCATCGGCCTCATGGAAACGCACTTTGTCGCCGAGGCCGCAGAGCTCGGTCAATCGGCGGGATGCCTCGACGAACGCCTGCGTCAGGTCGACGCCGTCGACGCTGCACCCATAGGTCTCGGCAAGGAACCGGGCCGGGCCGCCAATGCCGCTGCCGATGTCCAGAACCCGATCGCCAGCGGAGGGCGCAAGACGCGCGGCATGCTCCTGCGTGGCGATCAGCTCGCGGCCATGAAGCTGATCGAACGGATAGAGTTGTTTGGCTGCGAGGCTGCCGGCCCTGGCGTCCGGCACAGCCGACAGGATGCGCTCGACGATGCCGCCGCTGCCATAGTGACTGGTCACATTGCTCATTGCGCTCTCCGACGAGGCCCAGCATCCCATCGAAGCGGCCCTCGCGCAATGCTGGCGGCGCCAAAGGACGAGGCTTTGACTGGAGTAGGAATTATTTCTTATCTGCATTGACGGGTGAGGGCAGCTTTGCTATGATTTGTCCATGGTGCTGATTTGCGCCACCGACCCGCCCACGAGGCGGGTTTTGTTTTCCTGATGCCACAACGTGCGGATATCGGATGTCGGCGGGACAGCACCCCCCTCTGGCCTGCCGGCCATCTCCCCCTCAAAGGGGGAGATCGGACTGCCGCCTTGCTTTCGCCAATCGTCAGCGCTGCAAATTGGTCGCGACCCTGGAGCTGCCAATCTCCCCCCTTGAGGGGGAGATGTCCGGCAGGACAGAGGGGGGCGTGAAGGAACGCTATCCTCGGTTCATTCTGCCTTATCCGCGAGGCCTCCCTTGTCCAACCGCTATGCCACCATCATCACCGACGATGACGGCCGCGAGGTCGTCAGCGCCATTGGCGTGTTCGAGGGCGCTGCCCCGCAGGCGCGCATCGGCCGTATCGAGCCGGTCGTGCCGGGCGTGCTGATCGGCATGGTTCGCGGTGGTCCTGTCGATGCCATCGGCGGCTTCGGCTTTCCGCGCGGCGCGCACGACGCAAGGGCGATCGCCAGGGCAAGCCTGAAAGCCGCGTCTGCCGGAAAGCGCCACGCGCCGGCCGCTGATGCAGCCCGCAAGGCCGCCCCAAGACGGTCAGGGCCAAAATCGGCACGGCGCAAGTCCGGCAAGATCAAGTCCGGCAAGATCAAGCGGGCAAGGCCGGCAAAGCAGGCGAAGCAGGCAGCGACCGCCGAGCCCGCCGGGATCTCGGATCATGGCTGACCGGACGGCGCTGCGTGCGCGCCCTGGCCGCAAGGCGACTGCCGCCGCTGCCAAGCCGAAGCGGACGAAGAAGACGCTTGGCGATGATTTCCTCGACGCGGTTCGCGCCGATTTCCGCGCCCATGGCGCCGGCGTGATTGCCGCGGTCCGGGCCGACAAGCCCGACCAGTATCTGAAGATCGTGCAATCGGTGCTGCCCAAGGATCTGGCCAAGGATTTGCATGTTTCATCTGACAATCTGGAAGCCCTGAGCGATGACGAGATCCGCCGCCGCATCCGTGGCTTCGAAGCCGTCCTCGGGCCGTTTGGCGACCAGCCTGAAGACGCGCCGCCACTATCTGGCGCTGCTGCAGGAGCTGGACCGCAGGCACAGGACTAACCAGCTTGCCGCCTACCGGCCTTATCCCAGGCAGGCTCAGTTTCACGCCGCCGGCGCGCAGAACCGGGAACGTCTGTTCATGGCCGGCAACCAGCTCGGCAAGACCAGGGCCGGCGGCGCCGAATGGGCCATGCATCTCACCGGCCGCTACCCCGCGTGGTGGCAGGGCAAGACCTTCGACACCCCCGTCAGGCTATGGGCTGCCGGCGTGACGGGCGAGGGCACGCGCGACAACCCGCAGCGCGTGCTGGTCGGCCCGCCGCAGCAGCAGGCGGCATGGGGCACCGGCATGATCCCGGCCAACGCCATCCTGCACACGACGATGGGCCGCGGCGCCCCGGGCGCGCTCGACAGCATCGTGGTGCGCTGGGGCGGCGGCGGCGACGTGCAGGCCGATGAATCGGTGCTTTCGTTCAAGAGCTATGAGAAGGGCCGCGAAAAGTGGCAGGGCGAAACCCTGCACGGCGTCTGGTTCGACGAGGAGCCGCCGCTCGATATCTATTCCGAAGGCCTGACCCGCACCAACGCGACGGGCGGCATCACCATCGTGACGTTCACGCCGCTGCTGGGCATGAGCGACGTGGTGTTGCGGTTCTTGACGGCGCAGGAGGTTCTCCCTTCCCCCCTTGTGGGGTGAGCAGCTGGTTCGCGAAGCGAATTCGTCGTGCCAGTGGCACGACGAAAGGCCGGCGAACGCCGGGACGCTGCGGAGCGGCGGGGACCCGGCAGGTTGGATCGGCCACCACCCGGCCCTTCGCAGGCTCAGGGCGTTCGAAGCTCGAAAAGCCAAGCAATTGGCTTTTCGTCCGCCACGCGGACCGCTTCTCACCCCACAAGGGGAGAAGGTAAGAACCGCCACGCCCGGCGCAAATATCGTGCGCGGACAACATCATACGACATTACTTTGAATCAGTTCGGCAGGCTCTACGTCCTGTCACGTCGCTATCTTGACCCCGAGATCAGCGGTGCCTCAGGCGATTGCCGGCAATGATGATTGCCATACGGCGTGGTGCGATATCTGGTTGTGCTCGATGCAATCGGTTGCCAGTTTGCTGATTTCAGGATCGGCGGACGCCTGCGCCCATTCGACGAACGCGTCAACAACGACCAACCTCGCCCGGCTGGCCAGCCCCAAGCCGTAACGGCGCACTACCGGCTCTGAATGGTCGAGCATAGCACGGATCATGCCTGATGCATCACCTCGCCATTGCCCGGAGATATCGGCGATCGCCGAAAACGGCGTTTGCGGCCTGAGCAACGCGGCGTGCTGACGCGCAAGCTTTAACTGCCAGTCTTTTGCAAAGCGCACAAATTTGACGGCTCCCATGCGTACACCATCGTGATAATCATCAAGGGCAAACAACGCCTGCGCGAGATGCTGACCATCGTTCCGCGTACTGCATCGCAAGATAGACTCCACGGCATCGAAGCGCGTGCGCGGGTTGCTGTCCCCAAGCAGCGCGGCCAGCTCACCCACCATCGAACTTATGTTCTGGTTTTGAAAGGTGGCAATAAACGCACCCGCCGCTCGCGTCTCAGCATTGGCAGATGTCAGCAGGAGACGAAGGCTTTCCAACGGCACCGTCTTGCCGAGCTCGCCGAGAAGGTCGTTGGCAAGCGCGCCATCGTCATCATGCGGGGACGACAGCAGCCGCTCCAGCATCTCCTGACCTGTCATGGCATTTGTCGATTTGCCGAGTGGCAGCAGGATCTTACCGCCTTCGCTGAAAAAAAGATGAGCAACCTCGCTGTCCTCGGCGGACAGGCGCATCGCCTCGAATAGATCTGTCATGGCAAAGAGTGGCTGTCCCACCCGCGTAGAGTACAGGCCGCGCAGAATGCACCAGCCCAGACGCATCGATGTCGCCGATGCACGGCAAGACCTACCGCATAAAGCGATAAAGGAAAAGATGAGAGCGAAGCTTTCCCGTTTCGGCGCGTTGCGGAATCGCGAACCGCGACTAGACTGGTGGCCAGGTTGTCGAGGAACCAAGTCCATGAACAGGCGGCAGGTATTGACAGGCGGTTTGTCGTCGCTTGTCGTGTCGCCGGCGGGTGGTGCTGAGGTATCAAAGCCCCAGGTGCCCAAATGGCGACCCTCGTTTTCACAACCCATCGATCGCATCGAGGAACGGTTCGGCTATTACTTCGACAGAGGCCGTGACTTTGCCATCCTTGAAAACGGCACCTGCGTGCTGACGGAAGCCGGCCTGTCCGATGAGGCGGCAGCCATGGCCGCCATCCAGACGCTTGCCATGATTTACAACTATCACCCGGACATGAAGCCGTCCGACATGGATGATGGCAACGTGCTGGTCAGCTACAATCATCCAGCCTTCAATGTCGTGCTTTCCGACGTTGCGAATGCGCATTGGCAAGAGATCGAGGCCCGCCACCAGGATGGGCTGGCTACGGGCGAGGTGCTGATCACGCCGCTGGGGCAGAATGTGTTCGATGAGCTCGGCAAAGAGGCGCTGCTTGGCAGGTGCTACATGTTCATGGATGCGCAGGCGCCAAAGGTGATCCGCATCAAACCCAGTTGATAAGTCGAATCAGGGGTATTTGGTGCCGGCAAGTTGCCTGGCACGACCTTCGGCGGTTGGCGATTTGCGCGTTAATGGGCCGCACAATATTTTCTCTCGACCGGTATACTGATATATATAGAGCATACAGGATTGATTGGGAGTGTCGGGGACGCAGACCTCGCGTTTGAACCCTGTTCCTGGATCGGTACGGGTTCTGCAGATTTTTTTACTAGTATCGTAAGGAACATTCGCCTGGCTGGTGCATGCCGATGCACTGGCGGCAATGCCGACAACGATTGCAATCCGAATCATGTGTTCCCCCAAGTCTTGGGTCAGCTTCGCATTGATGAGCGCTGGTATCAATGGCCACACTCTATTGGAGCATGCTTGCATGACCCGTCACGTCACCTTCATGACCATAGACGACGTCGAACACTATTCGCCTGACGAGCGCGCCGCGATCGTCGCCGCCTATCCCGAACATGAGCGCGAGGCGCGGGCGCGCGGCATTCCGGTGCTGGGCTCCGGCCGCATCTTTCCGATTGCCGAGGAGCTGATCGCCTGCGAGCCGTTCCGGCTGCCGCGCTACTGGCCGCGGATCGGCGCGCTCGATTTCGGCTGGGACCATCCGTCGGCCGCGGTCGAGCTGGCCTGGGATACGGAGGCCGATGTCGTCTATATCTCCAAGGCGGCGCGGGCCTCGCAGCAGACGCCGGCCATGCAGGTGCTGGCGCTGAAGCCATGGGGCGAATGGCTGCCCTGGGCCTGGCCGCGCGACGGCCGCCGCGAGACGCTGGAAGGGGCGGGCACGGCGCTCGCCAGGCAATATGCCGCCCACGGCTTGAACATGCTCACCGGCCACGCCCGCTTTGCCGACGGCTCGGTCTCGGTCGAGGCCGGGCTGATGGAAATGCTCGACCGCATGCAGTCCGGCCGCTTCAAGGTGTTTTCGACCTTGCTGCCCTGGTTCGAGGAGTTTCGCCTCTACCACCGCAAGGACGGCCATGTGGTCAAGCTGCGCGACGATTTGATGGCGGCGACGCGCTACGGCTTGATGATGCTGCGGGAAGCGGTGGTCGATCCGGCGGAGTTCAGGGCGGCGCGAAGGCGGACGACCGGGCAGAGTGATCCGCTGGGGGCGTTTCGGTGAGGGGCAAGCGCCCTCGATCTTTCCAAGAGTCTTCGATCCGACAAAGCCCGCGAGGCGGGCGGGCGAACGCGTGTGGCCCGGCCCTGCTGTGGTCGCCAGCGCTGCGCGCCTTTGTTCAAAGCCAGGGAGCAGCCAACAATGGTACACATCATCCCACTCTCCGTTGGTCGGCGACGGCTCGATACGGGGAACGCAGTGCAGTATCCGCAAGGGTCGCCCATCGGCGGCGCCATGCAGGGTTTTGGCGACGAGCTTTCCGCACTGGCCGAGCACTACCGGAAGATGACAGAGCGACAGGAGGCCTTCGACGCCGAGATCGCGCGCCGCCAATTCAACGGCCGGATCGCGTTGGCCGAAGACGAGGTGGCGGCGAAGGCGCCGGCCGACGGCGCGGGCATGCACGAGGCCATGTACGGCCAGCTGGACCCGTATGACGGCCGAGCGGTGAAGCCCGGTCTGTTCGACAAGATGTTCGGCGAGGTCTTGCCGAGCATGCCCGAAAGCCAACGCGCCAACTTTGCCAAGCAGAAGGAGGCGATGCGCATGGCAGGCGCGGTGCGCATGGCGCAGCGGCAGCTCCAGCGGCGCAAGGATTATGAACAGAACCAATGGTCCGGGGTCCAGCGCGCCGAGCTTGACGCCATCGCTCAAAGCAATCCCAACGACACTGTGGCTTTTAACGCCGCTCGCCGGCGCGGCCTCGATGTTCTCGACAAGATGGGCCTCGACCCGCAGGGCAAGTTGCAGGCCGAAGCCGCGTGGCGGGATAGCACGGCAAGGACACGGATTGGGGCTACAGCATTGAAAGCGTAGTAAACAGCAAGGATCAATTCTCAGACGTTAATGGTCCGACCTCCAGGTCTAAGCATAATCGATCCGACATCGATCAAGTACCCATCGGCGACCCACGTTTTCCTAAAGCATCGAGGATAGTTGACGAATACCTAATGCAGCGTGCATCAGGCGAGCCGTCATCGGTTGATGATAATCTTAGCTATGGTAGTCCAGATTATGCAGGCGAATCTGGTCTTAAGTGGTTACTGAAATTAAAATGAAGCGTGGTCTTCATTTGCATGGTACGCCTCCCGATTTGCTGCGGTTCCTTCCGGGAAAATTTGGTATCAATTTACCAGAGGACTACTATTCAGCTTGGCCGTAAAATAGATCGATATCGGTGCCGCTCAGAAAGGGCCACCTCTTTATTAGGCGGTGTCCTTTATTGTGAAAACAATCATCATCCGTTCAGCTACGGCGCGCAGCCAACATCAACAAAATTTAGTAGTGGTTCGACGCCTTCATCGTCCCGAACGGTATAGAATGCATCTGGGTAAGTTTCAGCGGACCTCCAATTGAAGTTCTTGACTGTATCCGGACCTACCGCAAACATATAGGAAGGCATCGGACCACTGATAAATCCGTGGTCGCCCTCTTTCGTCACCAGCTCCGCCGCCGTGGCCGGCTGCAAAAGCTTCTTATCCGCCGTGAAGGCGGCTTTACCGGAACCTTGTCTGATGACGGTCACGACAATCCCCGACTCGAGTTCCTTGAAGAGCACGCCCTTTGGGCAGCTTTGCCACAGAGTGTCCGTCTTATCCACGTCGTCCGACTGAGCCGCGCCAAATGGCAACGCAAACACCGCCATCGCGGCGAGAATGAGCGATCGCAACGATACCTCCTATGGTTGTATTTCGAACGTTATAGCCCTGTTATGGTTGTGGCAAGCGCTGCGAAAGCATTGACGTCATCTTTCGACGCCTTTGATGGCAGGATTCCGAGGGTCTTCGCAACGCTGCCTCGCGCGGGATGGGATATCCATGGCCGTCCGCATCATTCCCGCCACGCTGCGCGATCTCTCCTACATCGCCGCGAATCTGCGTGCCGAGGACCGGGCCGAGATCGACTGCCAGCTTGACCATTGGTCGCCGGCCCTGCTGGCGGTCACCGCGCTGCAGGGCTTTGCCTATGTTGCCGAGCTAGACGGCAATCCGGAGGCCGGCTTCGGCGCTGCCGAACAGCGCGGCGGGCTGTGGATCGCCTGGAGCTGGGGCACGCGCCGCATGAAGCGCTGCGTGCCTGGCATCACCGGCCACTTCCACGCCGTGCTCGGGCCGCAGGTCGCGGCGCGGGGCGCCTGGCGGGTCGAGGCGCGGGCGCTCGCCGCCAACGAACTGGCTCTGCGCTGGCTCGGCCGGCTCGGCGCCACCCAACGCTGCCGGTTGCCTGGATATGGCCGCAATGGCGAAGACTTTTTCCTCTACGACTGGACAAGAGAAGGCTGGAACCATGTGTCTCTTTCAAAAGCCGCCGGCGCTGAAGCCGCTGCCACCGACCCCGACCATTGAAGACAAGGACGTGCAGGCGCGCGAGGCCGCCCTGCGGACTGAACTCGAACAGCGCCAGGGCACGGCGGCGACGGTGAAAACCGACCTCGCGCCCGGCGACCTCACCGGCCAGCGCCGCGTTCTGCTGGGGGTATGACCATGACCGCGATGAAACGCAGTTTCAGCAAGCGCGTGCTGGCGTGGTGGTACTGGCGACGGCATGCCAGGCTGGTGAAGCGGAGGTGACGCATCTTACCCTCCGCGTTGTGGGGAGGGTCGTAGGCTGAGCCGCACGGTACGTGCGGTTCAGCCTGCGGGGTGGGGTCTGCGCTGCACCCGTCTCCCTCGCTTTGTTTTGCAAAGCGAACTCGCCGACCCTCCCCACAAGGGAGAGGGTGTAGCAATTCGTCATCTCTCAGCGGCTTGACAATCGCTCCTCAGGCGCCATGCTGCAGTGCAACATGGCTAGCTACGAAACCAGCATCATCAAGTCTTCGCGCATCGAATGCCTGGACGGGCTTCGCGCGCTTGCGGCGATCTGGGTGCTGGTCGGGCACTGCATGCTTTTGACCGGCTGGCAAATTCCGATCGTCGGCGAGCCGGATCTCGGCGTCGACCTGTTCATCATGCTGTCCGGCTTCCTGATGGTGTTCCACTATCAGCTGCGCCAGGAAAAGGAGCCTTGGCAAAGACCGGAAACCTGGCTGAAATTCTGGACGCGCCGCTATTTCAGGATCGCGCCGCTGTTCTATGTCATGCTTTTCCTGGCGCTGGCGCTTGGCCCCTATCTCTACGATTGCAGGATCATCATCGACGATTTCCTCTCCAGATCGCACCAGGCGCCGGAACGCTACCTCGACGGCAGCCTGAAAAACATCGTTGCCCATCTCACCTTCCTGTTTGGGCTGGTGCCGAACCTCGCCTATCGCACGCCGCTGCCTGACTGGAGCCTGGGGCTGGAGATGCAGTTCTATGCCGTGTTCCCGGCCGTCATGCTGCTGGTGCGCAGGCTGGACTGGATGAGGAGCGCCCTTGTGGTCGCGGCGGCCGGCTGCGTCATCGTGTTTGCGATGCGGCTGTTGTCGATCCATTTTCCGATGCCGTCCTTTCTGCCGCTCAAGATACAGATATTCCTGTGCGGGATGCTGCTGGCCGGAGTCGTGCATCAGAGCCAGCCGCGATCTATCCTGTACTTGGCACTGGCGCTGCTGCTGGCGGCGCTGCCCTTTGGCGGCGACCAGGGGCTGGGCAAGCTTCTGGTGCGTGAAGCGCTGGTGGCGGGCTTCTTTGCGCTGGTTCTCTACCGCATGCTGCCTGGAAGGGCGGGAACGCTGGCGCGAGCGATCGCCGTGACGCTCAGCAACCGGTTCTTCCACCTGATGGGCGAGCTTTCCTTCAGCATCTACCTGATCCATCTGCTGGTGCTGCAGCCCGTCGCGGCGTTCGTCATCAGTGAGTTCGGCCACGAATTGTCGGCGCCGCTGCGCTTCGCCATCGTCGTTGCCGTTGTGCTGCCGACGGTGACGTTGCTGTCCTGGATCACCTACACTCTGATCGAGGTCCCCGGCCAGAAGGCGGGCCGCTTCGTCGTCCAGCGCTTTGGCCGGAAAACTGCGCCGGTGCTCGAGGGCATCAAGCGCAGCGCGTAGTCGGCTGAAGCTGCCGATCTCCCCCCGCGAGGGGGAGATGTCGCCGAAGGCGACAGAGGGGTCGGTGCGACCGGACGCGACCTTCCACCACCGACAGATGACGCTAGCGCTCTACGCGCGGCGACCCCCTCTGGCCTGCCGGCCATCTCCCCCTCAAGTGGGGAGATTAGCTGCTTCGCCGTCCATTCACATCCTACCCAGCGAGCCCTTCATGACCGATTCCCGTGCCCGCGATATCCTGTCTCGCCAATCCGAGCTCGAGACCGAGCGCTCTCAGTACGAGGCGGTGTGGGAGCAGGTGGCGGAATTTTGCGATCCCGATGCGCCCGATGTCTGGAGCGGCCGCAGGAGCGGCGGACCGGATTCGCAGGCCGAGCGGCAGGAGCGGCGCGGTGCCCGCGTCTATGCCAACACCATCAACTCGGCCGCCAATCGCCTCGCCGCCGGGCTCGAAAGCCTGATCATCCCGCAGTCGGAAAAATGGCACGGGCTGACCACCGCAGAAATGAACGACGAGGAGACCGATGAGGAGAAGGAATGGGCGGAGGGCTTGCGCGACTTCCTGTTTGCGCTGCGCTATTCCGCCAACTCCAATTTCGTGCCGGCCACGCAGGCCTGCCTGCGCAATGTCGTGCGCTATGGCCCGGCCTATCTCTATGCCGAGGAAGGCTTTGGCGGCACGCTGATCCGCTATGCCTCGATCCCCGTGGTCGAGGGCTATCTCGCCCGCAACCGCTGGGGCCAGGTCGACATTTTCCACCGCCGCTACGAGCGCACGGCAAGACAGGCGGCGCAGCTGCTCGGCTACGAAAAAATGCCGGCGCGGATCAAGATGCTGGTCGACGATCCCGCCAAATGCGAGACGAAAATCTCGCTGATCCAGTGCATCCAGCCGCGCGACGAGCGCAAGATGTACCGGCTTTCCGGCGACTACCAGTATCTCGACACGGCATTCGCCTCCTATCACGTCATCGAGGACGAGGAGGAGATCGTCAGGGAAAGCGGTTTCCGCTCCTTCCCGGTGTCGACATTCAACTGGCGCCGCTACGAGGGCGATCCCTATGGTATCTCGCCGACCATCGAGGCGCTGACGACGGTGCGCGAGGAAAACGCGGTGCGCCGCTCGGGCCTGCGCGCCCTGCAGCAGATCACCGATCCGGCAACCGCGTCCAAGGCCAGGCTCGATTATGTCCCGGTGCTCAACCCCGGCGAGAATTATCCCGGCCTCATCGACGACAATGGAAGGCCCCTGATCCAGCCGATCGCGACCGGACAGAACCCGACCTACGCCTTCAACTATGCGGCCAGCCGGGCGGAGGAAATCCGCGACATGATGTTCGTCAACCTGTTCCAGACGCTGGTGCAGAACCCGCAGATGACGGCGACCGAAGCGCTCATTCGCCAGGAAGAGAAGGGCGCGCTGCTCGGCCCCTCGGGTTCGATCATCCAGGCCGGCTTTGCCAGCAATCTCGACCGTGAACTCGGCATTCTCGAGGACAAGGGCCTCTATGATGAAGACAGCCGCTTCGCGCCGCCGGAAAGCCTCGCCGGCAAGGCGGTGCGGCCGACCTTCACCGGCCCGCTCGATGTGCTGCGCCGCTCGGCCGAGGCGCGCGACACCATCCAGGTGGTGACGACGGCCATGCAGATGGCGCAGTTCGATCCCGGCATCATGGACAATATTGACGGCGACGAGGCGCTGAAGATCGTGCAGAGCGCCGGCCGCAGCCCGCAGCGCATCTTTCGGCGCAAGGAGGAGGTGGAGGGTCTGCGGGGAGCGAGAGCCCAAGCTCAGCAAGCCCAGGCCGGCATGGCGGCGATCGCCTCCGCCGGCAAGGTCGCCAAGGATGCCGTGCCGGCCGCCGTGCAGGCGCGCGACAGCGGCCTGCTCGACGCATTGATGCTGCAGGCGGGCGGCGGCGGGCAAGCGACGGCCGTGCCGGCCGCGCCAGCCGCCAACAGTGAGCAGGGAGCATGAGCGGCAAACGCTTCGCCCGCGCCAGTCAGGCCGGCGGTCCCGCCAAGGCGCGCGACGCGCTGACCAAGGCCTATCTCAGGGTCTTCTCCGGCGAGGACGGCGAAATGGTGCTGGCCGATCTCGCGGCAACCGTCGGCTACTACCGCCGCCCGTCCTATGGCGAGTGGATGGCCAGGACGAGGACGCCGAACGGCTTCGAACTGCACAGCGCGCTGAGCAATGCGCGGGCTGAGGTGGTGCAGCACATTATGGGGTTTCTGACGCTGGACGAGACGCAGCTGGCTGCGCTGGAGAAGGCGGCACGGGCGGAAGGATAGGCGGCATCCGCAAAGCTGCCAATCTCCCCCCGTGTGGGGGAGATGTCCGGCAGGACAGAGGGGGGGCGCTGTCCCGCTAGCGTTTGCCGTTTCTACAGATCGATTTCCCAATCAACGCGCTGCGCCAAGCCCAGCCGCAATCACGATATGCTGGCAAACATTATCGATGTCGCGAAGGACGTCGTCGTTCCAGAAGCGAAGAACAGTCCATCCGTCTTCCTCAAGGCGCGTCGTCCTCGCTCCGTCGCGCGCGGCTGAATCCGCTTCCGCATGCTGGGAGCCGTCAACTTCCACGGTGAGCTTCTTTTCAGGGCAAGCGAAGTCGACAATGTAGCCGGCGATCGGAAATTGCCGGCGGAAGCCAAGCCCCATCAATCGATGCGCGCGAAGTTCATTCCAAAGCTTCAACTCGGCGTCGGTCATCACCTTGCGCATCGATCTGGCTTTTGAACGATGCCTTGGGGGCAAAGGTGTGTGCGGCATTATGAAAGCCCCGATGCGGGCACTCTACGGCGCCCCCCTCTGTCCTGCCGGACATCTCCCCCACGAGGGGGGAGATTAGCTGTCACCGGCGCTCTGCTCAACCGTTGCCGTGTTTCCAACAACGCCACTCCAAAAGTCCGCAAACGACGCGATCGGCGTGCGTTGCGGCTTGCCATGCCTCCGGCAAAGCGCTCCATCGGCAGGAACCAGACACATGGTCCACATCATTCCTCTCTCGGTTGCCCGGCGTCGGTCAGGCAGTGCGGCGCAAGGTACTGGCTCCTCGCCGGCAGGCGGGGCAAGCCAGCAGCCCGACAGCTACTGGCAGGAGGTTGCCGAGCGCTATGAGCAGCTCATATCGCAGCAGCAGGCCTTCGATACCGAGGTCGCCGCACGCAAGTTGAACGGCGAGATCGCGCAGGCCGAGGCCGACGCTGTAGCCAATGCGCCGGCAGATGGCGCCGGCCTGCACGAAGGCATGTATGGCCAGGTCGACCCGCACACGGGGCGCGTGCTGCAAACGGGTCGGTTCGACACCCTGTTCAAGGGTTTCCTGAGCCAGGTGCCGCCCGAGCTGCACCCCGGCCTCAGCGCTCGCAAGGAGACGCTGCGCACCGAGGGTGCTTGGCGGATGGCGGCGCAGCAGCTGCAACGCCGCAAAGACTATGAGCGGGCCCAAGTCGACACGGCGCTGCGAACCAACGCCATCGCCATCGGCAAGGCGCACCCCGACGACCACGTGACCTTCGAGGCGGCCAGGCAGGACGGGCCCGATCTCATCGACAAGATGGGGGTCGATCCTGGTATCAGGCAGCAACTGGCCAAGGACTGGCACAGCACCGCCGCCAAGGCGCGGTTCGAGGCGCTGATTTCCAGGGACCCGAAGCGCGCGCTGGCGATATTTGGCGTTGGCACCCCGGCCGCCGGCAGTGGGGCTATGGGCGACAGCGCGCAGGCTGCGGGCAACTCCTTTGTGGAAGGCCCAAGGATGGCGCCCGGGAAGAAGGCCGCGTCGGCACGCAGACTCCGGACGAACGCATAGCGCAGGCATTCAGGGACGATCTTCCCCAGGAGGAACAGGATGTCCTGGCCTTAAAGGCAAAGGTCGCCAAGTTCTCGCAGGACATCCAGACGCGCATTGCCATCGGTCGCGCCGAGGCGGAAGCGCCGGACCAGTTCGCACGCACGGGCGCCTACTCCGGCGGAATACCGGGCAAGGATGCCTACCGGATCATCTATGGCCTCGATGAGGGCGACAGGCGCCGGCGGGTTCTCGAATGGCGAGCCGGGGTCGGAAAGAAAATCTTTGACATGGGTACCATGTCGAACCAGGCGATCGATGCCGCTGTTGTCAGCGCTGAGCCGGGGCCGAACGCTTCACCTGAGGACCAGGAGCGCTATGAGATCACCGACGCCGCGGCAAAGCTGGTGCGGGAGAGGCGGCGGGTCGGTGCCGGTGGCTACGTCAGCGGATTGTCTCAAAAGACCTTCGAGGGCTGGGAAGCCGTGTTTGGCAGCGGGGCTTCGAATCCGGGGAACTATGATCCGAACCTTTACGATCAGACGATAGCCTTGTCTGTCGCTCTGCAAAAAGTATTGGGCATCGAAGATGAAAATCTTCAGCCAATAACGTTTTCCTACCTGCTCGAGCTTGCCGAACAGCGCGACAGCGGAAGCGCGTACTTGATGGACCGCTACGCCAAGGCGAGCGAGTTGTTTGCGCGCACCAAAGATCCTGTCGCGCGGGCAGCTTTGGTCCGGGAATTGGATGAAGCCGGCCTGGGCGGCATACTCCCCGGCGGCAAGCCTGGCCTTTCAGCGGGCGAGGTGTTTCGAGCTGACGCCAAGGCGCTTGGCAAGGCGGGTGCAAATGCCGGGATATTCGCGGGCAAATTGACGAAGGGAGTTGGCTACGGGCTTTCCTTCGGATCAATCGACCCTCCCGATTTCAGCCAAGGCTACTACGAGCCTGCAAATCCCACCGAGAAAGTGATGATGCGTCAGGGAGGTGACGCATTCGGCTGGGCGATACCGGTGCCCGGATTTGGCCGAGCCGCCGAGAAAGGCATACCGCGAGCAGTTGAGTCTATGAGCGCTATCGCGGCCGAGCGAGCCGAAGGCCTCGTCGCCAAGCGGCCGGGCGAGTTAGCTGACGAAGGCGAGGCGCTTGTTGGTGGCGTGGACGCCCAAACGCTCCGATACCAGCAGGGGCTGGCCAGCTTCGCTTTCCAATCGGTCCCCAAATCCGACCGCGCATTTGACAATGCAATGCTAGGCGCAATGCTCGCCCGGGATCCAGACAAGGTCAGATACTCCGGCGCAAAACTAGGCGTTGCCGAGTCAGAGGATTACCGCAAGATTTTTTACGCCAGAAATCCGAAATTAAAGAGCAGTGATAACGTTGTTCATCATGCTGGCGAGAGGCAGGTTGTTGAGAGAGATCCAAGAATTACAAATATAGAAGAAATAAATTCATACGAAAATCTTCGAGGAATCCCAAAAAAACGAGATAGAAACCTACACAAAAAGGTAATCAGGTTTGAATGGGATGAATTCTATAAACGCAACCCCAATTTCACGCGCGAGCAATGGCTTGATAAAATTACAGAAATCGACAAGAAATATGGCCATTTGTTCGACCCGCCGATAGGTGAATAATGCGATATTTTGATATCAGGCCGGATGTGGCTGGTGGGCTGGGTAACCATACGGTTTTAGACACCGACGTTCACCCACCAGTCGTCCACAAGCTGCACTATGAGGTAGAAGGATGGTTCGGCGACGCGCTTGTCACAACCTTTCCATGCTTTCTTGTAACGGATGAAGCAAAGGAGGCGTTGCTGAAGATGGGGATATCTGGTGCTGATTTTTCCGATGCTGAGGTGGCAGAGTCGGAGGAATTTCATGAGTTGCAGCCTGGGCAGGAACTGCCACATTTCGTCTGGTTAAAAGTGGACGGGCAAGCAGGTCGCGACGATTTTGGCATCGCTTCGAATTACGATCTCGTCATATCAGAGCGAGTCCTTGATTTGTTTGAAAGACTAGGAATTCCCTCTGCGGTGATTGAGCCTTTTGGCGAAAGAGACTCATGACGAGGGCCGATGCAATGAATAAGTCACCCTAATCCACCAGAGTTGCCAATTCTGGGTCACTCATTCCACTTCTCGGAATATATAGGTGAGAAATGGATTACTATTATGTAGAGCCTTTTGCCGCTGGTGATTTTGGCAAAAATACTCTCCTCGACAATCGCGTTCACCCGCCATTGTCCACAAATTCCACTACGAGATTGACGTTTGGATAGGTGACGTCCTCATAACAAGCTTCCCCTGCTATCTTGTCACCGAGCAAGCCAAGCGGGAACCTTTGGAGGATAGGTGTTTCGGGCGTGGCTTTTGCAGATGTTGAGGTGACCGCCTCGGTGCGCTGGGCTAGACGAAGGTGGCAAGGGAGTTAGCCATAGAGACCGCCAAACCAGACTTAAGCAGCGTTATGCGTCTGCCTCCGGCCGACATCAGCACCGCCGATGACGATCTTGATGCCGCCCGAATCGAGGCACGGCAGTATCTCGAATTTTACACCTGGGTCTTATCCATCAAAGGCGAATATTTCGGATATGGCGCGGAAGGAATAATCTACATTTTCCTGTTCGAGATAGAGCCGCGACCGGATGTGAACCAATGGATCTGGGTGATCGTTGGCGATGTGCCGCCGACATATATCCCTGCCGACGACGCGAGGACGCCTTTCGAGGTTCTTGATGGCTATATCGGTGCCCTTGAGGACTGGGTTGAGGCAGCGCGACAAGGAAAGTCGGTGGCGAAATTGATACCGGTCAATGTCGACGCAAATCCCGCCAACGCCGAAATGCTGGCTGGCCGCCTCAAATTTCTCGACGAAAAAATCTTGCCGGAGCTTAAAAGGTAATTCTGACGATTGAGGATGCCGGTAGCAGGTGAGGGGCCAGCCTCTCAGAGGATCGCGCTGCCCCTCAACCGCCCTTCGGGCACCTTCTCCCCGTTGAACGAGGAGAAGGGGAAACCCGTCCTCAATAATCGCCGTTGTAATACCGGTCGTCGCAAGGCGCGGTGTAGATGCGGCCGTAGCGATCCTGGTAGCGGCAGAGCTGTTCGCCGCGGCGCTGCGGCGTGGTCGACTGGCCGATAACGGCGCCGAGCAAGGCGCCGCCGGCGGCGCCGATCACGGTGCTCTTGGTGTTGCCGCCCAGCGCCTGGCCGGCGAGCGCGCCGACGCCGCCGCCGATGAGCGCGCCGTTGGTTGCCCTCTGCTGCTGTTCGGTCTGGGTCGCGCAGCCTGCCAGAGCGGCAGTCATGAGCACGGCGGCAATGGCTTGTCTGATGATCATCTTGGAACTCCTTTGAAGCCCCAAACGCGGATTGGAGCGAATGGTTGCCAGTAGCTGTCGCATTGCGGCCAAACGGCGGCGCGCCCGCTCACGAAATGAGACGTGGTTTCTCGGGCCTTGAAGACAATGGTCGCCAAAGCGGAAACGCCTTGCGCGAACAGGGCCATAGCGCCCCGGTTTGAATCGATACGCCAGCGCTGATCCGGCGCTTTTTGAATAACGTCCTTTCCAGAATTCCGAACAGAAATGGAGATACCAATGACCCGAGGTCTTCCCCGGACGCTGTCGCGCGCCGCCGCCCGCGAGGCCGGATCTGCCCCGCCCAAATTCGGCCTCAAGGCCGTCACCACGGGGCAGGGCGGCTCGTACCGCACCGTCTTCACCCTTGCCGGCATGCAGGTGCCGGTCGCCGACGCGCTGGCCTATGCCAGCCAGAAACTGCTCGATTTCGCCGACGGCAAGGTGCGCATCAAGGGCGGCACGGCCAGACTGCAATTTGCGGTACTGACCACCCGCGCGGCGACCATCAACGACAATGCGGCGCTGACCTGGTCGCTGGGCTCTGTGGCGGCATCGAGTGCGACGCTGGCCGGCGCCATGGTCAATGTGCTGGCTTCGACGGCCCGCACACTGGATGGCCTGGGCGCCGCGCTGTCGACGGCCTCGACCGCGGATGTCGCGGCAGCCGCCACGCTGGACGGCACGGCGACGCCGGTGGATCTCTACCTCAACCTGGCGTTTGCCACCGGCACCGATATCGACGCCGACGGGACGCTGGCGGTGACGGGCACGATCACGCTGCTGTGGGAGAACTGGGGCGATAACGCGTAGGCGGTGATATAGCCAATCTCCCCCCTCGTGGGGGAGATGCCCGGCAGGGCAGAGGGGGGCGCTGTCCCGCCGGCCTGTCCTGTCGATTTTACACTTGCGTTATTCGGAGAGGCTTCGGCTGACGAAGTGCCCGAACGCTGGCGTTCCTTCGCGCCCCCCTCTGTCCTGCCGGACATCTCCCCCACAGGTGGGGAGATTGGCAGTTTCGCCGCCGGCTCCTTCTAACAACAATCAAAGGAATCCACTCATGACAGATCTGGCAGATTCCGGGTCCGTGGCGGCGCGTGCGCAGCCGGCGGGCAACCCAGTATGGCCACCGGCAGGCGCGGATAACGGGTCCGCCGCGCTTCCGGCCAAAAGTTGGTTTGACGGTCTTTCCGAAGGCAACCGCAAGCTCGCTGAAGCCAAGGGCTGGACCAGGGCCGAAAACCTCGATCGGGTTTTCAATTCCTATGCGGAGCTGGAGCGGCAGCAGGGTGAGAGCCTGCGCGTTCCCGCACCGGACGCATCCCCGGAAGACTGGCAGAAATTTCATGCCCGGCTGCCGGAGACCATGCGTCCGCTGACATCGCCCGACAAGGTCGAGTACAGGCGGCCCGACGGCCTGCCTGAAAACTTCGCTTATTCGGACGAGCTTGCCCAGGCGTCCAAGGCCTGGGCAGTCGAGGCCGGCGCCACGCCCAAAGTGGCGCAGGCCTATCACGACCGCTTCGTCGGCTACATGGCCGAACAGGCCGCGCGCCAGGACATCGCGCTTGCCCGCTCGGTCGAGGCCACGCATGACGATCTCGTGCGCGACTGGGGACCGACCGGCAGTGATGGCTTTCGCCAGAAGCTGGAGGTCGCCAACCGGGCGATGAAGAAGCTCGGACTGGTCGACGCCTATAAGGCCAAGGGCATCCTGCTGCCGGACGGCGCATTGACCGATCCGCAGATCGCCAAGGCGTTCCATGCCGTCGGCGAGGCGATGTTCAGGGAAGACACGATCGACGGCGGCGCGGCTTTGAGCGGCGGCAATCCGTTCAAGCGCAACGCCGCCGGTGACCGCAACATTTCGGCGATTTCAGCCCTTGTCAAAAGCGACCCCGCCCGCGCCCGGCGGCTGGCACGCGAGGCCGGTGAAAACCCCGACCTCTGGATGCCCAACAACCCGCTCTAGTCCTCCAAAGCTCGCCGCCACATCAACCTCAAAGGAAGTGAAAAATGGCAGACGCCTATACCCGTATCGCGGACGCGATCGTTCCGTCCGTTTATGCCCAGTACTCGTTCGAGGAGCACGTCCAGTCGCTGGAAATCTTCCAGGCCGGCATCCTGTTCAACGACCCGGCCATCACCGCCAAGCTGTCGATGGGCGGCCGCTCGGTCGACATGCCCGGCTGGAAGGATCTCGGCAACGATCCGTCCGAACCGGTCAATGACGATCCGGCCGATTCCATCGAGATGAAGAAGATCGGCGCCCGCCGCGAGGTCGCCGCCCGCAATGTCCGCGCCCAGGCCTGGGGCGTTCCGGACCTGACCTCGATCCTGGCCGGCGACGATCCGCAGAAGCTGATCGTCAAGCGCCAGACCGAGTACTGGCAGCGCGCCAACAAGCTGACCCTGCTCGGCATTCTGAAGGGTGTCGCCGCCGACAACATCGCCAATGACGGCGGCGACCTGGTGCGCGTCACCGGCGCCTCCATCGTCGATACCGACATCATCGAGGCCGCCTATCTGATGGGCGACCGCGCGGACAAGTTCAAGACGATCTGGATGCACTCCAAGCAGATGAAGGCACTGAAGCTCGCCGATCTCATCGACTATGTTCCGTCGTCAGAGCAGGGCGGGCCGCTCATCCCCTACTACATGGGGCTGCGCTGCGTGGTCGATGACGACATTCCGGTCGCGGCCGGCGTCTACACCGCCTTCATGTTCAAGGACAAGGCGATCCTGTGGAACGAGCTTCCGGTCAACACGGAAGGCGGCCCGCTGGAGTTCGACCGCAAGCCGCGCCAGGGCCATGGCGGCGGCGTCACCGAGATGGTCGGCCGCAGGCACTTCGTCCCGCACGTGCCCGGCACCCGTTTCCTCGACGCGTCTTCGGCCGGCGAGTTCGCCACCGACGCCGAACTCGCGCTGGCGGCAAACTGGGACCGTACGGCCTCCAGCGTCAAGAGCATGACGTTCATCGCGCTGAAAACGACCGAGGCGTAGTACCTTTCGTCCGGCCAGCGGGTCGCCGAAACTGCTGATCTCCCCCCTTGCGGGGGAGATGTCCGGCAGGACAGAGGGGGGTGTGAAGGATCGCCAACTTCCGGTCCCTTTCAACCCCCTTCAACCCACAACCGCTTCTCCAAATTACGTCAGGTCGGCGGGACAGCACCCCCCTCTGGCCTGCCGGCCATCTCCCCCGCAAGGGGGGAGATTGGCGCTCCGCCATATGCCCTTGCCCAATCAACCACCATCCACGAGGCGCTGATCCATGGCCATCACCCCGCTCGACATCGCCAATATGGCGCTCGCCGTCCTCGACGAGGCGCCGATCGACAGTCTCGACCAGGACGTCAAGGCGGCGCGCCTGCTCAACCTGCATTTCGACCTGACGCGGGAAGCCGAACTCGCCAGGCACGCCTGGGTGTTCGCCATCCTTGCCGCCAGCGTCGCCGGCGCCGACACCGGCAGCGGCAATTGCACCTTGAACTTCGCCTATGAACTGCCCGCCGATTGCCTGCGGCCGCTGCCGCTGACCGCAAATGGCGAGCCCAACGGCGTGCCGATCTCGTGGCGCCAGGAAGCCGGACTGATCTACAGCGATCGGTCCGGTCCATTGATCATCCGTTATATCGCCAACCTTACCGACCCGAACGACTGGGACGCGCTGTTCACCGAAGTGCTGGTCTCCGCCCTTGCCATCAAGATCGCGCATCCCTTGACGCACAAGGCGGGCATGATCGACATCGCCCGCTCCGCCTATGACCGGGCGCTGGACGCGGCCTTCGCCGCCAACGCCATCCAGCGCGGCGGCCGGCTCTACACCTCATCCTGGGCGCAGCAGCGCGGCGACTTCAGGGTGTCTGCCCGATGACCGCGCTCTACCCTATCCAGGACGTTTTCACCCGTGGCGAAATCAGCCCGCGCCTGCACGCGCGCGCCTCACTCGATCTCTATCGTGCGGCGCTGTCCAAATGTGAGAACTTCGTCACGTTGCCGCATGGCGGTATCCGCGCCCGCGGCGGCAGCTATTTCGTCAACGAGGTGAAGAATTCGGCCAGGAAGACGCGCGCCATCCCCTTCATCTTCTCCTCCGAGCAGGCCTACTGCCTGGAGTTCGGCGACCTCTATATCCGCGTCTATGCCTATGGCGCCCGCGTCGGCACGGTCGAGGTGGCCTCGCCCTATCTGGAGGCCGATTTGTTCGACCTCGCCTATGTCCAGTCAGCCGACCAGATGTGGATCACCCACAAGAACTATGCGCCCAAAGTGCTGACCCGCACCGCCCACACGACATGGACGCTGGCAGGTTACGAGTTCCTCGACGGCCCTTACGATCCAATCAACACGACCGGCACCACGATGACGCCGGCCAGTTACGGCTCGTACGTGCCGAAGATGACAGGCTTGACGGCTCCGGCCGGAACGGCTTTGGCCAGCAACGGTTCCGCGTCAGCGTGGGCGATTTTCGACAAGGACAGCAGAACAGGTGCGGAGATCGGTGCCGGCACCAATGGCTGGGTCCAATATCGGCAGGCGAGCGGAGCGCAGAAGGTTTGCAACGCCTACTGGGTGCAAGCCATGAACAGCGCGTCGGAAGCAGAAAACATGCCGACGCAATGGGAAATCCAGGGCTCGAACGACGGATCGACATGGACAACCATCGACTCGCGGATTGGCCAGATAGGCTGGGGTAACTCCGAGCGCCGGTTCTTCGAATTTTTCAACAAGGCCGCCTTTGAATATCTGCGCATGGACATGGACGGTGGCGGCGGCTCTGACAGTACCAGAACCGACTTCGCCGAATGGGCGCCGAACGAGGACGGCGACCTTATGACGCCGTTCAATCTGACGGCGTCATCGATCACCGGTATCAACGATGATACCGGGTTCCAGACATCGGATATTGGCCGCGCCATCCGGCTGCTCGGTTCGGATGGGCGGTGGCGCTGGGCCAAGATTGCAGCACGCACGAGCGCGACAGTCGTTACCGTTCGTCTGTATGGCCATGCCTTGCCGGATCTCAGTCCGATCAGCCGCTGGCGGCTTGGTACCTTCGTGCCCGGAAAATATGTCGAGGCGGGCTCGCTCTATGAGGAGCGGTTGGCCTTCAGTCGAAAATTCTCGGTCTATGCATCGGCGACCGGCGACTTCGACAATTTCGCGCTCGGCGAGGAAGATGACGACGCGCTGGAATTCGTCCAGGCCGGCGGCGGCCAGGCCAACGACATCGTCTGGATCGCCGATTCCGATGGTGCGCTGCTGATCGGCACGTCGGGCGGTATCAGGGCACTGTCCGGCTCCGGCATCGACGAGGCACTCACCCCGTCCTCGTTCAAGAACCGCCGTTCGCGCACCTTTGGCTGCGCCCGCATCCGCCCGGTCGATGCCGGGCAGTCCTTCCTCTATGTCACCCGCTCGCGCAAATCGATTGCCGAGCTGACGCAGAGTTCTACAGCCAAATTCACCTCCGATGACATCGGCCAGATCTCGGAACATATCCCCAAGCAAGGCGTGGTCGAACTCGCCTTCCAGACCGACCCCGACCCGATGCTGTGGTTCCCGCTCGAAAATGGCGAACTTGGCGGCTACACCCACCAGCCGAGCCAGGAGGTGCGCGGCATGCACCGCCATCGCTTCGGCGGCAGCTTCGCTGGATCCGCCCCCGGTCAACCCACTTGGGCGGTCGTTGAAAGCGCCGTGGTGACGCCTGGCCAGAACGGCGTCGACGACATCTGGCTGATCGTCAAGCGCACGATTGGCGGGGTGACCAGGCGCTACATCGAAATCATGACCACGCCATTCGAATACGGCATGCTGGAGGATGCCTTCCAGGTCGATTGCGGACTGACCTATTCGGGTGCACCCGTCAACGTCGTCTCCGGGCTCGGCCATCTCAACGGCCAACTGGTCGACGTGCTGGCCGGCGGCAAGGTCTATCGCGGCCTGCCGGTTGCCTCCGGCCAGGTGACGCTGCCCGCCGGCGCCACAGCTGGGAAGTGGCAGGTCGGGCTGCCCTTCCAGTCCGAGGCCAACACGCTGGAACTCGACGTCGGCGGCCAGGACGGTTCCGTCATCGGCCGCCGCAAGAAGGTGGCGAAAGTCATCCTGTCGCTGCTCGAGACCGACACCACCGGGCTGCAGGTGCAGTCCTTCCTCCGCGGCCGCTGGGAGAGCGTGCGCATGCCGAGCATCGTCGCACCCGACGGCAATGCGAAACTCTACACCGGCAATGTCGATGTACCGGTCGACGACAGCTGGGAAGGGCAGGGCAGGGTCCGCATCCGCCACGTCAACCCGACGCCCTGCACGATCCGGGCGTTTACGCCGGTATTCGACGCCGAGCCGTAGGGCCTGCTGATCTCCCCCCTTGAGGGGGAGATGTCGCCGAAGGCGACAGAGAGGGTCGGTGCGACCGGACGCGACCCAATTGCCCACCTCGCAGAGAAAGAAGCCAGCGCTCCACGCGAGACGACCCCCTCTGGCCTGCCGGCCATCTCCCCCTCAAGGGGGGAGATAACGCTCCTCTCAAAAAGGAACCCACCCCAATGACCCCCCATGCCGAGACCCTCGGCAAGGCGCGGACGGCTGCCGATTTCGCGGCCGTCATCGCCTTGCTCGACACCGACATTAACGACGCCGTCGTCCGCAGGCGCGCGCTGGAGCAGGCCGAGGACCGGGCCGTCTTTGGCGACGGCGACCTGGCCGCGGCGCGCGCCGCGCTCGATGCCTGCAACGACGTCATCACCTTGCTGGAAAAAACCATCTGCGTCGCCGACACGCGCCGCATCGACGCCGCCGAGAGCGAAGCCCGCGCCGACATTGCCGCTATTGGCGACGAGATTGCGGCCAAAGCCGCCACCCTGACCGAGCGCTGGCGCAACGCTGCCCGGCTGGTCGAGCTGCTGCGCCAGGAACTGTTCGAGGCCGATGCGCTCGTCCGTGCCATCGCCACCGCCAATGGCCTGTTCGACGCCGATGCGCTCGTCCGTGCCATCGCCACCGCCAATGGCCTGTTCGACGCCGCCAGCGTCGCCGAGCTGAAGATAAACCTCACCGCCGCCCGCCGCGCCGCCATGGCCGGCGCAGGGGCAGCCGCACCCGCTCGCCTCAGCCGCGCCGGCCTGCAGGCCGACCGGCTGCTTTTGTCCCTGCTCGCCACCGGCGGTGCGCTCGACCCGCGCCCGCAGCTTGGCGCGCCGGTCGCCGGCGTCAAAAGCAAGTTCATTCCCGCAAGCAAACCCATTCCCGCAATCAAACCCATTCCCGCGAGAAAACCCATTCCTGCAATCAAACCCCTGGGCGAACGAGGCTGACCATGTGCACACTTGCCCTTCTCGGCACCGTTCTTTCCGTCGGCGGCGCGCTGGCCGAGGGCCAGCAGTCGAAGCAGATGGCCGACTATCAGGCCAAGGCGTATCAGCAGCAGGCGCAGGCGGACGCTCAAGCCGCCGCCTTCGAGCAAGGCCAGGAGCGCCACAAGCAGGACCTGCTGCAGGCGCAGGCGCGCGCCCAGGCCGGCGCGTCCGGCGTCGGCATAGCCGGCTCGCCGACCGAGGTGCTGGCGGCGAATGCCAGGCAGGGCCAGGCGGATCTCGGCGCGCTGCTGTATGGCTCGAAGCTGCGCCAGAACAATCTCAACAGCCAAGCCGCCATCTCGCGCTTCCAGGGCAAGCAGGCGGTGACGGCGTCGATCTTCAACGCCGGCAGCGCGCTCGTTGGCGGCCTCTCCAAAATCTACGACCCGACGAAAGCGGCAGCGTCAAGCGCTGCGGCCGCCGCTGTGCCGGGCCGCTCCGTGATCTTCGGCAGTGCGGTCCTCAGGGCTCCGTGGGCGGGGAACACCTAGATGGTACACATCATCCCCCTTTCCGTCGGCCAGCGCCGGCTCGATACCGGCAACGCCGTGCAATATCCCCAGGGGTCGCCGATCGGCGGCGCCATGCAAGGTTTCGGCGACCACCTTTCCGCTCTTGCCGAACGCTACCAGCAGATGAAGGACCAGCAGGACGCGTTCGACGCCGAGCTGGCGCGTCGCGGCTTCGACGCGCGGATCGCGCAGGCCGAAGATGAAGTGGCGGCGAACGCGCCGGCGGATGGCGCAGGCATGCATGAAGCCATGTATGGCGAGGTCGACCTGCGCGCCGGCCGGGTGGTGAAACCAGGCCTGTACGATACGCTGTTCGACGATGCGAAACGGACGATGCCCGAAAGCCAGCAAGCCGCTTTCGCAGGTCAGAAGGAAAACAAGCGCTTCGTTGGCGCATACCGCATGGCGCTGCGGCAAAGGACCAAACGCGACGACTACGAGAAGGCCACCGTCGACACGACGCTGACAACCAATGCCATCGCCATCGCAAAAGGCGACCCGAACGACACCGCGACCTTCGAAGCGATCCGGCAGAGCGGGCTCGACCTGATCGCCAAGATCGGCAACCCGCTTGCCAGGCAAGCGGCGGAAGCAGCCTGGCGCACCAACGCGGCCAAGGCGCTGGTTCAGGCGATGATCGCCACGGACCCGAAGCGCGCTGCTGAAATGTTGGGTGCGGTGCCGGTGGGAGGGCGGGTACGAAATGATACGGCGGCCGTAGGCGGCTCGAATGTTTCAGGTGAATCCAATGCGACCGCGGTGACGCAGGAACAGTCGGGCAAACTATCGCTGGACGAAAGCAGGGCACAGGCTAGCGGAACTCCTGCGCCGAATGGCGAAGCGGATATTCCACTGGAAGCCATCACCTACCTTAAGTCCAGCGATATTGCCGCATTGAAGAATGAGGCGAACTCCGCCACCGCGGCTCGATTGATCGACGGGCATGCGAGGGTGCGGCTTGCCGAACAAAACGCGCCCGCTGTCATCGCCTTCACAGGCAATTGCCCGGGAGAGGAAGAGCCAGCCGCTCAGGATTTCGTCAGTACCTACGGCGCCACAGACGGGCAGACGCGTTTCGATGAGTTCAGGGCGACGGTTGATGCCGCCAACTCATTTCACAATTTCTACCGCGCATCGAACCGCGAGATACATGCCGAGCTTCGTGATTTCGAACCCGGCCCGAAGGGTACGCCAGAAGAGCACAAACGCTACGACATAAGGGCCGGCGCCGCCGAGATGATCATGGCCGCCCGCCGCGGGGATCCCGTGGCCTATGTCACCCAACTGTTCCCCGGCGAAGCTCCGGACTGGAGCAAGGTTTCAACGCCACAGGATTTCCAGAAAGCGGTGACCTGGGCCAGGGCCGCTCAAGAGCAGATGGGCTTCGACACGAGACTGCCGCTGCCCTGGGCTGTAGCTGACCAGTGGGCTGCGAAATACATCGACCCAAGTTTGCCATTCAACACCCGTCTCGCGGAGTTGAGTTCGATTGTCCTCGCAGTTCGCGATCCGGAAGCGCGCGAGGCAGTAGCCAAACAAATCTTGCTGACAGCGGAAGCCCGGTGGCGAGCCAAGGCCGCCCAAGATCCGACCATGACGCCGGAGGTATTGGAACTCCAACTTGCAGCGCTGAAGAATGGTCTGACGTGGATTGGGGAAAATCCGGCTCAGGCCCAGTACAGCACCATGTCGACGTTTCGGCAGTTCGGCATGGCATTCGGGGATATTGGCCGGACCATAGCCAAGGGTGCGACCGCTGGAGGCGCGGATGCAATCGTCGCCAAGCTCGCATCATCGGGATCAGGTGAAAGCTACCAAGGTCGTCTCGCTTTCGAACAGGAGCAGACGGAGGATGCCGAGGACCGGGCCGGTTCGGCCGGTTGGGTGGCCGGGGGCCTCGGTGCCGGCTTGGCAGGGTACGGGGCTGCGATCGGCCTCTACCGTGTGCTCGGCCGGGCAGGAATCGGCGTGGGTGCGGAGAGCCTGACTGGTCTTGGAGCTCGAACCGCGGTAGGCTCCGCGACTGGCGGCGCTTATGGTGGGGCATATGCCTACAATGTTGGAGAAAGCGTCCCGCAAGGCGTCCTGAATGGCGCGCTTTGGGGTGCTGCCGGCAATGTCCTTGCCGAAGGACTTGCTTCAATTGGCAGACAGGTGGTTGCACGGCTCGCGAAACGCGCAGCAGTTGCTAAGCCCACGACCGTCCCAGATAATGATCCAACCCCGGTTCCTCCGGTCAAAGCGGAAGAGATTCCAGTCTCAACCGACCAGGCACCCGAAATAAGGAGGCCCTATGCACATTTGGAAGACCCTCCTAACGTTGCGCCTGGCAAGGATTTTACAAGGGCGCAGAAGTTTAAAATGGCGGAGGAGAATAGAAAATGGAACCGAGGGGTCTTAAGAGACGACGAGGACGGGCAGGAATTGATACCGCCTCAGAAGAGTAAAAAAGGTGTAACGCCTCCACCAAACGAAGCACAATTTGATCACATAAATCCCCTCAACCCAGCAGATCCGACCAAATCTCCAGGAACCAACAGCTATAGAAACGCAAGTCTGGCAGCAAGAAGACGAAATAGAAAAAAAATCCAACAAATAGGGTTGGCGACAATGAAATGGAAATTTGAAGATCCGCAGAACGTAGCTGTTTTCGTAAATAGAAAGGCCATACAGGATGGAGGCTGGATTGCCCGTGTAGTGCATGATGATGATGATGGGGCATGGCAGTTTCATGCGCATGTATCTGAAGATATCGATGATGTAGATATTATCATTCTAAGCTTAAGAAACATTGTGGAAAAAGATAATACTATCATGCAGTTGGCCGACCTGCCTTATGGGTGGCATGCTTGGCGTGAGACGAAATCGTCGCCATGGAAGCGAGGCAGAAGGGCCTAAAATATGGGCGAATGGAAATTCGAGGACCCCAGAAACTTGGCTGTCATATCGACGCGTAAAATATTTCGTGGCGGCGGCTGGATTGCATACGCGTCACATGATGCTGACGACGAGTCGTGGCAGTTCTACGGAAATGAAGCTGAAGTCGATCAGAACGACTTGATTTTGGTAGGCTTGGTTGAGGTCGTGGAGCTTGATGAAACAGTTGCACAGCTGGCGGATCTGCCATTGGGCTGGCATGCTTGGCGCGATGCAAAAACCTCGCCATGGAAGCGAGCCAAAATGCCTGACGAGGTTCCAGGGTCGACGCTGAGTTAGTTCCATCATCCCGAATGGGATAGGTTCGAATGGGACGGATTTTATAATTTGAAGCTCAACGCGTGAGTGAAGGCGCGGGAGAGAAATGAACAACGCAATTCCGGACCTGTCCACCGTTGTAAGGTTGCCTCCAGCCAATGTCGGCACCGGTGAAAGCGAACTTGACTCTGCCCGCGTCGAGGCTCGCGAACACCTCGAATTCTTCGATTGGGTTTTGTCCATCAAGGGCGAGTATCTCGGCTACGGCGGCGAAGGCATCATATCTTTCTGTTCGAGATCGAGCCTGGAAGGCCGGACATACCAAGATGGATTTGGGTGATCGTCGGCGATGTGCCAACGACATATAACCCGGCTGACGACACCAAAACCCCTTTCGAGGCTCTGGATGGCTACATCGGTGCGCTTGAAGATTGGGTTGAGGCCGCGCGTCAGGGAAAATCCGTGGCGAAGTTGATACCAGTCAATGTCGATGCGACTCCTGCCAATGCCGAGATGCTGGCAAGTCGCCTCGAGTTCCTCGATGAGAGGATTCTGCCGTTGCTTCAAGGGTGATGCCAAGAAGCGTGCAGCGACGACTTGTCGGCCAGCCCGTGGATGTGCATGAAATTAAGCCAGTGAAGTTTGGCGGGAGTCCGACCGATCCGTCCAACAAGGTGATTCTGCCCCGAGAAGTTCATCAGCAGCAGGTTACGCCCTGGTGGAACAAATTACTAAAAGACATTGGAGAATAGCAGTGGGATATACACTAACTAAGGGACGTTTCGACCCACCGGCTCAAGCTGCAGTTGTCGATGGCCTGCCCGCAAGCCTGGGAGTGACATTGCCGAAGGATTACGCCGATTTCGTTAGGGAGCATAATGGAGGTGAAGGCTTCATCGGCGACAGCTATATAATTTTTTTCAAGGCTGAAGAGTTGGTAGACTTCAATCGAGAATATGAGGTTGAGAAATACGCACCAGGCATCCTCTTGTTTGCGTCGAATGGAGGAGGGGAAGCCTATGGCTTCGACACCCACGACGTGGAAATGCCGATCGTGCGCATCCCATTCATATTTATGGAACGGCAATCCGCCGAGACGATAGCGCGTGACCTCGCCGGTCTGTTTGCTGCGTTGGAGGACTTGAAATGAGCGTCCAAGGTACAGATTCGCGTTCCAAAGGCATGGAATTGTTCGAGATCAAACCGGTAGCGGTTGGCGGCGATCCAGTTAGCATGGAAAACAAGATCTGGTTGACCAGGCAAGAGCATTTTCAAGT
Source organism: Mesorhizobium sp. M0058 (assembly GCF_040323095.1). Taxonomy (NCBI): domain Bacteria; kingdom Pseudomonadati; phylum Pseudomonadota; class Alphaproteobacteria; order Hyphomicrobiales; family Phyllobacteriaceae; genus Mesorhizobium; species Mesorhizobium sp. M0058. Next base: position 53,762 of record NZ_JAMYUQ010000002.1, read on the forward strand.
GGTGCGCTTTTGGAATCGAACTATCGAAGTTCAGCGTAAGGCGGCGCTGGAAAAGGCGGGACGAAACGGGGAATAGAGTGCAAGGAGCACGAGCCATGACCAGCGTCGGACGATCATTTTGCAAATCCACCGAACCGCCGGCGTAAGCAACTCGTCCCTAGATCCCAACATAATAATGGTACCATCTTCCAGAGGTTTTGCATCCGAATCGTGGCGGAGGGTTTCTCTTTGGGGAAAGTAGGTAGGCTGATAGAGATAGTCGAAAGGCTGTCGGAGTTTGACGAGTACGACACGATTTATGCGTCGGAGCCTTGGACCGAGGATTCCGTTGCGATGGTTGCTACCGGGCTGGACACGGGAAGATCGCCACCGGAGGCCGTCGAAGCCGGTTTGGAATATTTTCTTGAGATACATATCTGTCGAGAAGTCATCGAGGGTTGGCTTGCCTCAATAAAGAAAAACCTAGCCTAGCGGGGGTTTGTCAAAGGCTTATCGAATACGCCATCAATGACGCATAGGAGAGATAGAGTGGAACATAACCCGCGCTATGACGGAAAGCCGCTGCTTAAACTATTGGAATTTTATGTTTTGTGGGTAATTGGTGAGCTGCCCGAAGAGGTGGATAAATCCTTGAAGGCGATAGCTCCCAAACTGCACACTCTCTATGGCGGCGATGGACAGTGGCAGGGCGCAATTGCCGCATCTGTTCATTTTTCCGAGGAATACCGGCGGAAATCCGGGGTCTATGGGCGAGGAACCTCGAAATCGCTCGCGACAACGACGTAACGCTTTCGCCTCAGAAATTTGCCGAGATGTTCGTAGATGAAAATTTCGAGAATGATGGATTACGGTGACAGCGTATTTCTAGAGGTCCGCACCAGTGCGAGGTAGAGCGAAAGCTCTAAAGCTGACAAATTGAAAAGAGTGCACTGTCACCGTAATTCCGAAGCATTGAGACGCATAATTCAGCTGGACAGCCTGATCGTGGGCGTTGGAGGAACTGCCGGATTATACTTGTCCAGCGGACAAAGTGGCTCCAGTATGGACGGACCCGTTGAGAAGAACAGCAATGTCTATTAGATTCGCTGCGCTGGCGCCCACTTACATCTGAAGGGCTGGCCAGCGGTCACTTTGAAAAGCGCATGGGACGGCGGCCTTGGCTCGCCGCAATGAACATGGGCAGGAAGATACTTCTCGGTGGAACCGTTTCCTATGACGACGACATCGAACTGAACACGCGGCGGCAACACCCGACCATAGCCTGGTTGTGGCGGCTGGGGACATGTGATCCTTCGGAAAGGCCAGAGCTACTGGCCAAATACGAAGAATGGAATCAACTCCATGAAGAGAAAAAGCGGAATGCCAAGGGTTGGGAACACCGCAGCTTTTGCCCCTTGCTGGACGTTGATGACATCGGTCGCACAGTCATGCAGAGGGCGACGCCGAGGCAATGGCGCTGAGGATCGAGCTTGGGCTGCCGGCTGAACCGGAGAAAGTGCCGACCGAAGAAGAGCGTATTCTGGCCGAGGCCGGGGATGGCTATGTGACGCCTGCGCAGCGCAAGCGGCTGCGCTACCTGCGCAAGCACCCTGAGGACGGGTGATGCGCCGCGTCTAACTCTTCGGTCTTCATCACAGCGCTGATCGTCGCGCACCAAATTGGAACTTCTTTCAAGCCTCGCTTTCGCGGGGCTTTTTTAATGGAGCAAGCCTTATGGCCCGACCTGCAACTGCCGCCGTTCGTCTGTTGACCGGCGAACGCGAACCCGTGCGCCTGGCGACGACGGGCAACATCACCCTTTATGGCCTGCAGACCACCGACGGCGTGCCGGCCGAGGTCGGCGACCGTGTGCTGGTCAAGAACCAGGCCGATGCCCGCGACAACGGCATTTATACCGCCAGCGAAGGCCAATGGTTCCGCGCCGCCGATGCCCGCACCAGCCGCACCATGCAGAAGGGCACGACGGTGCATGTTCAGCAGGGCGCGGTCTCGGCCGACTTCGTCTATGTTTTCGAAACGCTCGATCCGGTGATCGGCACCGACGCGGTCACGATCGCCTTTTACCTGTCGGAGGACACGCTGGGCGATGCGGTGGCTGCTGCCAGCGCCGCCGCCGCCAGCGCCGCTGCGGCGCTCACCTCCAAGAACGCTGCCGCCACCAGCGCCACCAATGCCGGCACCTCGGCCGGCGCCGCCGCGGGTTCGGCCACGGCCGCCGCCGGCTCCGCCACAACAGCCGCGACCAGCGCCACCAATGCAGGCAATTCGGCAACGGCGGCTTCCGGCTCGGCATCGGGCGCGGCGACCAGCGCCACCAACGCAGGCAACTCGGCTACAGCTGCAGCCGGTTCGGCGAGCGCTGCCTCGGGCTCGGCAACCGCGGCTTCCACCTCAGCCACCAATGCCGCGACCTCCGCTTCCAATGCGGCGGCCAGCGCTGCGGCGGCATTAACCTCGGTGGCGGCGCTCGGCTACACCTTTTCCACGACCACAGCCGACGCCGATCCGGGCAATGGCACCTTGCGGCTGAACAATGCGAGCGCTGCCTTGGTGACCGCGGCCTATATCGACAATCTCGACGCCGGCGGCTCCACGGTGAGTGGCATCCTCGATGGCTTTGACGACAGCACGAACCCCATCAAGGGCCAGTTGACCCTGCGCTCGAAAGCCTCCACCGCTATCTACTCTGTCTATAATGTCAGTGGCGCAGTTGTGGATGGTAGCGGCTACCGCAAACTGACGCTCGCCTATGTCAGTGGCGCCGGCACTTTGCCGACGACGGCCAACGGCATCTGGCTGATGTTCGACCGGGCCGGCGACAGAGGCGCCGACGGGACGGGAGTAGGAGATTTTTTGGGGCCTGCGTCTTCGGCAACCGACAATATTGTCACTTTCGCGGGCACGACGGGCAAGGTGGGGAAGGATAGTGGGATCGCGGTGTCCAGCCTGGCGCCGAAGGCCAGCCCGACATTTACCGGGACGCCAACGGGGCCGACCGCAGCGCCTGGAACGAATACCACGCAATTGGCTACAACGGGGTTCGTCAAGGCTGGGTTTGATCTGAAACTTGATAGCCGACCCAACCTTGGTGTCGTCGCGCAGACGATCACCGATTGGAACAACGCCCTGGACAATGGCTGGTATATGGCCTCGGCGGCGGCTAATGCGCCAGACGGCGTAAATTGGTTCCTGGGGTTTGTGGAAGCGCACGGAAGCACTGGCTACCGGACGCAGACGGTGCATGATTTCGTCAACGACACTACGGCGGCAGACCAAAAGCTATGGCGGCGCAGGCAGGCTGGCGGTGCCTGGGGAGGATGGATCAAGCTGCAATGGTCGCAGGCCGAACAGGATGCACGCTATGTCCAGTCGTCCACGGCGTTGCTTCAGAAGTTTTATGAAAGCCCGCAACAGACCATCACATCCGGCGGGTCGCTGACGTTGGCTCATGGACTCGGCGTCAAGCCAAAAAACTACTTTGCCGTGCTGCAATGCACTACGGCAGATGCCGGGTATTCCATTGGAGACGAAGTACTGGCTAATCCGGGCGGCGGTACAGGCAACAAAGGTCTATCGCTGGTCCCGGACGCCACCAACATCAATGTGCGGTTTTCGTCCACCGCTGTTGATATCACTGCCAAAGGCACCGGCGCAGGCACCACAATTACCAATAGTAGCTGGAGGCTCGTCGTGCGAGCGTGGGCCTAATTATTAGCGGCTTCTCTCCTGGCCTGCAGCAGATCCTGCTGAGCGCAGTATTTCTCGTAGGGCGACCCCGTATACCGGGAAATGTATATGTCTACGCTTACCGATACAGGCAAAACAGCCAAAAAGAAGCCGCCTGTCGATAGCAGCCATCCGGCACCGCAACATAGGCGCCAAGAGCGACAAGTGCCACCAGTCCAATTTGCAGGGACTGATACCGGTACAGAAGCCACATCTAAAAAGCCCTTTCCAATTTTGAGGCGACACCATGACAAAATACTCGTTGACGGCAATGGCGCCTATCTCGGCGGCTTTGATGGTGAAGACCTCGAGCTTCCTGAAAATGGCATCGAAGTGCCTGAAGCCCCGGAAGATGCGCGTCAAATATGGGATGGCTAGGCTTGGAGTGCTGCCCCGGCAGTCCGCCACATTGTGCTGAAATCCATAGTGCAAGCCCGCATCATCGGCGGCGGCAAGATGCCGCAGGCCTATGGCATGCTCACCGGCAACCCGATCTATTTCGCCCGCTGGTTCGCTCCGGACGATCCCTCTCTCTACAGCGACGATCCTGATGCTGTGAACTTGGTCCGAGCGCTCGGGCTCGATCCGGCGGTAATCCTCGCCCCTAGCCCACAACCCCAAAAGAGGCACAAAATGAACCGCAACTTCGCGCGGGCGCTTGCGCTCGTCCTCAAATCGGAAGGCGGCTGGTCCGACAATCCGGCCGATCCCGGCGGCGCTACCATGAAGGGCGTGACGCTGGCCAATTTCCGCCGCTACGTGAAGGCGGATGCGACGAAGGACGATCTGCGCCATATCACCGATGCTCAGGTGGCGAAGGTCTATCGCCGCTTCTATTGGGATGCCGTTGCCGGCGTCGAGCTTCCCGGCGGTGTCGACTATGCCGTCTTCGACTTCGCCGTGAACAGTGGGCCGGGCAGGGCGACTAAATATCTGCAGGCTGCAGTTGGCACCGCACAGGACGGCAGGATCGGCACGGCCACGCTCAAAGCTGTGGGCGCCAGGCCACCGGGCGCAGTCATCGACGATCTTTGCGATGCCCGCCTGGCATTCCTGCGGCGGCTGCCGACCTGGCCGGTTTTCGGCAAGGGTTGGAGCGATCGCATCAGGTCGGTCCGTTCCCAGGCGCTGTTGATGTCGGCACTACAGCCCGCTCCGGCACCTTTGCCGGGCTCCCCGACCCAGCCATCAGCGCTCTCGCCGAAGCCCGGCAGTGCGATGCCGCCGGTGTCTACCGGCGGGCGCGTCAGCCCCGTCGAACGCCTGCCGTTCTGGCGTGCGCTGCTTCAAATCCTGAAATCGATTTTCGCAAGGAGTTCGACATGATCGCCGTCTTCATCCGCATCGGCTTGCGTTACGGCGCCGGTGTTCTGGTCGCGCGTGGCCTGCTCGGCGCCGACGACGCGGCGGCATTTTCTTCCGACCCCGACACTCAAGCTGGTCTGGAGATCGCCGCCGGTCTCGCCATCGCCTCGGTCACCGAGACCTGGCACTGGCTGGCCCGCAAATCCGGCTGGGAGCACTGACATGGAAGGGTTTCAACAACTGATCATCGCCTATCTCGAAGCCGCGCAACCCTATGCTATCGGCTTTGCCGCCGGGCTTGTCGCCGGGTGGCTGCTGTGAGCGCGCTCCTCGCCGTCCTGCTTGGCAACAAAGTGCTGCTGGGCTTCCTGGCATCGGCCATCGCCGCCCTTTGCTGGGGCGCTCACCAGCGGCTGGCCGGCGCCTGGGCCGAGCGCGGCAAACTGGCGGCCGCTGAGGCCGCGGCGCGCGCGGTCGCTGAGCAGGTGCAGAACGACGTCGGCGCACTGCCGGCGGACGCTGTTCGAAAGGAGCTGAAATCATGGGCAAGGGACTGATGCTTGCGCTGCTTGTGGCGCTTGCCGGGTGCACAACTACTTCGGGCGGCTTCTGCGCGATTTCGAGCCCGCTGCGCCTGTCGGCCGAAGCCGTCGACGTCCTGTCGGACGCCGAGGCGAGAGCGCTCTTGGCGCACAACCGCAAGGGACAAAAGCTCTGCGGATGGAGGCCTTAGCCGATGCACGACCTCTTCGACATGCTCGGCATCAAGGGGCCGGTCGTCGCCGCCGGGCTAGCTGGCGGCGTGCTGCGAGCACTGTCGCGCCATCGCTACAAGCTGCGCGAGATGATTGCCTCGCCGATCTGCGGGGCGCTGGCGGCTGCGTATCTGACGCTGCCTGCCGTCGCCTGGTTCAGGGCAACCGGCATGCCTATCCCCGATCCGGCCGACGACACCACCACGCTCGCCGCCGCCTTTTTGATCGGCGTCTCGGCCATGTGGATTTCCGACATCGTCTTCGAGGTCATCGTGCGGCGGTTCGGCTCGGCCGGCAACGAGTGATGCACTTGAGATGCTGGAAAAAGCCAGCGACAATGCCTACCTAAGGAGCAATCCAATGGAGGTATGATATGGCGACGTCCACCGAACGTGCAGTCCTTGCCGGCGGCTGTTTCTGGGGCATGCAGGATTTGATCCGGCGCTATCCCGGCGTGATCTCTACCCGCGTCGGCTATAGCGGTGGCGATGTGCCCAACGCCACGTATCGCAACCACGGCAGCCATGCCGAAGCCATCGAGATCGTTTTCGATCCGGCCAGGATTAGCTTTCGCACATTGCTCGAATCCTTTTTCCAGATCCACGATCCGACCACCAGGAACCGCCAGGGCAACGATGTCGGAATGAGCTATCGCTCTGCGATCTTCTACACCAGCGACGAGCAGAAGCGCGTCGCCGAAGACACCATCGCCGATGTCGATGCCTCTGGACTGTGGCCGGGCAAGGTCGTCACCGAGCTTGCGCCGGCGGGCGATTTCTGGGAGGCGGAGCCAGAGCATCAGGACTATCTCGAGAAATGCCCCAACGGCTATACCTGCCACTTTGTCAGGCCGGGCTGGAAGCTTCCGGTCCGCGAAAAGGCTGTTTCGTAACGCAGCCGCTATCGTCTGCTTATCTGGCGGTCGAACTATTCTTCCGCGCGATCGGTATGCCGGCCGCCTCGTAGAGGTGGCCGTGCTCGGGCTGCCCATAGACGAACGCGCCGTGGACGGGTTTGCCGTCGACCTCAGAGCCTGAGAACGCGACGGCCTCGATCTTCTTTGTTCCGGTCAGGCTCTGGTTTCGAAGATAGGCGAAGGTTCGCACCGCTTCTCCAACAATTCGATCGAGAAACGGTTTTGCCCGCCTCCCGGGCCGTCGCACTAGGCTTGGAAAGCGCTCTCGTCCCGAAACAAAATGGTGCTGTGCGCAAAGCGCCGGCATGATCTGATAGATTCGGTTGAGCGAGCAGGTCATGAATCCTGGGTGAAAAAGAACGAAGTCGACCTCTCCTCTCAGATGCATGGTCCCGCGCAGCAATCTTTGCGCTGCCGATCTGGAGAGGACATAGCCTGCGGCGCCCGCGTGCAGGCCATAAAGTCTGGCAAGCGAAAACCCATCATCGAGAGCGACTTCCTTGCGTCCGACCCTCACTTTGGCAAAATGCGTTTCCAGCTTGATCACATCGGCATCGCGCGGCACCCATCGATCGGAAGCAAGCAGCGAGCCGGCGCCCGCGCCGAAAACGACGTCGTCCTCGAAAACCGCGCCATATTGATCCGCGCCGTTCGCAACGATCTCCCAACACGAGCGGTGGCTCAGGAAACAGCAAACCTCAGCAGCGCTTAGCGGGCTTTTGGCGACAGAGCAGCAATCGGGGCAATCGATGGCGGAGACACGCTCAAATGGTACTCCGATCCGGCCGAACTCGGACGCGACATGCGCCAGCCGATCGCGAGAACGATCAAGATTGATCACCAGACACCTCATCAGCGCCCCCTTGTCCGGTGATCAGTGAATATCACGTTCCCGTGATTGCACAAAATTTGCTTACGTGCGGGGCAGTGGGTAGCGGCGTACGGTGCCGCCGGTTGGTTTTGGAGGTTGGGTGGACATTGACGGCGTCCCCCGCGTGGCGCGAGCCTTTACCGTGCGCGCCTAGACGAGTCGCCCTAGAAGCCGAAGAATTGCCGACCGATCATGTATCCGAGCGCGACGACCACAAGGGGAAACAGGGCGGGCGTCAGCCCACCAAGAGCGGAGGTCTTTGGCTGTTGCCTGGAGATGGTCCTGGGTGCATTGCCGAGATTCTTGGTCATCCGGTATAGTAGCAAGCGCTGATTAACGATTCCGTAACCCGATCGAGGCCGCCGCGGCTTTTTGCGTTTCTGGCGCGACCTTGACAATGCCCAGCCCGTGACGCACCTGGGCCGTCTTTGAGAGCATTGTGAGGCAAGGTCAATGCGGGTGACGCTCGTTTTGAAGGGCGTAATACCCTGCCGAGGTTACGGTGGGATTCAGCGTCAGGTCGAATGGCTGGCCACGGAGATGGTTCGTCTCGGACACGAAGTCGTGGTGATCGCTGGCCCTGGCTCCAGCCACCCGCTCTTCGAAGTCCGGCACGCTTCGACCGATGCCGAATGCCGGGCAGCCATTCCGCGGGACACGCAAATCGTCCACACCCATAGTTGGCCCGTCGAGGTGCCATTTCCAACGCTGAATACGCAGCGCGGCTTTATGCCGGACCAGCCCATGCCAGTTGCGAACTGGAGCTTTATCAGCGCCAATCATGCCCGCCAGCATGGGCGCGAGACATTCGTCTACAATGGCTTTCCGGTGGACGCCTATCGTTTGTCGGCTGCAAAGGGCGACCGCCTGCTATTTCTCGCCGGCATTGCACGATCAAGCAAAGGCCTCAACCGCGCCGTCGATCTCGCCAAAAAATTCGATTTCGGTCTCGATATCGCCGGTGGCTCGCGTTGGAAACTGCTGGGCCGAAGTCAGACCCGCCGCGAAGGGTTGTTTTTCAAGAGCCTTGGCAGGCGATACCGTTTCCACGGAATCGTTGACGGCGAGCCGAAGCTTCGCCTTCTCGGCGAAGCGCGAGCCTTCCTCAACCCCATCGCCTGGGAGGAGCCGTTCGGCAACGCACCGGTCGAAGCCATGTTGTGCGGCACTCCGGTGCTGACGACGACGCGAGGCGCATTGCCCGAGACGGTCGATGCCGACAGCGGGCGCTTCTTTGAGACCGATGAAGAATTTGCGGCCGCTTTCGAGGCCGTCGCCGACCTTACGCCTCAGCAATGCCGCGAATCGGCCGCGACGAGATTTCCCATCCAAAAAGCGGCGCGCGGCTATCTGGATCTCTATGCCCGCATCCTTGACGGCGAAGCGCTTCCTTGACGACCGGCGATCCAATCCTCTTCGTCGGCTTCCCCGCGGTCGGCGACTTCGTCCGTTGCCATTCCGCCATCCAGATCATTGCCGCGCGATTTCCTGATCGCCCCATAGATGTCGTCACCTCGCCCGTTGCAGCGCCGCTGGCGCGCCTGATGCCGCATGTCAGGAAGGGCTGGGCGCTTGCCAAGCGTCATCAGCGCCCCGGGTTTGGCGAGCGCAGCCGCCTGGTTGGCGAGTTGCGCAAGGAAAATTACCGTACGGCCTATCTGATGACCAGCAGCACCAAGGCGGCGCTGATGGCGTTCATGGCCGGAATAGAGGAGCGCATCGGCTATCCGCAGGAGTTGCAATTCGGCCTCCTCAATCGCTTCCCCGCCGGCTGGTTGGCCCATCTATGGGCCTTCGGACCCCGCAAGACGCGGCTGTTCGAGGAAGTCTGCTCGATTGCCTCGCTTGGCGAAAAGCCGGCTGCGGGCGCAGAGTGGCCGGCGCCCCGGCTTGTGGTCGATCCGGCCGAACTGGACGAATGGCGCCAGCACAAGAAGATCGATGCCGACCGACCGGCACTGGCGCTCTATACTGCCGACATTGAGAATTTCCGCTCATGGCCCGTCGAGCGCTTCATTTCGATCGCCAGAGACCATCATGATCGCGGCTGGGCAATCTGGATTGTAGGCGGACCGCGCGAGCACGCCGGTGCCGCAAAAATCCGCGCCGCCATTCCTGAGGCAATCGACTTCACCTCGACCCCGTCGATTGCTGACGCGATGTGCCAAATCGCTGCGTCGACCATGTTCCTCGGGGTTGATGGCGGGATTTCCCACGCCGCCGCTGCCCTGAACGTCCCATGCGCGCTCATCTACGGGCTGAATCGCCCCTATGTGCATGGGCCCGTAAACAACCATGTTCGCTTTATCGAACCGCCGCTTTCGACGCCCAGCTGGGTCAAGGACACGCGCGGCGTCAGCGAAACTCGGGTGAGGGAGGTTCTGGCTGACCTCTCAGCCGGTATTGCCAACTGACCGGTGGCCTCGCCGGCCCCAAGCGTCTGATCAAACGCTCCGTGGGGGCAACCATCGCCCCGTTTCGGGTTTACCCCTTGACACCTACCCCTTGGCCCTGCGGTTTTCGGGCTCGTGATTGCCGACCCAATGTGCACGGATGCGGTCGCTGGCTTCAAGGTAGGCCATGTCGATGAGGTAGGTCAGAAGCTTCTGGCCGTCGGCTTCGGCTTTCTGCCGAAGCTCCCGCAGTATCCCTTGCGCGAACTGCAGGTTCTCCATTTTGCTCGGCTGGTCCATTGGTGCCCCCCAACGTCTGCGTATGAACTTTGCGCTGGCTATGCTGCATGAAGATTGCCGTGAAGTGGATATTGCACGTGCGGACCGCGATCCTGCGAAGGCGCTGGCTGCACGAAAATCGCCCCATCCGGCTTCAAGATTCGCTACACTATGTGACGGAAAGAAAATAAACAAAGCGTTCTTTTGTACAAGACAGCAAGATTCCTTCAGTTCACACCACGAGATACTTGGACAGCATAGTTGACGTAACGATATTGCGTGGTCTTAAGCTCTCGTTTCCAAACAAAATCTAGCATCGTTGCAACCACAAGACGAATTCCAGCTAACCGGGGCCGCTCCGTAGTCAATCGCCGGTTACAAACGGCACCGTGTCTCAGCCCAGGGCTTTGGCCAACCCATCGTTCCACGGCAGCGCAGGCCGGATGATCTACCGCCCGCCTTGGCTTGACGCCAAGGCGGGCTTTTTGCGTTTGGCTTCTACCGGGTGAAATGTTGTCGGACCCGGTCCTGTCGGCATCGGGCGGTGTCGAGAATGATTTCCTGCCTGCCGGCTGTCTGCGCCGCTCGCGCTAGGCCGACTTGCGTTGCGGCAAGCTAGACGGCGTTTCGACACCGTCAGAAATCGGTTCGGCTGTCCGGTTTGTCGGCTCGTCATCGACCCGGTCGTGCTCGAATTGCCGGGCAGCAGGCAAGGGTTGCAACCAGTGCTCACGGCGATTGACCCAGAGTTCATAGCTGGGCTCCAGCCCTTCGGTGGGCACCTCATCGAGGCTGCCAATCGTCACTTCCACCTCATTCTCACGAACCAAAGGCACCCGGCCGCCGCAGGTGGGACAAAAACTTCTGTCGCCGTAGCTGTTGACGATACCCGTCGTTTCGAACGCCTCGAGCGGCCACACTGCAAACGCCGAAAAAGCCGACCCGCTAGCCTTGCGGCAGTCCTTGCAATGGCAAAGGCCAATCCGAAAGGGATCTCCCGTCACCGAAAACTGGATGCCGCCGCACAGGCAGCTGCCGCTCCGCCTTGTATCATTGGGCATGACCGCTCCTCCATCTGGTTGGGCATCACACCGCTACATCTTGCAGCGCCATGCGCACAATCAATTCACGCGCGGCGCAAGGGTTCCATGTCGCCTCGCGCAATGCATCGTCTGAACCCGGGAGCGCCATGGCAACGACCGCCGCAAGGCTGCTGGATATGTCAGTTCGGGAAATCGAACACCGGTTCCCGGCACCAATAGACACGGCACTGGCCATCACGTGTCGGAACGGAGGCACCGACCGGCACCTCCGGCCAGTCGCACTCGTTGCCGTATTGGCGGACATAGCGATCGTAAGTATTCCGGCCGGTCGTCAACACCGCCGAGTGATGGCTCTGGATCAGGCGCTGCGTCTCCTCGCAGGTCATCGAACGCGTGTCGGGTCGGGCGTAGGCCGTGCTTGTTGCTGCAAACAACGCCGTTCCAATGATCCATGCGATTGTTTGGGATGTCATGGCGATCCTTATCCTAAAATACGGCCAGGTATTTCAACAGCGAAATGATGCCGATAATGATGACAACGATCTGCGCGATCTGCCTCGTGCGGCCATCGAGCGGCAGACGCTGGATGAGATAGAGCACCAGGATGATCACCAGGAAAGTGATCAGAATGCCGATAAGTACCGATGAAGCCATGTCCCTCACTCCGTCTGGCTACGTCTGAGAAGAGTACGCAGCGGCAAACGCTCTGGCCCTTGATTGGTTCCTGTCGATGCGAAGCCATCGGCGCAGCGTAAAGGCCGCGAAACAACGTTCCGCAGCCTTTGAAGCTGGATGCCGATCAGGGCCTGTTTGCCGCAATGGTTGTCGTTTGCCATCGGCGACACAGTCCCAGGCAACTTGTTGCTGGCGTCAGGCGGGGCTAACGGGAGAACCGCCTCGGGTTGACGAGCTTCCGACAAAGACGGCCTGAGTTGCGCTTCGTTGTCGACATTTGCGCGAGCCCTGAGATCCGGCGCCGCCCGGCGGGTGATCGCCTTTTCGCAGGAGAACAATTGCCGTCCCAAGGGGACGACGGGAACCGAAACCTCGCACGTGCATCTCAGGTACCGCGGAACGGGCAAATCGAGCAGGTGGGGAATTTGGGGTAGGGAAATACGTCATCCAACATGCGGGGATTGGAATCCCAGGTGTCGGGCCCGCCAGTTTGTTGGGAGCGTTGCCCGTTGCAGCCTACACCATCGACACACGGGGCCGCATCACGTTCTACAACGAGGCCGCCGAACTTGAGTGGGACGACGCGCCGCGGTTTTGGCTCCGTCGTGCTCCAGCGGGTTGCGCCACAAGCGCTTAGCGGCACCGGACAACTGGAATTTGGGGACAAGGCGTCGTCTGGACGCTCAAAGCGCCGCCGAGTTCGGTCCAAATCTCTCTCGCGGATTTTGTCGATTGAAAGAGAGGGTCGCGCTTAGGACAATCCCAGCAGGGGAGCGGTTTGGCCGCCTGTGGTGTCGGAATTGCCGATGCCAGACAGTTCGTGCTTATCGTCGGCAAGCGAAGTCAATCTCCCCGCCTCGACGGAGGTCAGTCCGTCCAATTCCATCACCGCGCCGTAGAGTTGGGCCGTCTGCATCACAAGCCGCTCGACGTCTTCAAGGGCGACGTTCTCGTCCAGGTTACGCAATCGTATGTCCTCGGCAACCACCGCAATATTGACCATTCCGCGCGAGCGCAGCGCGCCCAGGACCCGTGAATTGAGATCCTCCCGTAGCCGAGCCGAATATCCGTAGCGCATGGAAACCTTCCTTTCAGGAGCCGGTTGTCCCGTCGTGATCAAGATGCGCCAACGACCTTCAGATGGCAAGAAGAATATAAAATATTCTCAAGTAAATCAAGTAGTTAGCAGACTGCGAGGGTTGTGCTATCGGCGTGTCTTCCTCATCGTTGGTCTTGTATGTGAGTCACCCATCAGCCTCTCTTGACGCGCTGCACGGGGACCCCTAGCTATACTGCAATTGAGACACATACTAACTCACCATATTTTTGGTCTTGACGGTTGGAGGCGCGAATGGCCGAGCTGGAACGACCCGAGCGACTGCAGATCATGCTGACAGCCGAGGAATTGGCTGCCTTGGAAAACTGGCGCTTCGAAAAGCGCATGCCAAGCCGGTCCGCGGCAGTGCGGGAACTGCTGCGGCGCGGCCTGGATGCGGATGGATTCCTGACTGCGGGACAAGGAACTAAGTCTCAGGACTTTGGAATTCTGGGCAGCAGTGTGACTGGCGACGGCCAGTCGGGCGAGTAATTCGACGGCGGTTAGCCAACAATCGCTTTTTCTGGAAGTGCCGCTACCAATTTATTGCGGTGGCGGAAACGCAAAGCGGGTCGGCTCTCGGCAGGGTACTGGTCTCAGCAGGGTACACTTGGCGTATGGTTGCAAAGCCCGCTCCGGTTCGCCGGAGCGGGCTTTTTGCGTTTTCCCGACAGGAAATAGTCGCGCTCGCTTTCAGATAGGCTCAAGGTTCTCTTCGCACTCCATGCACGCGACGCTGTGACCGGGGCAACTGAGCCGGTGTGTTCCTCCGGGGCAGCAATGGCCGTTCGAGCTCGCCCACCGGGCACAGACAAACACCTTGCGGGTTCCGTGGCATTGTGGACATTCTATCGGACGCGCCAGCAGAGCCTCGTTCTCCGAGACACGGCATTCCCTCTCAAGAACCTGGACCATCTGAAACCCCAAGGCCGAAATATAGCTAAGCTATCCATACCCGGAAAGCCTAAATTAGAATTTAATCACATAAGCCACGAGCCTCCCGAGGGGGAAGTTTCGCGGATGGCGATCTCAGTCCGCCGCAGTCCGCCGCGCGTGTCTCATTCCCAATCTCGGCCGTCTCAAGATCAAGCTCCGGTTGCTCCCGGCATCGGTCGACCCGCGATTTTGCCCACCGATTTTCGCATTCGGATCGTTATAGGCTTTCGCTTTGCTGGAGCGGCGTTAAAGCTGCCCAGCAAATGCCCGAGCGGGAACAGTCCGTTCCTGCGTCGGTTCGTTCGGACAAGGATGTCTGCCAATGACATTGATGGGCGCAGCGGCACTTTTGATCCTGGTCCTGACTTATGTCGGCGTCGCAATCGGGCGTATTCCAGGCCTCCGTCTCGACCGGGCAGGGATCGCCTTGCTGGGGGGTGCGGCGATGATCGCCATCGGCGCACTCAGTATGGAAGATGCCTATCGCGCCATCAATTTCGACACCATTACGCTGCTGCTCGGCATGATGATCGTGGTGGCGCATCTGAAGGTGTCCGGCGCCTTCCGGGCGCTTGGCGCCTACGCTATCGAGCATGCGCACGCGCCTTTCGTGCTGCTGGTGATGGTGACGCTGTTGACCGGCGTGTTGTCGGCGTTCCTGGTCAACGACGCCATCTGCCTGGTCATGGCGCCGATCGTCGTCCACGTCACCCGTGTCATCAATCGCAATCCCATTCCCTATCTGATCGCCACCGCCACCGCGTCCAACTGCGGCAGCGTCGCCACCATCACCGGCAACCCGCAGAACATGGTCATCGGCGCGCTGTCGGGAATTTCCTATCCAGCCTTTTCGGCCGCCCTGGCGCCGGTTGCCCTCTTCGGCCTCGTCGCGGTCGTCGTCATCGTGCGCATCGTCTACCGCGCCGAATTCGCCCGCACCGCCGATCTCAACCCGGAAGTCTATCGCGGCCGCATGCTGCCGGGACAGGTGCTGAAGGCGGTGGTTGTCTGCATTGGCCTGGCCATCGCCTTCTTCGCCGGCGTTCCGGTTGCCAAGGCAGCGCTCATCGGCGGCGCCATCCTGCTGCTCACCCGCGCCATCAAGCCGGCACGCATTTACCGCGAGATCGACGGCCCGCTGCTGTTCATGTTCGCCGGCCTGTTCATCGTTGTCGCCGGCGCCGAAACGACGCTGCTGACGCCCGACATCATCGCCTCGGCCAAGAACCTCGGGCTGGACGACGTCTGGCGTCTATCGGGCTTCACCGCGGTGCTCTCCAACATCATGAGCAATGTTCCGGCCGTGCTGGCGCTGCGGCCATTCATACCCGGCCTTGAAAACCCCGGGCGTGCCTGGCTGGTGGTGGCGATGAGCTCGACGCTGGCGGGCAACTTCACCTTGCTCGGCTCAGTCGCCAACCTGATCGTCGCCGAACAGGCGCGGGCGGCCGGCACGCAGCTGTCCTTCTCAGCCTTCTTCAAGGTCGGCCTGCCACTGACGCTGCTGACCCTTGCCGTCGGGACGGCATGGCTGGCGGCTGGATTCTAGAGCAATTCCAGGAAAAAGTGTGAAGCGGTTCTCCGTCCGGAATTGCGTCAAAGAAATAGCGTGTTTCGCCGTCTTCATTAAACGGTGAACGCTCTAGCGGATAGTCGCCGATCCTGACCTTGCCCGAACCAGCGTTGCAGCGGCATGTCCGGCCGCCTCGACATAGTCGGGGTTGCGGTGGATCAGCATGATCGAGAACGCGCCGTCCATCAAAAGCACGATTTCGCGCGCCAGGGTCTGCGGCTCGTCGACGCCGTGGCCTGTGAGTTCGCCGGCCAGCCAGGTCTCGAAATTCTGCTTATGCCGCGCCCCCGCTTTAACGGCCGGGTGTCCGGGCATGGAAGCGAGTTCGGCTGCCGTGCGCAGAAAGCCGCAGCCTCTCCATTTCGGGTGCTTCGCCACGCGCGCCAGATTGGTGAAAATCGCCTCGACCTTGCGCTCGACATCGCCTTCGGTCATCTCGAACCAGCCGGCCATCTGCTTGAGGTTCGGCTGGTCGCGACCGTCGAGATAGGCCGCGATCAAATCGTCCTTGCTCTTGAAATGATAGTAGAGCGTGCGCTTGGTCAGCCCGGCTTTTTCCGCCACTGCATCGACGCTGACGCGGCCGATCCCCTCGGCATAGAACAGCTTCGTTGCGGCATCGACAATGCGTTTGCGGGTAGGGCTCGGTGCTTCGCTCATACGCAAGTATACCGACTAGTGAATATACATACAACCGAAAGCCTGATCCTCTCCGTCGACAAACACAGGGAAGGAAAAGACATGACCGAGCTTGTGCTCACCGAGGCCCGCAACGGGATCGCCATCCTCACACTTAATCGGCCGGAAAAGCTCAACGCCTTGAACTATGCGCTGATTGATCGCCTGCTTGCGCTCCTCGATGCCGCCGAGACCGACGACGCCATCCGCGCCGTCATCCTCACTGGAGCAGGAGAGCGCGCCTTCTCCGCCGGCGGCGACATCCATGAATTCTCAGGCAGCGTGGCCATCGGCGTCGACGTTGCCCTGCGCGACTTCGTCATGCGCGGACAGCGGCTGACGGCAAGGCTGGAGGCATTCCGCAAGCCCGTCATCGCCGCCGTCAACGGCATCGCCTTCGGCGGCGGCTGCGAGATCACCGAAGCCGTGCCGCTCGCTATCGCCAGCGACCGCGCCTTGTTCGCCAAGCCTGAGATCAACCTTGCAATGCCGCCTACTTTCGGCGGCACGCAGCGGCTTCCGAGACTGGCAGGGCGCAAGAGGGCGCTCGAGCTGCTGTTGACCGGCGATTGGTTCCCGCCGCCGCGCGCCGTCGAACTCGGCCTCGTCAACCAGGTGGTGCCGCATGAGGAGCTGATGTCCACCGCAATTGATCTTGCCCGGCGCATGACCAGACATTCTCCTGCAGCAATTGCCTCAATCCTCACAGCAGTGGCGCGGGGCCTGAACCAGAGCATCGCGGAAGGCTTGGCTGTCGAGGCCGAGCAGTTCGCCCGCATGGCTCCGACCGCTGATCTGCGCGAAGGGCTGGATGCCTGGATCGCACGGCGCCAGCCGGGCTGTGACGGCTCGTGGACACACATCACCCGTCCGGATGAAGCCAGGCGAGCCTCAACGCAGCAGGACGGGCTTGCGGACCGGGATCAAGGCGCCGTCACGGCCACATGACCTTTCATGTTGGGGTGGAAGCGGCAGAAATATTCGACCGCTTCCGCCTTCCGCAGGGTCAGGCTCGCTGTTGTCTTCGGCGGGATCATCACTTCCCAGCCACCCTTGACGGTAGCCGTATGTGCGAACACGTCCTTGTTCACCCACTTGATCGTGTCGCCGACCTTCGCGTCGACGGTGGCCGGCGAAAAGACAAGTTTGTCGATGGTGACCTGGATGGTTTCGGCCTGCACGGGTGAGGTCCCGAAGACCAGCGCCAGTGCAATCCACAGCTGCCGTTTCGACATAGCCTGGTCCTTACTTCAGCATACCTGCAACATGCTCGGCGTGCTGTTCATGGCCCTGGAAAATCTTCAGGCCGGTCTCCAGCAGGCTCTTCAACTCGGTATTACTGGCCGATGGGATCAAAAGGGTTTCAAGCGCGCCGTCGACCTGTTTGTGGTAGGCGATCTCGTTGTCGACATAGGCTTTGTCAAAGGCTGCGCCGTCGAGTTTGGCGAGCTTCGCCCGCTCCTCGGCCGCAGCCTTGGTTAGCGCCTGGCTGGTTGCGTTGTCTTCCGGCGTCACCTTCAGCTTCTTTACCAGTTCCAGTGCCTGCGCGTTGACCGCTTCGTGGTCACGCACCATGTCGTTGGCGAAATCCACGACCTCCTTGGTCTTCGATTTCTTGATCGCCTGCTTGGCGGCTTCCACATCGATGACGCCTGCCGTGTAGGCGATGTGGGCGATCTGCGGGTCCGTCGGCTTGTCGGCGGCTTGCGCGAGCGGGGCAGCGCCAAGCAGCAGCAAGGCAGCGAGGGCGGCGGTGTGTCGGGTAAGCATGGCATCTCCTTCGCCCGGACGCGGGATCGCGCCGGGCCATGTTTTTGAGTTGACGGTCATTGGATGCGCAGCGGCGGCAAACGTTCCCGGGGAAATCGGCCAAATCAGCCGATGATCAGCTCTCCAGGCCGAGCCGCTGCATGACGGCGCTGGTCAGCCTGTCGCAGCGCCGGCCGGCAAACGGGAAGGCGTCGAGCAGCACCGGCCCGATCTGGTCGTCGAGTGCCTTGCGTACCAGGGCGCGGGCGCGGTGTAGCCTTGTCTTGACGGTTTCCGGCCGCACGCCAAGCAGCTCGGCGGTCTCCTCGATACTGAGCCCCTCGATAACCCGCGCCACGAACACCGTCCGATAAACATCGGGTAGGCTGTCGGTCGCCCGTTCCACCAACTCGAGGATCTGCCGCTGCGCCATCGTCCGCTCCGGATCGTCGCTGGGATTGAGGGGGAACTGGATGATTTCGGCTTGCGGGTTTTTCGCCACCGTCCGCCGCCTTTTGCGCAGACGGCCGAGCGCCTCGTTGATGACGATGCGCGACAGCCAGGTGGCCAATGAGGACTCCCCGCGAAAGGCATCGAGATGGGCAAAGGCTCTGACATAGGCCTCCTGGACGATGTCTTCGGCTTCGGCATCGTTGCGCACCACCCCGCGAGCGATGCGATAGAGCCGCTGATTATGGGTCTTCATGATGATGCGGAAGGCGTTGCCTTCGCGTGCCAGCGCGCGGCGCACGAGAAGCATCTCGCTTGAAGCAGCCGTGGGCATTGGTACAGACATAGCAGGCATGGCCAGTTCCTCGATCCAATCCCCGTCCGAAACCTCGATAGACATTGGATGACATCGCCGGCAAAAGGTTCCCGGCCATTTTCGCCCGGCTCCGACGGCGCCTAGAATACTGCTTCCGCCAGCGGCTTGTCAGCAGCCTGCACTCGCGCCGTGGCCGCAAGCAGGTCGGTCTGCGTGATCAGGCCAAGGATGCGGCTGTCCCCGTCCAAGATGATGACTGCATGGGTGCGGCCGTCGGTGAGCACCGGTAGCAGCGCCATGGCGGGCGTACCGGCGGCGGCGGTCGACGCTGTCGAGGTAACGCTTCCGACGGCTTCGTCGGCTCGCGCCAATTCCCTTAATCCAACGGTGCCGACCAGCCTGGCGTCCTTGTCGACAACCGGCAGCGTGCGGATATTGTGGTCGAGCAGCAGATGACGCGCCCGATCAGCGGACGCGTGTTCATCGACCGAAATCACGTCGCGGGACATGATGTCCTCGCACAACATGGTTCGGTGTGCGCGCATCGCCGCTTGCAGTTCGACCTGTCGCAGCAGCTGTTCGAGATCGTTGCGGTCGATGTCGAAGGTCTCGTCGAGCGCAGCCAGCGCGGCATCGATGTCCTCGGCCCGGAAGCCGATGCGCTCCTGAGCCGGCGGATCGATGGTTCCGTGCGTGCTTTTCGGGGCAGGGGCCGGCACATGCGGGTAGCTGCGTCGCGACAGCCTGTGGAAAGCATAGCCGAGCGCGACCAGCATCATGGAGTTCAGCGCCACCGGCACGAACGGAAACAGGAAGCCCGCACCGATCACGGCCGGCCCGCCGAGCACGGCGGTCAGTGCGGCGGCTCCGCCCGGCGGATGCAGGCAGCGCGAGAACGACATGGCGGCGATCGCCATCGCCACGGCAATGCCCGTGGCGAGAACGGGCTGATGGACGAAATGGGCCACGATCACGCCGACCAGCGCCGATATTGTATTGCCGCCGATGATCGACCATGGCTGCGCCAGCGGGCTTGCAGGCACCGCAAACAGCAGCACCGCCGACGCCCCCATCGGCGCCACCAGCAGCGGCACATGCGGGCCATTGCCAAGCACCAGCGCGCCGATCGCGCCGGTCAGCGCAATGCCGATCATCGCCCCGATGCAGGCGATGAGGCGCTCGCGCAGCGTCGCGCCGGCGAGAATGGGGACAAAGAGACGAAAGGCCATGGCAAGCTCAGTCAGGCTGGAATTGTGCGCGCAGCGCCTGCAATGGCGTTGGACCGACGATTTTGAAAGTCAAACCGATCCGAAAAAGCGCGCATTGGGGAAATAACATTGCGCTTGGTCGACCCATGAGCGGCTTTGCGACGTCGATCGCCTGCGAAAGTCGCTCGCCAACCCTTTCAACGGGTTGGGCGACCAGCGGAATCAGCTTCGCAAGTTTGCTGGTGTCATGCCGCAGCGGCCGCTTCCAGCCCGCGCAGGATATCGGCCTTGAGGTCCTCGACATCCTCGAGCCCGATCTGCAGCCGGATCAGCGGGCCGTCATAGGGGCCCTTGGCGACGGTACGGTCGCCGAGGAAGACCGGCACGGCAAGGCTCTCATAGCCGCCCCAGGAATAGCCGAGACCGAAGATTTTCAACGCATCGAGGAAGGCATGCTGCTGTCTCTGGCCGCCGCCTTTGAGCACGATGGAAAAGATGCCGCTCGAGCCGGAAAAATCACGCTTCCACACCGCGTGGTCGGGGTGGCTGGGAAGCGCCGGGTGCAGCACGCGGGCCACGCCGGGCTGGCCTTCAAGCCAGGTGGCAATCGAAAGCGCGCTCTTTTGATGGTGATCCAGCCGAACGCCCATCGTGCGCAGGCCGCGCAGGACTTGGTAGACGTCGTCGGGGCCGGCGCAGCAGCCCATCGTGTAGAACGTCTCGCAAAGCTGCTTCCAGCAGTTGGCATTGGCAGACACTGTGCCCAGCAGCACGTCCGAATGCCCGGCCGGATATTTCGTCGCCGCATGGATCGAGATATCGACGCCGTGGTCGAGCGGACGGAAATAGAGCGGCGTTGCCCAGGTGTTGTCCATCATGACGATGGCGCCCGTTTCATGCGCCGCCTTGGCGATCGCCGGAACGTCCTGCACCTCGAAGGTGTTGGAGGCCGGTGATTCCGTAAACACGACTTTGGTGTTCGGCTTGATCAAGCTGGCGATGCCGGCGCCGGCATGCGGATCGTAATACTCGACCTCGACACCCAGCCGCTTCAGCATCGTGTCGGCGAAATTGCGGGTCGGATGGTAGACGGAATCGACAATCAGGATGTGATCGCCTGCCGAGAGAAACGCCAGCAACGGAACGGTCACCGCCGCCAGGCCCGACGGCACGATTATTGTGCCGGCGGAGCCTTCCAGCGCGTCGATCGCATGCGCCAACGCATCGGTGGTCGGCGTGCCGCGTGTGCCATAGGTGTATTTCTGGCTGCGCGCCGCCATCACCGACGCATTGGGATAGAGCACGGTCGAGGCATGCACGATCGGCGGATTGACGAAGCCGAAATAGTCGTGCGGATTGTTGCCCGAATGGGCAAGCCGCGTGTTGATACCCATTTCGTTGCCGTCAGTCGCCATTGCTCTTCGCCTTGTGGTGAAAGCGCTAGCCATAGAGCGGCGGCATTGGCCGTGCAACAGCGGGCGCCCGCCAGGCGGTGCCCTTTGCATAGGCCAATTCCCCCATGAATAGTCTGGAAAGCGTGGCGATCCAGAGCCGCGGATTTCATGAGTGGATGTGGATTAGCGTCGACGGACTTTGCCGGTTTTATTTGCGGGGCTTGCTGCTTTCCTGATGCTGTTGTCTGCAATTCAGGCATTTGCGGCAATTGGTTTTCAAAGCTGTCGTGAAACGGTCATTTCCCTTGACCTCACAGAGATAATCGCCTTCGATGCAGTTCGTGAATGGGAGGGGCCGGGCGTCGGTTACGACGCGAGGTTCCGGAATGAGCCGGATGGGAGCCGGGTTCACGCGGGAAAAGATCAGGATTTGCCTGAGGATCAGGGTTTACCTGAAAACAGAAAAGGGTCTGTGGGTTATGAAACATATTGCAATTGGCATTCTCGGTGCCGCTGCGCTTGGATGGATGGCTTCGGCCGCGTCGGCGACAACGCTCGATACCGTCAAGGCGAAGGGCTTCATCCAGTGCGGTGTCTCGACGGGCCTGGCCGGCTTCTCGGCGCCTGACGACAAAGGCGATTGGAAAGGCATCGACGCGGATTTCTGCCGCGCTGTCGCTGGCGCAGTCTTCGGCGATGCCTCCAAGGTCAAGTTCACGCCGCTCAGCGCCAAGGAGCGCTTCACCGCGTTGCAGTCGGGCGAGATCGATCTCCTGTCGCGCAACACCACATGGACCATCAATCGCGATACCGCGCTTGGCCTGAACTTCATCGGCGTCACCTATTATGACGGCCAGGGTTTCATGATCAACGCCAAGAAATTGCCTGGCGTCAATTCGGCGCTGCAGCTTTCAGGTGCGGCAGTCTGCGTGCAGAGCGGCACCACCACCGAGCTCAACCTCGCCGATTACTTCAAGGCGAACAAGATGGAGTACAACCCGGTCGTCTTCGAAAAGCTGGAAGAGGTCAACGCTGCCTATGACGCCGGCCGCTGCGACGTCTACACCACCGACCAATCCGGCCTCTATGGCATCCGCCTGACGCTGAGTGCGCCGGCCGACCATGTCGTGCTGCCCGAGATCATCTCCAAAGAGCCGCTCGGCCCCGCCGTACGCCAGGGGGACGACCAGTGGTACCACATCGTCAAGTGGACCTACTTCGCCCTGTTGCAGGCAGAGGAACTGGGCATCACCCAGGCCAATGTCGAAGAGATGAAGACCTCGGATAATCCGGAGATCAAGCGCGTGCTCGGTCAGGAAGCCGAAACCAAGATCGGAACCGACCTTGGCGTGAGCAATGACTGGGTCGTCAACATCGTCAAGGCAGTCGGCAATTACGGTGAGATGTTCGAGCGCAATGTCGGCACCGGCAGCCCGCTGAAGATCGCGCGCGGCATCAATGCGCTGTGGACCAAGGGCGGCCTGCAATACGCACCGCCGATCCGCTGATCGAAATGTGATCCGGAAGGCAGATCATCTGCCTTCCGGTTTCTCTTTCCAGGGGATGAAGCAATGGCATCGCAGGAAGTTCTTCGCGAGGAGCCGAGCCGCGGTTCCTTCATCAACGATCCGAAAGTCCGCGGGTTTTTCTTCCAGGCGGTGGTTGTCATCTTGCTGGTGGCGGGCGTCTGGTGGATCGTCCACAACGTCATCGTCAACCTGCAGCGCCTGCATATTACTTCCGGTTTTGGCTTCCTGAACAACCGAGCAGGCTTTGACATTCCAGTCAGGCCCATCGCTTATGATTCTGATTCGACCTATGGCCAGGCCATTGTCGTCGGGCTTATCAACACCATTATCGTCGCCGTTGCCGGCATTATCACCGCGACCATCATTGGCTTCATTGTCGGCGTCGGCCGGTTATCGCGCAACTGGCT
Organism: Mesorhizobium sp. M0058; assembly: GCF_040323095.1. Lineage (NCBI taxonomy): Bacteria > Pseudomonadati > Pseudomonadota > Alphaproteobacteria > Hyphomicrobiales > Phyllobacteriaceae > Mesorhizobium > Mesorhizobium sp. M0058. The sequence goes on from NZ_JAMYUQ010000002.1 coordinate 77,061, forward strand.
GGTTCGCAAGATTTGCACGGTCTATGTCGAGGTGTTCCGCAACATTCCGCCCCTGCTGGTGATCTTCTTCTGGTATTCAGGCGTGCTCGCGGTACTGCCGGCGCCTCGCGACAGTTTCAATTTGCCGTTCGGCTCTTTCCTCAACCAACGCGGATTCTATTTTCCGCGCGCTATCTGGGGCGACGGCTCCTGGCTGATGTTTGTCGCCTTGCTTGTCGGCATCGCCATGGCTTTTTTTGTCGCGCGCACGGCACGCCAGCGGCAAATGGCAACCGGCCAGCAGTTTCCCGTATTCTGGACTTCGGCGGCGCTGATCGTCGGCCTTCCGCTCCTGGCCTATGCGCTGAGCGGCTTTCCCTTGAGCTTCGACTTTCCAAAGCAATCGACCTTCAACCTGACCGGAGGCTTTCAGATCGGGCCGGAGTTCCTGTCTCTCTATTTGGCGCTGTCCTGTTACACGGCCTCCTTCATCGCCGAGATCGTGCGCGCCGGCATTCTCGGCGTCAGCAAGGGTCAGACCGAAGCGGCTGGCGCCCTGGGGCTGCGGCCGGGATCTATCCTGCGGCTTGTCGTCGTTCCCCAAGCCATGCGGATCGTCATCCCGCCGCTGACCAGCCAGTATCTCAACCTGACAAAGAACTCGTCGCTGGCCATTGCCATCGGTTACCCCGACCTGACGGCGATCGCCGGCACAGTGCTGAATCAGACCGGTCAAGCGGTCGAGGGTGTGCTGATCATGATGGTCGTCTATCTCATCATCAGCCTGGTGACGTCGGCGGTGATGAATGTGGTCAACGCCAGGATGGCGCTGGTGGAGAGGTAAGACCATGCAGGAACATGATACCTCCTGGGTGCGGACCGAAATGGCACTCGCTCAACAAGCCCCGGCCGGCGTGCGGGGGCCTTTGGCCTGGGTTCGCAAGAACCTGATCGGTTCGGTGGGCGACGTCATCCTGACTGTAGTGGCTATTGCGCTGGTGGTGATGATCGTGCCGCCCGTCGTCAACTGGGCCTTCATCAACGCCCAGTGGACGGGGCCGGACCGGACTGTATGCGCCACGGTGGCGCAAGGCGGCATCCAGCCGGACGGCTGGTCAGGCGCCTGCTGGGCCTTCGTCAACGCGAAGTTCGGCCAGTTGATGCTTGGCCGCTATCCCCTGGAAGAGCGCTGGCGGCCGATCCTGGTCGCCGTCCTGTTCGTGGCGCTGCTGGTGCCGTTGCTGATGCCACGTGTGCCGCGGAAGGGGTTGAACGCCATTCTTCTATTCCTGGCACTGCCGATCATCGCGTTCGTGCTCCTGGTCGGCGGCATCTTCGGCCTGCCGCAAGTGGAGACCCAGCTATGGGGCGGGCTGCTGGTGACACTGAGCCTGTCCTTTGTCGGCATTGCCGTGTCGCTGCCGATGGGCATCGTGCTGGCGCTCGGCCGGCGCTCCAAGATGCCGATCGTCAAGACACTGTGCGTGGTCTTCATCGAGTTCGTTCGCGGCATCCCGCTGATCACCGTTCTGTTCTTTGCCAGCGTCATGCTGCCGCTGTTTCTGCCCGCCGGTGTTTCGTTCGACAAATATCTCAGGGCGCTGATCGGCGTCTCGCTGTTTGCCGCCGCCTATATGGCGGAAGTGGTGCGCGGCGGCCTGCAGGCGATCCCCAAGGGCCAGTATGAGGGGGCGGATTCGCTTGGCCTGGGCTACTGGCAGAAGATGGTGCTGATCGTGCTGCCGCAGGCACTGAAGCTGGTCATCCCCGGCATCGTCAATACCTTCATCGGTATGTTCAAGGACACAAGCCTCGTCATCATCATCTCGATGTTTGACCTGCTTGGCGTCGTCAAGCAGAACTTCTCGGACGCCAATTGGGCGACGCCACAGACCGCGAGATCCGGCCTCATCTTTGCAGCCTTCGTCTTCTGGCTGTTCTGCTTCGGCATGTCGCGCTATTCGATGTACACGGAACGCCGGCTCGACACCGGCCACAAACGTTGATGCATGTCGCCCAAAAGTGTTTAGCGGTTTTGGGACAACGACATGCATCATAGCTAAAAGACAGAACAAAAAGGGGAACCTGCCATGGTCATAGAAAACGCCGTCAGCGCCGAAGAGATCAAGGTCGATGCCAAGAAGATGCACATCTCGACCACCGATGTCGCAATCGACATCATCGGCATGCACAAATGGTATGGCGAGTTCCATGTGCTGAAGGACATCAACCTCAAGGTGATGCGCGGCGAGCGCATCGTCATCTGCGGTCCTTCGGGCTCGGGCAAATCGACCATGATCCGCTGCATCAACCGGCTGGAAGAGCACCAGAAGGGCAAGATCATCGTCGACGGCAAGGAACTCACCAACGATCTCAAGAAGATCGACGAGGTGCGCCGCGAGGTCGGCATGGTGTTCCAGCACTTCAACCTGTTCCCGCATCTGACCATCCTGGAGAACTGCACATTGGCACCGATCTGGGTGCGCAAGACGCCGAAGAAGCAGGCCGAGGAAATCGCCATGCACTTCCTCAAGCGCGTCAAGATCCCCGAACAGGCCAACAAATATCCGGGCCAGCTGTCGGGCGGCCAGCAGCAGCGCGTGGCGATCGCGCGTTCGCTGTGCATGAACCCGCGCATCATGCTGTTCGATGAGCCGACCTCGGCGCTCGATCCAGAAATGATCAAGGAAGTGCTGGAGACGATGGTGGGCCTGGCCGAGGAAGGCATGACCATGCTGTGCGTCACCCACGAAATGGGCTTTGCCCGAAAGGTCGCCAACCGGGTGATCTTCATGGATCAGGGCCAGATCGTCGAACAGAACACGCCGGCCGAGTTCTTCGACCATCCGCGCCACGAGCGCACCAAGCTGTTTCTGTCGCAGATCCTGCACTGAGCATTTTCATGCGAACCAAAAGAGCCCGGCCGTAATGCGGCCGGGCTCTTTTGCTATCTGGGGTCGGGGTTGATCTTCTCCATTGAAACACAAAGCCGGCGCCGCATGAGAAAAGCCCTGCGTTTCGTGGCCATGCTGATTATCGTGGTCGCGCTCGCTGCCACGCTCGGCACGCTGGTGCCGCGTCCGCTGTGGCCGGCGTCAGCGGCGGGTGAGGGCACGCGCCATATTCTGGTGCTGGAGAATCCGATCCACACCGACATCGCCATTCCCGTCGATGACGAGGTGCGCCGGCGCTTCCATTTCCTGGTCGCTGCCGGCATCCCTGTCGACGCCCCGGAAGTGCGCTACATCGTCTTTGGCTGGGGCGGCCGGGCCTTCTATCTGGAGACGCCGAGCTGGTCGCAGCTGAAAGCAGTGCCCGTCCTCAAGGCGCTGACACTGGACGCCTCGGTCATGCATGTCGATATCGCCGGGACCATCGCCGAGCCGCACCCTGCTGTCACCGGTTTCGACATCGATGAGGAACGTTTTGCAGCGCTGCTCAACTATATCGACGCGAGTTTCCAGCAAGGGCCGCATGGTCCGGTCGTCATCGAGAACGCCGCCTATTCCAGCTTCGACCGCTTCTTCGAGGCGAACGGCCAATTCAACGCGCTTGTCGGCTGTAACACCTGGACAGCCGCCGGCCTGCGCACCGCCGGCCTGCGCACCGGCTGGTGGAACCCGCTGCCGGCCTCGCTGCGATTTTCAATGCGGCTGTATAATTAGCAGCTCCTACGCCGCACCCCGACAGTGTTGGATCTTTTGAAGTCAGCGGGACAGCACCCCCCTCTGGCCAGCCGGCCATCTCCCCCGCAAGGGGGGAGATCAGCCGTTTTGCCCGCGGCGCTCCTGCTGCAACGCCGGCGATTTTGGCGAAGGCGACGGCGACATCCAATCTCCCCCCTTGCGGGGGAGATGTCCGGCAGGACAGAGGGGGGTGGGAAGGATCGCTACGTCGACGATCTAGACTGCCGAGTGTCCGCTCGCCATCCATAGAGCCAGTCGAGGTCGGCGGCGAGCTTGTCGGGCGAGCGCATGGCCAGGAACAGATTGCGGGCGATCGCCACCGGGCCGGCAGCATGCCAGGCGAGGCGGTTTACGGCCCCACGACGCGCGGCCTTGGCGACACGCGGCCGCCGAAGATTTTCCCAGATTTGAAAACTTCTGGGCAGATCGCCAGGGAAATCGGCGATAGCGTCGGCAAGCGTGATGGCATCTTCGATCGCCATTGCCGCGCCCTGTGCGGCAAACGGCGTCATCGCATGCGCAGCGTCGCCGATCAGCGCGATGCCCTGCGGGCTCGTCCACCGCTTCTGTTCGACGGTGTGGATCGGAAAGGCCGTCCATGGGCCGGCCAGTGCCACAAGCTTCGTCAGGCCCGGCGCGGTGCCGCGCAGGGCAGCCGTGAGGATCGCGGGATCGGCATGGCCCGACCAACCTTCGGCCATGCGCTCACCCTTGGTGAAGGCGGCGAGATTGAAGGCCCGGCCTTTGCTGACGGGGTAGGCGACCATGTGGAAGCCAGGATGCAGGAACGTGGTGACGCAGTCGGCGGCGCCGATCGCGACAAAGGCTTCTCCGGCCGCACCGTCGGCCGCGATTGTAGCCCGCCAGGCGAGTTCGCCCGAAAAACGGCTTTTGACGAAGTCCTCGCCTGCGAGTTGCGCCCTGACCGCCGACCAGACGCCGTCGGCGCCGACCAGCAGTTTGCCGCGTGCCTCGATCTCGCGGCCGTCCACTTCGGCGGTCACGGCGACATATTGCGCGTCTTTGACGATGCCGGTCACGCGGGCGCCGGTGATGAGCTCAATCTGCGACCGTTCAGCCATTTGCCCCAGCAGCGCTGCCTGCAGATCTGCGCGATGGGCGACAAGATAGGGCGACTGCCAGCGCGCTTCGGCGGCGTGCCCGAGCGGTACCCGCGCCAGTTCGCGCAGCGTCCCGGCGTCCTTGAGCACGACCGCTTCCGGCCGCAACGCTGCGGGCAGCAGTCGGTCGAGCACGCCGAGTTTTCCAAGAATGCGTGTTGCGTTGGGCGAAAGCTGGATGCCGGCGCCGGCCGCTTCGAGGTGCTGTGCCTGTTCGATAAGCTTTACCGGATAACCCCGTCCGGCGAAGGCAAGGGCAGCGGTCAGCCCGGCGATGCCGGCCCCGGCGATTATGACCTGCCGGGACCTGATGTCTTCCATCGGGCTTGTCGCGGAAGGATCAGGCGGCCTGGTCGATATAAAGGCAACCAGCCGGCAGCGTTTCCGTCGCCCTCAGCTTCGCCGAATAGCGGTAGAGCGTCGAGCAGTAGGGACAGACCTTTTCATTGTCGTCGCCCATGTCGAGGAACACATGCGGGTGGTCGAATGGCGGGTTGGCGCCGGTGCACATGAATTCCTTGACGCCGATGTCGATTGCCGGATGGCCCGCATCGTTCTGGAAATGGGGAATGGAACCGCCTGCCATCGTCGTCTCCTTGATCTCGTCGAAAAGCATCTGGAACATAACAGGCCTGTTTGCAAGATCGATGAAATGAAACTGTCGCAAAAGCCTGTCAGAGGATACGTTGAGCCGGTTAAGTGCATGTCCCTGAAATCGGAACGGTTTTCGCCGAAGGGTCATGCGCCACAAAAGCGTGTTAGAGGCATGGCACGTCCAGCGGCGCTCCAAGGGACGGTTGGCGGGGGAAGAGCAGGAACCATGAACGAACTGAAGCCGGTGCAGAGCGAATTCATCAATGTCGAGGTGGCGAGCCCCGAGGGCGGCAACCCCGATCGGTTCGTCAACCGTGAGTTCTCCTGGCTGCAGTTCAACCGGCGTGTGCTCGAGGAATCCCAGAACCAGCACCATCCGCTGCTCGAACGCGTCCGTTTCCTGTCGATTTCAGCCGCCAATCTCGACGAATTCTTCATGGTCCGCGTCGCCGGCCTTGCCGGCCAGGTGCGCGAAGGCATTGCGCTCAAGAGCCCCGACGGCCGCACGCCGGAGCAGCAGCTGGAACAATTGCTGCGCGAGGTCGAGCGGCTGCAGGAGGACCAGCAGAACAGCCTTTCGGCGCTGATGCTGCTGCTCAACAAGGAAGGCATTGAGAGCATCACCCGCGATGCACTGACCAAGGATGAGAAAGTCTGGCTGGAAGACCATTTCCAGGACCAGGTCTTCCCGGTCCTGACTCCACTGTCGATCGACCCGGCGCATCCGTTTCCGTTCATTCCCAATCTCGGCTTCTCGATGGCGCTGCAATTGCGCCATCGCAAGAATGGCGAGGAGATGAGCGCGCTTCTGCGCCTGCCGGTGGCGCTGAAGCGCTTCATCCGTCTGCCCGACCGCAAGCAGCACGTTCGCTTCATTCCGTTGGAGGAGGCTGTCGGCCTCTATATCGGCAAGCTGTTCCCCGGCTATGAGGTCAAGGGTTCCGGCACCTTCCGCATCATCCGGGACAGCGATATCGAGGTCGAGGAAGAGTCGGAAGATCTCGTGCGCCTGTTCGAGACGGCGCTGAAGCGGCGCCGCCGCGGTTCGGTCATCCGCATCGAATTCGACAAGTCGATGCCCGGCGAATTGCGCGAGTTCGTCGCCGGCGAGCTTGGCGTCTCTTCGAGCCGCATCAGCGTTCTGACCGGCCCGTTGGCGCTCAGCCAGATTTCCGAGATCGTTGCCGTGCCGCGCGACGACCTGAAATTCACCCCTTACAATCCGCGCTTTCCCGAGCGCATCCGCGAGCATGGCGGCGATTGTTTCGCGGCCATCCGCGAGAAGGACATCGTCGTCCACCACCCCTATGAATCCTTCGACGTGGTGGTCCAGTTCCTGCGCCAGGCGATGGCCGACCCGGAGGTGGTGGCGATCAAGCAGACGCTCTACCGCACCTCCAACGACAGCCCGATCGTGCGCGCCTTGGTCGACGCGGCCGAGGCAGGCAAGTCGGTGACCGCCCTGGTCGAGCTCAAGGCGCGCTTCGACGAGGAGGCCAACATCCGCTGGGCGCGCGACCTCGAACGCGCCGGCGTCCAAGTCGTGTTCGGCTTCCTCGAACTGAAGACCCATGCGAAAATGTCGCTTGTGGTGCGGCGCGAGGACGGCAAGCTGCGCAACTATGTCCATCTCGGCACCGGCAACTACCATCCGGTGACCGCGCGCATCTACACCGACCTGTCCTTCTTCACCACCGATCCGACGATCGCGCGCGATGTCGCCCAGCTGTTCAACTTCATCACCGGCTATGCCGAGCCGACCGATGAGATGCGGATCGCCATCTCGCCATTTACGCTGCGCAGCCGCATCCTCAAGCACATTGCCGACGAGGTCGCCCACGCGCTGGCTGGCCGTCCGGCGCGCATATGGATGAAGATGAACGCGCTCGTCGATCCCAACATCATAGACGCGCTCTATGACGCCAGCCGTGCCGGCGTCGAGATCGATCTCGTCGTGCGCGGCATCTGCTGCCTGCGGCCGCAGGTGCCCGGCCTGTCGGAAAACATCAGGGTCAAGTCGATCGTCGGCCGCTTCCTCGAACACAGCCGCATCTACTGCTTCGGCAACGGCCATGGCCTGCCGTCGGACGAGGCGATCGTCTACATCGCCTCGGCCGACTTGATGCCACGCAATCTCGACCGCCGCGTCGAGACCATGGTGCCGATCACCAATCCAACGGTGCATGAACAGATCCTTGGCCAGATCATGCTGGGCAACATCATGGACAACCAGCAAAGTTTCGACGTATTGGCTGACGGAACCTCCCGGCGCGTCGTGCTGGAGGAGGGTGAGGAACCGTTCAACGCGCAGGAATATTTCATGACCAATCCGAGCCTGTCGGGACGGGGTGACGCGCTGAAGTCGCATGCGCCCAAGCGCATCGCGCAGTTCAAGCGTCGCAAGAAGAACACCGGCTGATGATTTCAACGTCCCAAGGCCGGCTGCAGGATCGCCGGCCGCTGTCCATCATCGACATCGGCTCGAACTCGATCCGCCTTGTCGTCTATGAAGGGTTGGCGCGCTCGCCGACCTTGCTGTTCAACGAAAAGATGCTGGCCGGCCTCGGCCGCGGCATCGTTTCGACCGGCAAGCTCGACCCCGAGGCGGTGACGCGCTCGATGGAGGAGTTCCGCCGTTTCCGCGCGCTCTCCGACCAGGCGGGTGCGGAGCACATGTTTGTGCTGGCAACGGCCGCGGCCCGCGAAGCGATCAACGGCCCCGACTTCATCCACCGCGCCCAGGATGTGCTCAAGACCGAGATCCGCGTGCTCACTGGCCGGCAGGAGGCGCATTATTCGGCGCTTGGCGTCATTTCGGGCTTCCACCCCGCCAATGGCATTGCCGGCGATCTTGGCGGCGGCAGCCTGGAGCTTATCGACATCAATGGCGAGGCGATCGGCGACGGCATCACGCTGCCGCTGGGTGGCCTGCGGCTGCAGGACATGGCCAGGAATTCGCTCGCCCAGGCGGCAAAGATCACCCGCGACGAACTGGCGCGCGCCAAATTGTTGAAGGGCGGGCTGGGACGGCCCTTTTACGCCGTTGGCGGCACCTGGCGAAACCTTGCCCGGCTGCACATGGAAATGACCAACTACCCGCTTGGCGTCATGCACCACTATGAGATCGGTGTCGAAAGCGCCGCCAATTTCCTGAAGCAGGTGGCGAAAGGCGAGATCGAGAAGGTCAAGGGCATCGAAGGTGTGTCGAAGAACCGCCGTTCGCTGCTGCCCTATGGCGCGGTCGTGCTGCAGGAGATCATGGCGGCGATGCAGCCGTCGAAGATCATCGTCTCGGCGTTGGGCGTGCGCGAAGGGTTTCTCTATTCGCTGCTCGACCCTGCCGAGCAGAAGGCCGATCCGCTGGTCTCCGCTTCGGAGGAACTGGCGCGGCTGCGGTCGCGCTCGGTCACCCATGCGCATGAGCTTGTCGAATGGACGGACAAGACCTTTGCCGCCTTCGGCATCGACGAGACGGAGGATGAGGCGCGCTATCGCCACGCTGCCTGTCTGCTGGCCGATATAGGCTGGCGCGCACACCCGGAATATCGCGGCAAGCAGTCGCTCAACATCATTGCCCACGCGTCCTTCATTGGCGTCGATCACCCCGGCCGTGCCTTCCTGGCGCTGGTCGGCCTGTTCCGCCACGAAGGCGTGTTCAACGATGCGGCGCCGGAAATCCGCGGCCTGGCGACGCCGCGCTATCTCGAGCGCGCCCGCATCCTGGCGGCGGTGCTGCGCGTCGTCTATCTGCTGACTGCGGCCATGCCCGGCGTCATGCCGCGGCTGAAATGGGAAAACCGCGGCAATGGCACGTTGGCGCTGGTGCTGCCGGCCTCACTTTCCGATCTTTACGGCGAACGCCCGGCCGGACGGCTGGCGCAACTGGCGCGGATCACCAACCGCCGGCTGGTGCTGGCGGTCGAGGGTGGGCAGAGCGTGTCGGTGAAGTAGGCGCGGCCTGACAGCAAAACCATGTCGTCGTCGGCCTCGCGTTCGAGGACCGGCTTCCTCAATCCGTCGCTGCTTCGCACCGCCACCTTCCCCCTCCGGAGGGAAAGGAAGGGAGCCTCGTTGGAAAGCGTTGGCGGCAATAGGCTCGCGCACTTCCTCTACCCCGTCGATCGGGGGAGAGGTGGCTCGACGAAGCCGAGACGGAGTGGGGGTCGACCTGGCACGGATGGTTCAACCGGGACGATATTTGACGATATCAGACCGCGGCGCGGCGCCCGTCGATCGACCAGGCCCCGGCGCCGGCCATGGCTAGCGCCAGGAATCCACCGGCGATGGCAATATCCTTCATCAGCATCTGCTGGTGCAGGAAGGTGAGCATCGGGTCATCGCCGCCCTGGCCGTAGTGGCCGATGGAGCCTGCAACGATGCAGAAAGCGGCAAGAAGTATCGCAACGACCGGCGTCTGAAAGCCGACCAGTATCAAGAGACCGGCAATCAACTCGAACAGCCCGGTGCCCCAGGCGGCAAGCGTCGGCAATGGCATGCCGAGGCCGGCGAAATAGCCGGTCGTCCCGGCAACGTCGGCGAGCGCGTGGTAGCCGGAGGGAACGAGCAGGACGGCGAGCAGCAGCCGGGAAATCAGAAGCAATGCATCGCGGGGCATGGTCATCTCCGATGTCTGTCCGCCGGCTGTTTCGAGACCGATCCTAGCAGGGATGGGTCGAGCGTGCGCTTGGGCAGACAACGAAAAAGCGGCGTGGAAAATTCCACGCCGCTTATTTCAGGCTTGGGAAGGGAAAGCTCAGCCGCGCTTGGCGTCGATCGAGTAGGTGCCAGGGCCTGAGGAAGCCAGCAGCAGGAAGCCGCCGGTGATGGCGACGTTCTTCAGGAAATGGATCATCTGGTTCTGGTCGGCCCAGCCGGTATGGGCGACAAAGGCCGAGGCGATGGTGAAGACCGCGAGCACCCAGGCGGCGATGCGGGTCTGAAAGCCAACGAGCACGGCAAGGCCGCCGAGCAATTCGATCAGGCCGACGACAATGGCCGTTACGGTCGGCACCGGCAGGCCCATGGCGCCGAAATAGCCGGCGGTGCCGGAAATGGCGGTGAGCTTGCCGAAGCCGGAAAGCAGGAAGATGGCGGCGAGCAGGATGCGGCCGAGCAGGATGGTGGTGGAGCTGTTGGACGCGATGCCGGCGCCGGCAGCGGAAGTGTTGATGGACATGGTGGCTCTCCGAAAAGGGTTGATGTCCCGTCAGATAGACCAAGCCGACTGTTCACCAAAGCCGCCAGTCCGGCGACACATTGTTCACAGGACGTACATTTCGGGATCGTTCGACCGACGCAAAATTCTTGTCGCGGCCAGCAGCGGCGGGAGCAAATTGTCCCGCCACAAAATTCGGATTTCTAGTTGACGCAATCCCCAAGAAGAGGGCTGCGCGCTTCCCGAGGAAACGCAAGGCACTTTCCCTGGAATCGCTTAACCCGGATGCGTCATGTCCTCCGGCCGCACCAGCCGGTCGTAGTCTGCCTCGCTGACCAGCCCAGTGGCCAGTGCTTCCTCGCGCAAGGTGGTGCCCTTCTTGTGCGCGGTCTTGGCGATCTTGGCGGCATTGTCGTACCCGATCGTCGGCGCCAGCGCGGTCACCAGCATCAGCGAGCGGTCGAGCGCGGCTTTGATGTTGTCTTCGCGAGCCTCGATGCCGACGACGCAATTGTCGGTGAAGGAGATCGAGGCGTCGGCCAACAACTGCACCGACTGCAGGAAGTTGTAGGCCATCAGCGGGTTGTAGACGTTGAGCTCGAAATGGCCCTGGCTGCCGGCGAAGGTCAGCGAGGCGTTGTTGCCGAACACCTGCACGCAGACCTGCGTCAGAGCCTCGCATTGGGTCGGGTTGACCTTGCCCGGCATGATCGAGGAACCCGGCTCGTTTTCCGGCAGCGACAGTTCGCCGAGGCCCGAGCGCGGGCCGGAGCCGAGGAAGCGGATGTCGTTGGCGATCTTGAAGAGGGCGGCGGCCGCCGCGTTGATGGCGCCATGCGAGAACACCATGGAATCATGCGCGGCGAGCGCCTCGAACTTGTTCGGCGCGGTGACGAAGGCGATGCCGGTGATTTCGGCGATGCGCGCCGCCACCGTTTCGGCAAAGCCCACCGGCGCGTTGAGGCCGGTGCCGACGGCGGTGCCGCCCTGCGCCAGTTCCTGCAGGCCGGGCAGCGTCATCTCGATGCGCTTGATCGAAGAGGCCACCTGCGCGGCGTAGCCGGAAAATTCCTGGCCCAGCGTGAGGGGTGTCGCGTCCTGCGTATGGGTGCGGCCGATCTTGATGATGTGGGCGAAGGCCTTCGTCTTGACCTCGAGCGCAGCGTGCAGATGCTTCAGCGCCGGCAGCAGATCGTGCACGATGCGCTCGGCGCACGCGATGTGCATGGCTGTCGGGTAGGTGTCGTTCGACGACTGGCTCATATTGACGTGGTCGTTAGGGTGCACCGGCTTCTTCGAGCCCATGACGCCGCCCAGAAGTTCGATCGCCCGGTTGGAGATCACCTCGTTGGCGTTCATGTTGGACTGCGTGCCCGAGCCGGTCTGCCAGACGACCAGCGGGAAATGATCGTTCAGCTTGCCGTCGATCACCTCTTGCGCCGCCTCGATGATCGCCTTGCCGACTGCCGGATCGAGCCGCTTCAACTCCATATTGGCTTCCGCCGCCGCTCGCTTGACGATGCCGAGCGCACGCACGATCGAGGCCGGCTGCTTTTCCCAGCCTATCCTGAAATTGCCGAGGGAACGCTGCGCCTGCGCGCCCCAATAACGGTCGGCGGCAACCTCGATGGGGCCGAACGTGTCGGTTTCGGTTCTGGTCCTGGCAGCGGTCACTTGTCTCTCCGACGATCGAATTCGGCAACGGCGTATCGCGTTGCACAATGGCCTTCAAGCAGAGATTGCGGCCGGCAGGCAGTAAATCGGTTGAAGCGGTAGCGCCGCCCTTCGGGATCCTGCACCCTCCACTTTCGTGTGAAGGAAATTGCTCCTCAGTGCGGCTTGATCCCATAAAGTGGACGGAAACTTGCGGATTTAGCTCGATAAGATCATGTCGAGCTGGCGGATTGCTCTACGCAAACTTCCCCCAGGATCAGCAATGCGCAATTCTCGTCTACATACGAGCGACGATGCCACACAAGCGTCTCACTGGCAACAGCAGCGATGAGGTAGCTTATGCACTTGTCCTTCTGTTCAGTTTCCCGACCAAAATCCGGCATCGCATCCGGATCGAGCTTCGGATCGCGAAGCCGAGAATTTCAAGTCCACCCTGGGAGCGCCTCCACATAGCCTCGGAGATTTCCAAGATGCATGGCGGCAAGGCCGAAGCCGTCTCGACGTCGCAAGAGACGCTCTTTGTCCTCCGTATTTTGCTGAAAGCGCGCCTGATCGCGGACCGTCAGCTCGGAACCTTTTTCCTCCAACGGCGCAGCTTTGTCCTGAGATAGGATCTATAGCCGAACGGAAGTGTTCGCCGTCCGGAAGGCGTGCTTGTCCGCGCCTCCAGACGCTGGCGCACGACGCTCATCAGTCTGCAGAACGCGGGTGTTTCCAATGATTGCACCCGTTTGACGAGATTGTCGGGCAATGGCTTTGAGCGCCAGTCGAAATAAGCCTCGTAGTCTTTCGGCGTTGCGATCAGGTGCTGGAGATAGGCTGCAAGATCGCTGGCGCTGGCGAAGGCACTGGCGTCAATAAAGGAGTGCTCCGGAACGAACTCGTCCACATTGGGAGCGCCAAGGTAGATCGGCACCGTGCCCGCCATGAACGCGTCATAGATTTTCTCGGTGACATAGTCGGCCTCGGTCGAGTTCTCCATGGCCAGGCAGAATTTGTGCCGCGCAATGGTTTCGATCTTGGTCTTCGAGCCCAGATCGGGGCCAGAGACCGATCGGTTGTTGCGATATCGGCCATAAGAATCGATCTTGATGTGGCGCGCCAGTTCGTTCGCCAAATCGACACGGCCGCTATAATTCAGGCCGGCCGACTGGAAGAGTGCGACCGGCGCTTCTTCCGTTTTCGGTACGATTGGTCTGGCCAGCGCATCTTTCCACCACACCGCACGCGGAAGGTAGGGTACCCAGACATCAGACCGGGATTCATGCGTCATGATGATATCGAAGTGCCGCATGATTTTGGGGTCGGCAAGTCGCTTGTAGTTTTGGCCGCATTCCATCGACCAGGCGACCCAATATTGACCAGGGTATTTGTAGGCATCGCCAACTTCGCGAAAGTTCGGAATATGGAAGACGACTGCCGCGGCCTCGGAAATCCGTCGTTTGTCCAGTGTCCACCGCCCGGGCAGTTCGCACTGTATCGACGCGATATCGACGGGTTTGCTGAAGAACGTTGTGTAGAAGAGGATCAGTGGATCGATAGACAGCATGGCACCACGAATGTCTGAAGCATTGCTCAATCTGCAGACAGACGCGGTATCGGAAGTTTGGTCAAGTGCTCCGCTTGTTCGAGGCAGAGGGCCGTCCAAACGGTCACCCCGCCGTATACCCGCCATCGATCGCGAAAATGCCGCCGCTGGTCCACGCCGCCTCGTCGCTGGCGAGATAGACGGCGATGCCGGCAAGATCGCTGGTCTGGCCGATGCGGCCGAGCGGGTAGCTGCGCTCGACATAGGTTTTCAGCTCGGCCTGCGCTGCCGCCGGCAGGTTGTCGATCGACTTGCGCCGCATGGCGGTGTCGACCGTGCCGGGCGCAATCGCATTGACCCTGATGCCGCCCGGACCAAGCTCGAAGGCCAGCGACTTGGTCAGCGAATTCAGCGCGCCCTTGGACAAGGAATACAGGCTCGACGGCCGCTTCGGGATCATTTTGTCGGCGAAGTAGGACGAGATGTTGATGACGGAGGCGTTGGCGCCGAGATGCGGCAGCAGCCGCTGGGTAAGGAAGAACGCCGCCGTCACATTGAGCGCGAAGGATTGCTGGAATTGGTGCTCGGTGACGGTCTCGAAAGGCACCAGATAAGCGACGCCGGCATTGTTGACGAGGATGTCGAGTGGGCCGGTTGCTTTCGCGCGATCGACCACGGCATCGATGCCGGAAGAGGTCGAGAGATCGGCCGACTGGGTGCCGACGTTGCCCGCCGCCGCAAGTGTCTCGCGGGCGGTCTCGAGCTTGCTGGTGTCGCGACCGACGATCAGCACGTCGGCGCCCTCGCGCAAGAAAGCTTCCGATATCGCCAGGCCGATGCCGTCCGAGCCGCCGGTCACCAGTGCTCGCTTGCCAGAAAGTCTCATTGAAGGCCAAGTCGCATCGAATGCTCTCGCTGTTGCCCGCGTCACGAAGGCAATGCCGATCGGCGAGGGCGGTCAAGCCGCCGGCCTATCGCTCAGTATGAACTTCGGTTGGCCGCGTGCCGATCCGGTTACCGCAGCAGCGACTGCGACGTCGGCGTCAGGCGCAAGGTTTCGGTCCGCCAGGTCACATCGGCCGCTTGCCATTGGGGCGAAGCGGCAACTGCGGCTTCGTAATTGGCATGCGCCTCGGGACTGTTGAAACCCGTCACCGCGATAAAGACGTTTTCGCTCAAGCGCACCGGCAGGCGGGGAAAGCTGTTTTCGGCGTGCTCGGTGATGAAGGCGCCAAGCAACCGTCCGCCGACGCCGATAAGGACCGGAACGGCATCCGTTTCGAAATTGCCGGCGAAATCGGCTTCGGCGCCAGACCGCAGATGATGAATCTGGATGGCAACGATAGCGGTCAAGCGGTTGTCTGCGCTCAGCTTTCCATCCGGCGGCATGGCGCCTCGCTGCGCGCCTGACAGATCGAAGCCGGCGCCTGGCCATGCCGGCTTCAAGAGCAGTACATCGTCGGAATCGATCATCGTCGCATTGGCGGCGTCGCGGTGCGCCGTCCACACCGGCCCGTCATAGAAGGCGGTGAGCGCCTGCTTCCGCGCTTCCATGCCATCGAAGCCGCGCAGCCAGACGAACATGTCGGGGCGGTCGAGGTCGCGGAACTGTCCGATGATGGTCATGCCGGCGTGTTCCTGGCCTTCGATGAACCGACTGTCGAAGATGTCGATCAGCGTCTCGCGCCGGCCCGGCTTCAGCGTGTACTGCCGCAACTCGACGACAGGCGAAGCGAGCAGTTTTGCCGCCGCAGGCGCATTCAGGGGTACGGTCATTGTGTCGTCTCCAAAAAACAGGATGATCATCCGGTTTATAAAACAGACCGGTTGTCCTGTTTTGTCAATCTGCTATCGTTGGCAAATGTCAGCAGAGATTGCTCGGGCTCCGAAAGGGCCGCCGCGAAAACGCACCAACGATCCCGAAGGGCTGCGCAACAAGGTGCTCGATATCGCCGAAGCGTCGTTCCAGGCGCGTGGCTATCATGCATCCGCCCTTGGCGAGCTGATGACGACCGCAGGCGTCAGCGGCGGCGCGCTGCATCATCATTTCCCGACGAAGAAGGCGCTCGCTCTGGCGGTGATCGAGGAGCGCGTGGCAGCGGCCCTCGATGAAACCTGGATCAACCCTGTACGGGCGGCAGGCTCGGCGCGCGAAGGCGTGCGCGCGGTGTTCGAGGCGGTGGCGACCGAGCTTGAGCAGCAAGGCTTCGTGCGCGGCTGTCCGCTCAACAATCTGGCGCATGAACTGTCGCTCGCTGACCCGGATTTCCGCGCCGCTCTGGACGATATCTTTGCCGGATGGCGTCAGGCGGTTGCCGACAAGGTGCGAGCCGACCAGCAGTCGGGGAGGGAGCAGGGCACCGACCCCGAGCGCTTTGCGGCACTCGCCATCGCCGCCTATTCCGGCGCCATGTCGATGGCCAAGGCGGCACAGGATGCCAGCGTGCTGCGCGATTGCCTGGCCGAACTTCAGGGTAGCTCAACGCCGCCATTCCTGAGCAGAGCGAAGCGGCGTAGCAGGATCCTGCTGCGGCCGGGAAAACCTTGAGGCCGGAACTGCGCTGTTCTAGTTGGAAAGCGGCTTGATCGTCTCGTAACCGTTCACCGATTCCGCGCTGGTCCCTTCGTCGTAGCGCCGGGCGAGGGACGCTTGCAGATCAGGCGCATAAAGCGCGGTAAATGTGTCCAGCGTTTCGCCGGCGCCGTTCTTGAAGGTCTCCGTGACCGCCAGCACGTTGTATTTGCAGCCGCCGACACTGAACGTCTCCTTGCCCTTGACGACCAGGCTCAGCGTCTTGGTGCTCTTCGGCTGCTTGTTCGGCGACAGCTCGACGAATTCGATCGTGCTCTTGGCTCCCGTCTTCAGCGGAAACAGTTTTCGCAGATCGGAAAACGGGATCGTCGCCACCCGTCCGGTATCGCTGTCGCGAAACACTTCGACCAGGCCGGCAAACAGGAACTGTGTCTGCGGCGATTGCGATTCGTAGGTGTTGGCAACGGAGACCATGCCGCCGGCCACCGGCCGAAACTCGCTGCGGACGCCGGGCATTTCCAGAACGAAGCCGGCCTTGGCCGATTTTGCGTCGACACAATCGGCGGCATGCACCGCAGCCGCCGGCAGCAACCCAGCCAGCACCACGCCTATCGAAACGGCTCTCATGAAATCCTCCCCTCTGCTTGTATTTGCTGCGCGCCAGCATGACCCAAGAAATGCCAGAGCCTCAGTGCCGTGTCGACCTGCCATTCCTGGCAACTGGACGGTGGGGCGCCGGCTGTGCTGAATTTCAGGTCATGAATCGCAAGCTCGTCCTCTCCCGTCGCAATTTCCTCGCACAGGCAGCCGGCCTTGCCATGGCTGGCATGCTGCCGCGCGCCGCGCTTGGCCAGACCGGCAAGCGCATCCAGCCCATCGACGCCACCTTTCTGTTCATCGCCGATGTCCATGCCTGCCGCATGTCGAGCGGCCTCAGCCCCAACTGCCTGGAGGAAGGCAAGACCGATGCCGCGCTGTTGCGCAATGTCGCTGTCCTCAATGGCTTGGTCGGCCGGCAATGGCCAGTCGAGATCGATGGCGTTGCAACCCGCCTGCGTTCGGCCGGCGGCCGCATCGATGCGCCGCTCGGCCTCGTTGTCGGCGGCGACATCACCGACGATGGCGGCGGCCAGATCACCGAGCCCAGCGAAGGCACGCAACTGTTGCAGTTCAGCCAGCGCTATCAACAGGGCGTCGGTCCCGATCGCGTGCACATGCCGGTCTATGTCGGCCTCGGCAATCACGATCTCGACCAGAATGGCTCGCCGCCCCATGTCGACTGGTATCGGCGTGAATTGCGCGACTATGTCGAGGTCAACCACCGCCCCGGCGTGTTCTTCAAGCCGCCGGTGCCGGCCACCGAATACGATGTCGACACCGACTGCTATTCCTGGGACTGGGGCGGCCTGCATCTCGTCCAGACCCACCGCTTTGCCGGCGACACCGGCCATGGCGCGGTGAGCAGCCTGCCGTGGCTGAAGCAGGATCTGGCGACCTACGCGGCGGATGGCCGTCCCGTCATCCTGTTCCAGCACTATGGCTGGGACACTTTCTCGGTCGAGCGCTGGGACCCGGCCAAGCGCACCTATGACGATGACGGCGCAGGCGCGCCGCACTGGTGGAGCGAGGCCGACCGCCAGGCGATGCTGGCGGCGCTGAAGGGCTACAATGTCATCGCCATCTTCCATGGCCATCAGCACGAAGTGCCGATGATCTACAAAAGCGATGGCCTCGACCTGTTCAAGCCGAAGGCTGCCTATATGGGTGGCTTCGCGCTGGTGAGGGTAACCGGGGACGGCATGGACGTGGTGCTGGGCGAGGCGGCGGGCGACCGGGGCGGGGTCAAGTTCACCAGCGCCTTCAGCAAGAGCCTCAGCCTCTGACAAGAAAAAGGCGGCCTTGAGCCGCCTTCCTCATTGCCTGCAAGATCGAATCAGAGCGCCTTTTTGATCTTGTCCTTCACGTCGCCATAGACCTTCTGCACCTTGCCGGCGGTCTTGTCGGCCGTGCCTTCGGCCTGGGTCTGCCTGTTGCCGGCCGCCTTGCCGCCGGCCTCCTTGACCGAGCCCTTGACCTGCTTGGCCACGCCGGCAACCTGATCCTTGTTCACCATCTTTGCATCTCCTGGGATTCCGGGGATTCATTCGCAGGAGGCAAACGGGCCGGCTTGGCTTAGGTTCCCTGGGCGGCGATCATCGTCGCATCTGGTCGCTTATAGGTCGCCGAAACGCTTTGCCGCGTCGTATCATGTGACTAGTGTGACGAAATTTTGGGGAGACCGCCTTGGCTGAATTTACGCTCATCATCGCCAACAAGTGCTTTTCGTCCTGGTCGCTGAGGCCATGGGTGGCGATGAAGCATCTGGAGATCCCGTTCGAGGAAGGTTTCGTGCGCCTGCGCACGCCCGAGACTTTTGCCAATCTGGCGAAAGTCTCGCCCACCGGCCTGGTGCCAGTGTTGAATCACAATGGCAGGATCGTCTGGGAAACCCTTGCCATCCTTGAATATCTGGCCGACCTGTTTCCTGAGAAAAAACTTTGGCCGCAGGATATCGGCGCCCGCGCCTTGGCTCGCTCGGTGGCGACCGAGATGCATTCCGGCTTTCGCGAGGTGCGCTATGGCTGGCCGATGAATTTGCGCCGGCCGAAGGCCCACAAGCCGCTCGACGCCGAAGGCGACATGCAGCGCGCGCGCATCGAAACGATCTGG
The DNA here is from genome assembly GCF_040323095.1 of Mesorhizobium sp. M0058. Classification (NCBI taxonomy): domain Bacteria; kingdom Pseudomonadati; phylum Pseudomonadota; class Alphaproteobacteria; order Hyphomicrobiales; family Phyllobacteriaceae; genus Mesorhizobium; species Mesorhizobium sp. M0058. The sequence goes on from NZ_JAMYUQ010000002.1 coordinate 96,040, forward strand.
CGCCAGTGCCGGGAACAATACAGCAAGGGCGGCCCCTTCCTGTTCGGTCATTTCACCGCGGCCGATGCCATGTATGCACCTGTCGTCACCCGCTTCGACACCTATGGCGGCAAGCTCGCGCCCGACACGCGCGCCTATGTCGACGCCGTGTTGGCAACGCCGGCGATGCGGCACTGGTATGCGGAAGCAGCGAAGGAGACCTGGCCGGAACCCGGCCCGGACGAATAGGACACTAGTGACATCACGGTGAGTGACCGATGGCCGGCAATGATGGACCGCGTGAGACTACCGCGCCAACAATCTTCCACTGCCGGCTAATCCCGCCTCGGCCGGACTTCGCCTTCACCCTGACGGAGGAGGAGAGGGAGTTGATGGGCCGGCATGCCGACTATCTGCGCGGCAAGCTTGCCGAGGGCACCATGATCCTGGCCGGGCCGGTCGCCGACCCGGCCGGCCCTTGGGGTCTGCTGATCCTACGTGTCGGCAGCGAAGCCGAGGCAAGAGCGGTCACCGACGGCGATCCGGTGTCGAACTCCGGCCGTGGTTTCCGCTACGAAATCCTGCCGCTGATCAGCGCGATCCTGTAGGCGAGCGTAAGTTTAAGGAAAAGTGTGAAACGGTTTTCCCTTGGAAATTGTGTCAGACAACGGCACATACAAGAACGCCTCTCGCACCGTTTAATGTGCGGGAGGCGTCCTTTTGCCAGCATTACTGAGATTGCTCTCTGAATTGCTGACACCACGGAAATGCGCCGGCTTGCGATTGGTTCCGGGGGCGTGGAATATTTTTTGGGAACGCCTTGCGCTCCGCCACCTCGTCAGTTGAGGCTTATGCCTCAGGCATCCTCAGGTTGAATTTTGGCTGCGGGCAAACCAGAAATTGACTCGGCGCTAAAAGAAGTCTATAAGAAACATGTCGATATTTGTTTGACCGACTTTTGTTATCCGCGCATGCATGCGCGCCTTTGACGAACTTCCCCATCAAAAATCGAGACAAAACGCTGTTGTGCAGTCGCACGATGGTGAACGAATATTTGCCAGGGAAAGGGTTCTTCATGGCCACCGGCACAGTGAAATGGTTCAACGCCACCAAAGGTTTTGGTTTTATTCAGCCTGACGACGGCTCCGCCGACGTTTTTGTCCACATCTCGGCCGTAGAGCGCGCCGGCATGCGTGACATCGTCGAGGGTCAGAAGCTCGGCTACGAGATGACCCGCGACAACAAGTCGGGCAAGATGTCCGCCGACCAGTTGAAGGCGGCCTGATAAGGATTCGGCCTTCCGGTGACCACGGATGTACTGGCACCGATGAAAGGCTGAAAGGAGCGCCTTGCGCATCCAACTGGATGCGCGGCGCTTTCATGGAAGGTCAGGCGGTGCCTGGCCTTTTTCATTTGTGCGTCATGCCGCTAAAAGTGCGCCGCACGCCGGCCGGAACGTGCTAAGGGACGCTCCAGCAATCTGAACCGCCCATACTGCCCCGCTGCCGTATTGCTTTGGTCCTAATCGAAGACCGCTCTCGCTCTATCGGCACCAGGCTCCCGACAGGAGAAAGTTTTGACCACGCAATCCAAGACCGCCGACCAGGCCGGCTCGCTGTTCAGCAAGACGCAAACCCAGTCGATGTCACTCAACCGCATCCTGTCCGAGCGTGATGCCGTCAGCGAGGCTCGCGAAGCCAAGACCGCGCGCTTGCGCGAACTGCGCAAGGAAAAGGAAGCCGACGACATGGCAGCGGCCGCAGTCCTTGCGGCGCTGCCGAAGCGGGCAGGCAAACGCTGATGGCCACCAAGCGCGTACCGCCGACGCCGATCGATGCCGATGCGACCATAGCGTCCATGGTCCCGGGCCTGGACAAGCCGGTCGAATATGTCCGCCGTGTGCTGGAAAAGCTCGAGCGCTGCAAGCGCGCGCATGGCGATGCCCAGGTGCGCGTCGGCGTGCGCGGCCGTGCCGAAGCCCCGAACTATCTGGTCGAATATGTCCGCGAGGACAAAAGGACCCAGGAGCGCGTGACCTACCAGGATGCCGCCTATAGCGGCAGCACGCATCGCGAACTGGCGGCGCACCACATTGCCGAGGCGAGGAACTGGTCGCCCGAGGAAATGAACATCACAGCGGTCTCGGCGCTGATCGGCCGCTTGCGCAATCCGCGCGCACCATCATCCCGCTTTTCCGACGAGGACTGACATGGCCATAAAGTTTTCCACCAAGGACCAGCCGGCAGCGCCGGCTGCTGCCACTGCAAAGCAGGCCAAGCCCGCTGCCGCGCCGAAGGCCGCCGAACCGTCGGCAACCGATCTGTTCGAGGCGCCAGCCGCCACGCCCAAGGGCAAGGCAGGCAAGAAGAAATAGCGCCTTGCCGCACCAAGCCGATCGCAATCTCGCAGCACCTGGGCTGGTCGCGTTGGCCGCCAGGGATATCCGGTCGTCAAAACAGGACGACCAGCCGGTTTTCGATTGCCAGAGCTGCGGCGCCTGCTGTTCCTACTCGGCCGAATGGCCGCGCTTCTCGACCGAGGACGATGCGCAACTTGACCGGATTCCGGAAAAGTTCGTGTCCGCCGACCTGTCCGGGATGCGCTGCGAGGGCGTGCGCTGTTCGGCGCTTACGGGCGAGATCGGCAAGCACACGGCCTGCGGCATCTACGAGATCCGCCCGGACGTCTGCCACGCCTGCATGCCTGGCGGCGACGATTGCCTGATGGCGCGCAAGGCGCACGGGATGCCAACGATCTAGCCGACGCCCACCTTGCCTGATCCCACATCCCCCGATAGCTTCCACTACGGGCAGGGCGTTGGAGGAACCATGAGCATCGAATTCCTGTTGACGTCGCTGATCGTCGTGGCTTCGCCCGGCACCGGCGTTCTCTACACGCTGAGCGCCGGGCTTTCGCGAGGCGCGCGCGCCTCGATCACTGCTGCATTCGGCTGCACGCTTGGCATCATCCCGCATATGGCCGCCGCCATCACCGGCCTGGCGGCGCTGCTGCACACAAGTGCTGTCGCCTTCGAGACGCTGAAATATCTCGGCGTCGCCTATCTCCTCTACATGGCCTGGAACACGCTGAAGGAGAAGGGCGGCCTGAGCGTCGATGAAAACGCGGCACCCCGCTCGGCAGCCAAGGTCATCACCTCCGGCATCCTGATCAACATCCTGAACCCGAAGCTGTCGATCTTCTTCTTTGCCTTCCTGCCGCAATTCGTCAGCACGACCGAACCGAACGCATTTGCCAAGATGCTGGAGCTCTCGAGCGTCTTCATGCTGCTGACCTTCGTCGTCTTCGTCGCTTACGGCATCTTTGCCGCCTCGATCCGCAGCCATGTCGTGTCGCGGCCGATGGTGCTGACCTGGATGCGCCGCACCTTCGCCGGCGCCTTTGTCATGCTTGGGGCCAAGCTGGCGCTTGCTGATCGATAGAACAGGATCTGGCAGGCATCGGCCTACTCTTCGTCGGTTCCGGATCCGGTCCGGATGCCTAGACGCCAGGCGGAGGGCGGAAGGCCGATCATCTTCTTGAAGGCGCGGCTGAACGCTGCCTCGGATTCGTATCCGATTTCAGCGGCGATGCTGGCCATGTTGCTGGAGCCGGCGCTGAGCAGCTCCGAGGCGATCTGCATGCGCCATTTGGCGAGATAATGCATTGGCGGCATGCCGACCAGCCTGGTGAAGCGTTCGGCGAGCACGCTGCGCGACAGCGCGGAGTCCTTCGCCAGCGCCTCCACCGTCCAGTTATGCGCCGGCCGGTCGTGGATCAGCGCCAGTGCCCTCGCCAGGTGCGGATCGCGCAGGCCAGCCAGCCATCCCGTGGTTTGTGGCGGCAGCGATTCCAAGTAACGGCGCAACACGTCGACAAACATCAGTTCGCTCAGTTTGGTGAGCACCGTTTCACTGCCTGCGCGCTTTTGCGCCACCTCCGTGACAGCCAGGTTGATGAACTGGCTGAGCCAGCCGCCATCGCCTTTGGCAGCTCCGGCCTTGATCACCGGCGGCAAAGCCTCGAGCAGTGGATTGAAAGGCTGTGCATCACAGGCGAGATAGCCGCAAACCAGCCTGGCCGAGGTCGCGCCGTCGCCGGCGCAGTTGATGTAAAACGGCATCCGGCCGGCTGTTGCGATGTCGAGAACGTCGGCTGTCGGCGGATCGGCGCGCAGCGCCGGATTGCTGGACATAATATGCGGGTCGCTCCTGGTGAAGACGACGACTTCGCCGGCCTCCAGCGCGATCGCTTCCTGGCCGACGATGCGCGCGAAGCAGCGACCGGCCGTTACCACATGGTAGGAGATCAGATGGTCCGCACCGGGCAGGATCTTCGGCAGGATGGACGATGGCGCCGGCGAGCAGACGGCCCACGGCTCGTGGCCCTCAATGTCAAAAAACGTCGCGCCGGTAAGGCGTACCGTCCTCAACAGGTCAGACAGAGCATCCCCGGCCATTCCGTTTCGTCCCGCACCCGGCTAGCCGGTGAGCCATCCCTTTCGAGTTCCGGACGCGCTGTCAAGCGAGGCGGACGCCATATCATTCAGTTCGCGGCCAGAACTCCTAAACCTGCACCGGTGCTCAAGCGCTGCCGAGAGTGGGCGCTGAGTGCTGTCGAAACCAACCAGGGACAAAAGTCATGACGGTACATAAGGGCGGGTGTTTTTGCGGCGCCGTGGAAATCGAAGTGCACGGAGCCGCCGAGGCAATGGGCTATTGCCATTGCGGTTCTTGTCGATCGTGGTCGGCGTCTCCCGTGAACGCATTCACGCTGTGGAAGCCTCAGAACGTCAAGGTCACCGGGGGCGCGGAGTTCCTGTCCGGGTTCGAGAAGACCGAAATGAGCGATCGCCAGTTCTGCACGAAATGCGGTGGTCATCTGATGACCGTTCATCCGCCGCTCGGCCTGGTCGATGTCTATGCGGCAACGATACCAGGCGTGAAATTCACGCCTGGGGTTCACGTCAACTACGCTGAGACCGTGCTGCCGATGAAGGACGGGCTGCCCAAGCTCAGGGACTTTCCGGCTGAGCTCGGCGGCTCCGGCATCGCGGTGCCGGAATAAGGGCCCGGCCACTGCTCGCCATTTTTGACAACGACAATTCAAGACAGGAGATTGTTCATGGAAATCGCAACATTTCGCGCCACGCAGGAGCCGATCAAGGATCTCTATCGCAGGGATGCGAAGGCCGCGTTCCTCACCTTGAAGGCCAAAGGCGTCGCCGACGCGTCCACCGTCACCTGCCAGGTCGAGACCGGACGCGGGCTGGCGCTTGCCGGCATCCATCCGATGGCCGGGGGCAGCGGCCAGGAACTGTGCTCCGGCGACATGCTGCTGGAGGCGCTGATCGCATGCGCCGGTGTCTCGATGCGCGCGGCGGCGGCCGTGCTCGAAATTCCGATCAGGTCCGCCGAAGTTTCCGCGGAAGGTGACGTCGATCTTCGCGGCACGCTCGGCGTGACTGCGGGTGTTCCAGTCGGCTTCAAGGAAATCCGCTTGCGGTTCGACATCGACACCGACGCTCCCCAAAGTCAGCTCGACCAACTGCTCGAACTCACGGATCGCTATTGCGTGATCTTCCAGACCATCCAGAACAGTCCCAGCACCACGGTGAAGCTGCACCGCGTCATCCAGTGACCAGAAAACCGGCCCGGAAACTCGACTTGAGCGAGATTCCGGGCTGGGAACGGGAGTGCCGGGCAACGCTTCTATCCTTTGACGTAACCCATCGCCTCGACGATCAGCTCGTCCGCGACACGCATCAGGTTGACGCCGCGGATGGAGTTGCCGTCGGCCATGAAGTAGCGCCAGCGGATCGTCGCCCGTTCACCGGCGACGAAGGTTTCCTCGAGGTCGAAGCGCGTGCCGGGCTGGGTGGCGATCGCCGACCATAGGTCAATGCACGCCTCTTTGCCGGCATGGCGGGCGCCGTCCGGCGCCGGCACGGTGTTTTCGATAACGCAATCCTGCGCCACCAACTCGGCAAGCGCGGACGGATCGTGCAGCTGGAACACATCGTTGAAGCGATGCATGATCTCGGCCGTCTGCCGGGACAAATCATTCCCGGCTGCGTCCATGATAAGCTCCTGTTTCATCATATTCTCCCGGTTTCATTGATCTTTGACGGCTTTGACCAGCACGGCCTTTAGGGTGATCTGAGGCACGCCGGCCAAGGCGCGCGAGACGAGGCAAGTCGCCTTGGCCGACTGCGCCAGGCGTTCGAACTCGTCTTCGGCGAGATCCGTGACCTCCGCCTCCGTTTCGAGCTCGATGCGGGTGATCGTCGGCCCGGCGGCGGTCGCGCCGAGATGCACCTTGGCGACGGTGCGGATGGTGCGGGCGACGTGGCCTTCCTGGCCGAGGATGAAGGTCAGCGCCATCGAGAAGCAGCCGGCATGTGCTGCCCCGATCAGCTCTTCGGGATTGGTGCCCGGACCGTTCTCGAACCGCGACGGAAAGGAATAGGCGCCTTCGAAGACGCCGCTGCCAAGCCGCAGACGGCCGCCGCCTTCCTTCAGCGTGCCTTGCCATTCTGCGGAAGCTTCACGGATGGTCATGGTCGTTCTCCTGGTTCGGGGTTGAAAAGCGGGCAATTGGGTCAGGCGCAGTCGATGACAACCTTCCCGAACACGTCGCCCTGCTGGAAGTGGCGGTACGCTTCGGGGGCTTCGGCAAAGGGGAAGACCCTGTCGACAACGGGCTTGAGGCGATGCTGCGACACGGCGCGCAGCATGGCCTCGAGATTGCTGCGGCTGCCGACGAACAGGCGGCTGATGGTGGCGAGGCTGCGCTGATAAAGCGCTGCCGGCATCTCGATCGATCTGCCACTGGCGTCCTGCAGCGTCAGCAGCACGATGTGTCCATAAAGCGTGCTGGCAATCAGCGACTGCGCGAAGGTGGCCGGGCCGCCGGTTTCGACGACGAGGTCGATGCCGCCTGTCTGCTCGCGCGCCCAGCCGCCCCATTCCGGTATGTCGGTGCTGGAGACAACGAGGTCGGCGCCCAGCGCCCGCAGCCTCTCGGCCTTCTCCGCGCGCGATGTGATGGCGACAACCCGGCAGCCGAGCAACTTGGCGAACTGCAGAGCAAACAGCGAAACGCCACCCGAACCGATGGTGAGAACCCATTGACCAGGCTTCGGAATCCGGGTCCCGGTCACCGCGTTCCAGGCCGTCACGCCGGCGCAGGTCAGCGTCGCCGCTTCGTGCCAGCTCAGATGATCGGGCAGTCGCGCCGCCCATTGTTCGTCGAGCACGGCAAACTCAGTCAGCATGCCGTCAAGCGTACAGCCGAGCTGGTCGATCAGACCGGCATTGATGCGGCCATCGATCCAGCGGGCGAAGTAGCTGCCGGTGACGCGGTCGCCGACGGCAAAACGGGTGACGGCATCGCCGATTGCGACGACGTCACCGGCTCCGTCGCTCAGCGGCACGATGCCTTGCCGCGCCGGCAAGGGATAGGTGCCGCCAAGGATCATCGTGTCGCGCCGATTGAGCGAGGCGGCGCGGACTCGCACCACGATCTCATGCGGTTTCGGTTCCGTCCGCGCCTCGTCGCGCATCGCCAGGGATTCGGTTCCACCAAACCCTTCGAGACGGTAGCTGCGCATGTCACTCTCCTTAATAGTATATAGACTGATCCACATATTATATAGACCGATTGTCATATTCTTGGCAAGGCCTATAATGCGTCACTGCTGACAGAGGTTGACATGGCCAACGACACCCGCACCCGCATACTCGAGACCACAGGCCTGTTGCTCAGGCAGCGCGGCTATCACGGCACCTCGCTCAACGACATTCTGGGCGCCAGCGGGGCGCCGCGCGGCTCGCTCTATTTTCATTTCCCAGGCGGCAAGGACCAACTGGTCATCGAGGTGACGCGCAACAGCGTTGCCGACGTCACGAAAAGGCTGGGCGAAGCACTGGCAGCCGAGAGCGATCCTGCAGTGGCCGTCCATCACATCTACCAGTCGGTCGGGCGCATGCTGGAGGACAATGATTTTTCGCTGGGTTGCCCCATCGCGCCGGTGGTGCTGGATTCACCCACCGATGTGCCGGAACTGGCGGAACTCTGCCGATCGGCTTTCGAGCAATGGATCGGCTTGCTGCGACAGGCCTTTGTCAGGGCAGGAGTGCCCGAACGCCGGGCGCATGCCCTGGCACTGCTGGTCGAATCCTCGCTGGAAGGGCTGATGGTGATTGCGAGGGCCACCCGCGATCGTGGCCCGGTGCTGGTGGTGGCCGACGAGGTGGCGGCGCTTGTCGAGCAGGCGGTGCTTGCAGGCAAGGTTGCGCGGCAGGCGGACAGCGCCGCCTAACCATCCGCTTTCCAAAACAAAAAGGGCGCCTCTCGGCGCCCTTTCCGTATGCATAAGCCGGATAGCTTGGATTAGAAATCCATGCCGCCCATGCCGCCCATGCCGCCGCCGCCCATGCCGCCAGGCATGCCGCCGCCAGCAGACTCCTTCTTGGGAGCCTCCGCGATCATGGCTTCGGTGGTGACGAGCAGGCCGGCGACCGAAGCCGCGTCCTGGAGAGCGGTACGAACGACCTTGACCGGGTCGACGATGCCCATGGCGATCATGTCGCCATACTCGCCGGTCTGGGCGTTGTAGCCGTAGGTCGCGCCCTTGTTGTCGAGGATCTTGCCGGCAACGATCGAAGCTTCAGCACCTGCGTTCGAAGCGATCTGACGGGCCGGAGCCTGCAGTGCACGACGAACGATGTTGATGCCGGCAGCCTGGTCGGCATTGACGCCGGTGACCTTGATGTTGGCCGAAGCGCGCAGGAGAGCGACGCCGCCGCCTGCAACGATGCCTTCTTCCACGGCCGCACGGGTCGCGTTGAGGGCGTCATCGACGCGGTCCTTCTTTTCCTTGACTTCGACTTCCGTCGCGCCGCCGACACGGATCACCGCAACGCCGCCGGCGAGCTTCGCCAGACGTTCCTGCAGCTTCTCCTTGTCGTAGTCCGACGTGGTCTCTTCGATCTGCTGCTTGATCTGGGCAACGCGGCCCTGGATCTCGGCCTTCTTGCCGGCGCCGTCGACGATGGTGGTGTTCTCCTTGGAGATCGACACCTTCTTGGCGCGGCCGAGCATGTTGAGGCCGACATTCTCGAGCTTGATGCCGAGGTCTTCCGAGATGACCTGGCCACCGGTCAGGATGGCGATGTCTTCCAGCATGGCCTTGCGGCGATCACCGAAGCCCGGCGCCTTGACGGCGGCGATCTTCAGGCCGCCGCGCAGCTTGTTGACGACCAGCGTGGCCAGAGCCTCGCCTTCGACGTCTTCCGAGATGATAAGAAGCGGCTTGGAGGTCTGCACGACGGCTTCGAGAACCGGCAGCATGGCCTGGAGGTTGGACAGCTTCTTCTCGTGCAGGAGGATGTAGACGTCCTCGAGCTCGGCAACCATCTTGTCGGCGTTGGTGACGAAGTAGGGCGAGAGATAGCCGCGGTCGAACTGCATGCCTTCGACGACTTCCAGCTCGGTCTCGGCGGTCTTGGCTTCCTCAACCGTGATGACGCCTTCATTGCCGACCTTCTGCATCGCTTCGGCGATCATGGCGCCGACCGACTCGTCGCCATTGGCCGAGATCGTGCCGACCTGGGCAACTTCCTCGGAGGTCTTGATCTTCTTGGCAGCCTTGCCGAGAGCCGCAACGACTTCGGTGACGGCCAGATCGATGCCGCGCTTCAGATCCATCGGGTTCATGCCGGCGGCAACGGCCTTGTGGCCTTCCTGGACGATCGACTGCGCCAGAACGGTCGCGGTCGTGGTGCCGTCGCCGGCGATGTCGTTGGTCTTCGAAGCAACTTCGCGGACCATCTGCGCACCCATGTTTTCGAACTTGTCTTCAAGCTCGATTTCCTTGGCGACGGTGACGCCGTCCTTGGTGATGCGCGGTGCGCCGAACGACTTGTCGATGACGACGTTGCGGCCTTTGGGGCCGAGCGTGACCTTCACTGCGTCGGCGAGGATGTTGACGCCGCGCAGCATGCGCTCGCGGGCGTCGCGGGAGAATTTTACGTCTTTAGCAGCCATTTTTTAGCTCCTGGCAGGGGGCTTGCGATCAAGCCCGAATTTAGTTGACGGTGAGGCCGATGATCAGCCGATGATGCCCATAATGTCGGATTCCTTCATGATCAGAAGGTCTTCGCCATTGAGCTTGACTTCGGTGCCCGACCACTTGCCGAACAGGATGCGGTCGCCGGCCTTGACGTCCAGCGGGACCAGCTTGCCGGCTTCGTCGCGAGCGCCGGAGCCGACGGCGATGATCTCGCCTTCCTGCGGCTTTTCCTTTGCCGTATCCGGGATGATGATCCCGCCGGCGGTCTTGGATTCGGATTCGACCCGGCGTACGACCACGCGGTCATGAAGCGGGCGGAACTTCGACTTTGCCATTTTTTCTTCCTCGAATGAGAACGGTGAGAGCTGTTCCTCGATCCGGCGGTGCCGGATGTGCGTTAGCACTCACCTGGGGAGAGTGCTAACGTGCGCTGAAATAAGCGCGTGGCTTTCGAGAGTCAAGGCGAACGGTGAGCACAATTGTGCCAATTGGAGCCGTGCCGCGATCCGACGGCAGACCCTACCGGCGCCGCGGCGATTTAAGCACCAGAAGCGGACAGCGTTCAGCCAGCCCATAGGTCCCTGTCGGCGCGAGGCGGACACTGTCAAAAAACCGGCTCGCCTCTTCGACCAGCGTCGCCGCCGGGGCGAAACTGTAGACAGTCTGCGAATTCGCATAGACATCGATGGTGCCGATGACCGGCATCTCCCATCCGGTCGTCGCGGCAAGGGCCTCCCGGTCGGCAAACAGCGCATCGAAGGCGTCGAGGATCGCCCGCACCGGAATGGCGCGGTCGGGATCGCCGCCGGCACAAGCCATGGCAATGCGCCATTTGAGTTCGTGGAAGGTCGCGACACCACCGGACAGCGTCAGCGCCCGGACCTCCTGCAGATCGTCCGGCACCTGAGGGCTTGCATAGGCGCGCAATGCAGCCCGCCCATCGGACTTCAGCACACGCGCGATCTCGGCAAGCAGCGCCTGCCGTGCAACCGAGGAGTCCAGCGCCGACAGACAGCCGTCGCCGATCACCGCCCCGGCGCTTTCGTCGCCCAGCGGCCACTCCAGCCAGTTGCCGATCACCGCCTTGCGTGAGGCGGTATCGCCCGGCCAGATGCCCGATATCATGGCAGTGGACTCGTCGATCGCGAGCATGGTCCTTCCGAGGCCGGCAAGCTCCGGCGTGACCCCGAGCAGCACCACATCGACTGATTGCAGGCTAAGTTCGCGCTCATAGGCGGCGACAGCTTCCGGGGGCGGACACAGCGGCGACCCGAGAAGCCGCCAATGACGGCGAATTGCGTCCCAATGCTCAGTCATGCGGAACGGTTTGGGGAAAGGCTGGACATATTTCCTTCCAGGCTGTTGGTTGCCTTGCGAGTTACCTCATGCAGGAAAGGCCATGGCCCGCATTGCCGTCATAACGCATGAATTTGACCGCTTCCAGAGCCGGCGGGGCCTCCTGCTGCGCCAGGACAGCCCCTACATGCTGTTCGACGTCCTGGCGGAGCTGAAACGGCGCGGTCACTCCGTGCAGATCATGCGTGGACCTTCGGCAAGTCATAACGCCGATATTGCCGTCCTGCATGTCGACGCGACAGTGACGCCATCGGACTATGTCGACTACGCGCGCGGATTTCCGATTTGTCTCAATCTTGGTGCAACCGACATTTCCAAGCGCCGCATCAGCGGTGCGATCCTCGAGGAGGGTGCCAACTGGAGCGGCCAGGTCATCGTCAAGAGCAACCTCAATCATTGGGGGACGCCCGAGGAGCAGCTCAACCGAAAATCCGTTCGCGCCGGCAAGGCAGTGCCTTTCCCGGGCGCGCAGACCTTCGATCGTTATCAGGTGCATGCCTCGCTGGCCGATGTGGCGCCGGAGATTTTCAGGCGTGCCGACCTGATCGTGGAAAAATTCATTCCCGAAATCGAGCCCGACGGGTTTGCGGCGCGGTTCTGGATATTCTGCGGCGATCGGGAGCGCTGCACCCGCTATGTCTCGCCGCAGCGCCTGGTCAAGGGCGACGACACCGTCCGCCGGCAGCCGGTTGCGGTTCCCGACGAACTGCGCGCCTTGCGTCGGAAGCTGGGCTTCGACTATGGCAAATTCGACTTTGTCGTGCATGAGGGCAGGGCCGTGCTGCTCGATGCCAACAAGACCCCAGGTCGCGCCAGGAACCTGTCGAAGATTGTTGCCGCCGGCACAGCCAACCTGGCCGACGGCTTCGAAAACCTCATCCACCAGACCGGACGGGGTCGAATCGGGCGCTAGAGAAACAGTCCCAACTGCGTATGGATGATCGACCGGTAGTCCTCGATGGTGTGGCGGCTTTCCTCCTGGTTCTGGGTCAGCGCCATGCGCACGACGCCGCCGGCCAGCTGGAAGATCAGGAAAACCATACGGCCGAACTCATTGCGTCGCTCTGGCGCGAGAAAGGGGCCGACATGGTCGCAGAACATCGTCGCCTGGCGCCGGGTTTCGGCGATGTCGAGATTCTTCAGCGCCTTGTCAGCCTGGATGGCGTTTTGCAGGTCCTGAATGGCGGGGTCGCCGGCGACGCGCTCATAGTAGTCGTCGAGCAGCCGGTCGGCCGCCGCGATGACGTCGCCCAGCCCGCCAATGTCGGCGACGATCGCGGCAAGCCGAGAGCGGCTCACTTCGGAGAACCGCTCGTAGAGCATCGCCAGGATCGCCGACTTGTTGGGAAAATAATGATAGACGGTGGCGATCGGCCCGCCGGCCTGTGCGCCGACTTCCTTCATGGTGACGGCGTCGATGCCTTTCTCGCCGATCAGCCGCATGGTCGTCGACAGGATGGCGTCGATGCGCTCGCGGCTGCGCTCCTGTTTGGGCCTGCGCCTCGGTTCGGTCGTCATCTGCACTGCTTCGTTCATGCCGCCATCCTCTCGATCGCCCAGACCATTCGATCGCCAAGACCATCCCCAGCCTTGTTGATGCCAAGTCCCGCTGATGATTGACAAACGAATATGATCGAGTATCAGTTTCTAAATGCTGACAGACTGTCAGTTTTTTTGCCGACAGGCAAGGACGTTGGGAGGCGACCGTGACTTCTGCTGGTAACGCCGATGCCGGGAACGGCGACTGGCTGGTCGGCAACCCGACTGGGGCGCAGCTCGCCTCGGCATTGTGGATCGGCTCGGTCGGCCTGCTGATTCTCGGGCTGCAGCCGGTGCTTCTTGGCGCGCTCTACACCGAAGGGCATGTCAGCGGTGACGAACTCGCGCTGGTCGCCACGGCGGAGATGATCGCCATCGGCATCGGATCGGCGGTCATCGCCATGATGCTGTCCGCCCACAATATGCGCTCGAAAAGTGCCTGCCTTTTGCTCTTGCTGGCGCTGGCTAACTGCGCGACCGCCTATGCGCTGACCTCGACCTCGCTGATTGCCGCCCGCGCGGTGGCGGGCCTCGCCGAGGGTGGGCTGGTGGCGGCCGCCACGGAACTGATCGCCCGTTCGCGCCGGGCCGAGCGCATCGGCGGCTTCTTCGTCACCCTTCAGACCCTGGCGCAATGCGCCCTTGCCCTGCTGCTGGCGCTTTACGTCATCCCGGCCGCCGGATCGGCAGGCGGCTTCATCGTCCTTGCCGTCGTCTGCATCGCTTCGGTGGCGGTCGCCTTCATCGTCCCCGATAGCTATGCCGACCTGCCCAAGGAGGAACAGTTCAGCAATGTGCTGACCGTTCCTTCGCTTGCCGCTTTGCTGTGCGTCTTCTGCTACTTTATGTTCTTCGGCTCGGTCTGGGCGTTTCTCGAGCCGCTTGGCGCACAATACGGCATCGATGGCCGCAGCGTCGGCCTGATCGTCTCGGCCAGCCTCGCATTGCAGGTGCTGGGCGCAATGACGGCTACCGTCTTCGAGGCGCGTATCGACTACCGCTTCGTCATCGTGGCGATCGGCGTGGTCGCCGTCGCCAGTTCCGTGGTGCTCGCCGGCAGCCCCGGCCTGACGGTTTTCTGGGTCGCGGCCTTGATCATGGGCTTCATCCTTCTGTTCATCGTGCCCTATCAGATCCGGCTGGCGATCACCGCCGACGAGACGCGCACGGCCGTGCTTCTGGTGCCGGCGGCCCAGCTTTTCGGTCTGGCGATCGGCCCGGTCGCGGCATCGCTGCTGATCGACGGCAAGGATTTTCGGCCGGTGCCGGAATTTGCCGCCGCCAGTGCTGCGGCCAGCGTCGTGCTGCTCGGCCTGTTCGTCCTGATCGCACGGCGCCGCCGCGCCATCGCCTGAGACACGACCGGGGGAGCATCTCCTCGATACTTGACTAAGTCAAATAAATGACCGATCGTTGATGGGCAGGAGGCTTCCCATGACGATCCATCATCAACCCGGCAAGGAACGCATCGACGCGGTGCGGGCTTTCAACCGCTTCTACACCCGCCAGATAGGTCTGCTCGACGAAGGCCTGCTGAAAAGCGCCTTCTCGCTGACCGAGGCGCGGGTGCTCTACGAACTGGCGCATCGCGATGGCCTGACCGCCAGCGATCTCATCCGCGATCTCGGCCTCGACGCCGGTTATGTCAGCCGGCTCCTGAAGAAGTTCGAGCACCTGCAGTTGATAGCGCGCGCGCCGCTGGCGTCGGATGCGCGGCAGTCGTCGATCACGCTGACGCCGGTGGGGCGGCAGGCCTTCGCGCCGCTGAACCGGGCTTCGCACGACCAGGTCGCGGCCTTGCTGGAGCGGCTTCCTGCTGCCGAACAGCACCGGCTGGTCAAGGCCATGCAGACGGTGCAGCAACTCCTGGGCGACAGCCCGGAGACCAAAGTGCCGTATATGCTGCGCCCCTTGCAGGTCGGCGACATCGGCTGGGTGGTGCGCCGCCAAGGACAGATCTACGCACAGGACTATGGCTGGGACGAAACCTACGAGGCGCTGGTCGCCGAAATCCTCGGCGCCTTCGTAAAATCCTTCGATCCAGAATGGGAACGCAGCTGGATTGCCGAACGGCAAGGGGAGGTGGTCGGCTCGGTCTTCGTCGTGCGCAAATCCGACGCGGTGGCGAAGCTGCGCCTGCTCTATGTCGAACCATCGGCGCGCGGCCTCGGCATCGGCAAGCGGCTGGTTCAGGAGTGCATCGGCTTTGCTCGTGCCAAGGGCTACAAGACGCTGACCCTATGGACCAACGACATCCTGACCGCCGCCCGCCACATCTACGAGAGTGCCGGCTTCAGGCTGGTGGACGAAGAGCGCCATCACGCCTTCGGCAAGGATCTGGTCGGCCAGAACTGGAGCCTGGAGCTGTAGCGGCGTTCAGGCCACCGGGACCCATATCTCCAGTCCGCCATTGCCGCTGCGCGGATCGAACTCCGGGCCGTAGCGCTCGAATTCGGGGCCGTCGGCTATATCGTGCCCCGAGGCCGGCAGCCATTTGTTCCAGATCGTGTTGACGGTGCGGCGGATGGTGGAGATGTGCTCGGCATGGGTGAACACGGCGTATTTCTGCGCCGGCACCCGCACCCGCGAAAGCTCCTTCGGCAGGTCCGAGAAATCCGAAACTTCGACCCCGGCGATATAGTCGAAATTGCCGGCATCGTCGCCATTGACGCAGACGCCATAGGCGACGTCACCGGTCTCGCCCGGAATGTTGCCGATATAGGGCCCAAAGCGTTGCCACTGCATCGGAATGGCCGCACTGGTTTCGCAGCTGTAGCGCTCGCCGAGGCCGGCAATGAGGAAGGGACGGCCGGTCTCGAAGCGCGGCGGCGGCAGTGAGGCGAGGAAGGACTGGTCCATCATGATCGGCTCCACAAGGTCGAGATTGCTGAGGCTGCCCTGCGCGCGCACCAGTTCCGGCGTCGTGCCGAACTGATCGCGGAAGGCGCGGGTGAAGGCTTCGTGCGAGGCGTAGCCGGCATCGAGCGCGACAGCGAGGATGTCGGGCGCGCCGGAGGCCAGCTTGCGCGCCGCTTCGGTCAGCCGGCGCGCGCGCATATAGCCCATCACCGAACGGCCGGTGGCGGCGCCAAAGGCGCGCGTCACATGAAAGCGCGAGACGCCGCTGCTTTGCGCGACATCCTCAAGCGAGATCGCTTCCGGCAAATGGCTCTCGACAAACCACAGCGCTTTCTCGGTCGGGTTCATGAGTCTCCTCTCATTTGGCCACTCCATGCTGCCGGCTTTTTGCGAGGCCAGTTTGATCGAAATTGCGCCTGTCGTAAAATCGAAGGGCGCTGGTCGACTGTGGCAGGTCACCATCGTGGAAAGCCGCTGCTGGGCGGCCTCGGCCTGGCTCGCTGGGACAATATCCGGGCGCGCTGGGTGCGGGCACCATCCTTGCCTATGCCCTGTGGAACCACCGCCGGCTCGATGCCTTCCCCGCCGGCGAAAATGCCGCCGAAAGCCTAGGTGTGCCGGTGGCGAGGACGCGCAAGACGACCTTTCTCCTCGCGGCGTTCTCGACGGCAATTCACGTCACGGTCGGGAGGTCATCCGCAACCGTCATTGACTGTGCCATGACCGCATCTGCATGGCTGCCATCCCTCTTTTTCGGCTCTGGTGCAATGCGGCGCCTTGAATGGTAAGCACGCTTATAATATATACCGCTCATGGTTTCCGACGGCATAGATAGATTGGGCTTTTTGATCCACGACGTGCAGCGCCTTATGCGCAAGCGCTTCGAGGCGCGCGCCAGCGGACTTGGCCTTTCCTCGGCACAATGGCGGCTTCTGGTTCGCGTTGCCAAGGAGGCGGGCGTCGCCCAGGCTCGCCTCGCCGAACTTCTCGAAATCGAGCCGATCAGCGTTTCACGCCTCGTCGACCGGATGGAGGAGGGCGGCTGGATCGAGCGGCGCTCCGACGCAACTGACCGGCGCGTGCGTATGATCTTCCCGACAGCCAAGGCGAACGCGGCCTATGCCGAGGTCAAAAGCCTTGCTGGCGAAGTTTATGAGGAATCGCTGGTCGGCGTTTCGCCGGACGACCGCCGCGTCCTTATCCGGGCGCTGGACACCATCGTGCAAAACCTGGCGGACGGCGAGACGTCGTCCTTGAAGAGTACGGAAGGGGCAGCAGCATGAACGTGGCAGCCAAGCTGGACGAGAATGTAACCAAGATCGAGACGCCGGCAAAGCCGGCCGCCGAAGCGCCTGCACAGCCGGCCGCGGCACCTGTCGCGGTGGCTCCCCCGGTTCAACCCGCTCCGGCTCCGGTCAAGAAGCGCCGCCTCGGCCGCTTGCTGCTGATGGTCGCCCTGCCGGCCGCGCTGGCCATTGGTGGCGGTTATGTCTGGGTGACCGGCGGCCGCTATCAGGAAACCGAGAACGCCAATTTGCAGCAGGCCAAGGTGTCGATCGCCTCGGACACCGCCGGCCGCATCGTTCAGGTCGGCATCTCGGACAATCAGCAGGTCAAGCAGGGCGATGTGCTGTTTGCCGTCGACCCCGAGCCCTACCGGATCGCGTTAGCCCAGGCCGACGCGGCGGTCGCAGTCGCACGCGTCGGTATCGAACAGCTGCGCGCCGCCTACAGCCAGGCGCTGGCGCAGGAAAAGTCCGATGCCAGCCAGGTCGACTACGCGCAGTCGCAGTATGACCGCGCCGCCGACCTTGCCCAGAAGGGCATCAACGCCAAATCGTCGCTGGACGAGGCCAAGAACGATCTCGACAAAGCCAGGCAGCAACTGGCCGTTGCCGAGCAAGGCATCATCAGCGCCAAGGCGGCTCTCGCCGGCAATCCCGATATCGAGACCGACAAGCATCCGACGGTGATGGCCGCACTCGCCGCGCGCGACAAGGCCGCCTACGATCTGGCGCAGACCACGGTCAAGGCGCCGGCCGACGGCGTCATCAGCCAGGCCTCCTCGTTCAAGATCGGCCAGTATGTCGGTTCCGGCACGCCGCTGTTTGCGTTGGTCGAGACCGGCGACACCTGGATCGATGCCAATTTCAAGGAAACCCAGCTTACCCACATGAAGCCTGGCCAGAAGGCCGAGATCGTCGTCGACACCTATCCGGGCAGAACTTTCGAGGCCACCGTCAAGGCGATCGGCGCCGGCACCGGCGCGGAGTTTTCGCTGTTGCCTGCTCAAAACGCCACCGGCAACTGGGTCAAGGTCACGCAGCGCATTCCGGTGCGCCTGGAGCTGACCGATGCCGACGCCAAAATGGCGCTGCGCACCGGCATGAGCGCCTCGGTTACGGTGGATACCGGCGTTGCTCGCGGGTTCCCCGCTATCTTCGGCCACGCCACCGCAGGCGAAGCGCAATAGACTGTGAATGGACCGTGATCTCGAAAAGCAGGATCACGGCCCGGCAGAACGCCCGCCGCAGGCGAGGTGAAGTTGAGATGACAGGATCGGCCCGACGGCAGGTTGAACGAGGGGTGGATTGGACCGGGCCGCATCGCGGCCTGCCCAGAACCTGGACCATCTCGGCGCCCATCCTTCGGACCTTGGATTTCCGGGCGGCAAGCGCCTGATGTGTCGAGACCTTCGATCGATGTAACCCCCACATCGATAGATCGCGTCCCACCGCGATGAGGGTCTCTTCACCAGAGAAGGCCTCGCCGCCCGGAAACCTAATGTACACGTTTTTGTTACCTGTCGGAAGTTCCGCATCATGACCACACCAGAACCTTTCAAGGAAGTGCCGCATCGCGGCCTGATCACCGTGGCGCTGATGCTGGCGACGGTCATGCAGGCGCTCGACACCACGATCGCCAATGTCGCGCTGCCGACCATGACCGGCGACCTCGGCGCGTCGCCCGACAACATCAACTGGGTGTTGACCTCCTACATCGTTGCCGCCGCGATCATGACGCCGGTGACCGGCTGGCTGGCCGACCGCTTCGGCCGCAAGGAACTGTTCCTGGCGGCGGTTGTCGGCTTCACCGTGTTCTCGATGCTGTGCGGCATTGCCTGGAGCCTGGAGAGCATTGTGTTCTTCCGGCTGATGCAGGGCGTGTTCGGCGCAGCCATCGTGCCGCTGTCGCAGACCTTCCTGCTCGACATCAACCCCAGGGAACGCCACGGCCAGGCGATGGCCATCTGGGGCGCCGGCATCATGCTGGGGCCGATCCTGGGTCCGACGCTGGGCGGTTGGCTGACCGAGAATTTCAACTGGCGCTGGGTGTTCTTCATCAATTTGCCGGTCGGCATCATCGCCTTCCTCGGCATGGCAGCCTATTTGCCGGTCGTTGCCCGGCGGATCCGCAGCTTCGATTTCTTCGGTTTCGCCATGATTTCGCTCGGCGTCGGCGCGCTGCAGCTGCTGCTCGACCGCGGCGGCGAGGTCGACTGGTTTTCCTCGGTCGAAATCTGGATCGAGCTTGCTCTTTCGATCACCGGCTTCTGGGTTTTCATCATCCATACACTGACGGCGGAACGTCCTTTCATCGACCCCAAGATCTTCCTCGACCGCAATTTCGTCACCGGTCTGGCTTTCATCTTCGTCATGGGCGTGCTGATCCTGGCCTCGATGTCGCTGCTGCCGCCGATGCTGTCGACCATCTTCGGCTATCCGACCGTCACCATCGGCGTCGTCCTGGGGCCGCGCGGTGTCGGCACGATGATTTCGATGCTTGTCGTTGGACGGCTCATGAGCAGGATCGACGCCCGCATCCTCGTCGTCATCGGGTTTCTGCTCACCGCGCAGTCGCTCTACACCATGTCCTCCTTCACGCCGCAGATGGACAATTGGCTGATCCTCAGCTCCGGCGTCATCCAGGGCCTGGGCATGGGCATGGTGTTCGTGCCGCTGTCCACGGTGGCCTTCGCCACGCTGGACGTGCGCTTCCGCACCGACGCCACGGCCCTGTTCAGCCTGGTTCGAAATCTCGGTTCGTCGATCGGCGTGTCGGTGGTGACGGTTCTCATGGTGCGCAACACGCAGGTCAATCACACCGAATTGTCGGCCTTCATCAACCCATTCAACTCCAATTTGTGGGCGCTCTCGCCGGCGGCAGCAGGCGGCGATCCGACGGCACTTTCGCAGGTGGACCGCATGGTCAACATCCAGGCGATGATGATCTCCTATGTCAACGACTTCAAACTACTGATGGTGATGACGCTGGTTGCCATTCCGTTTGTCTTCCTGCTGCGCAAGCCGAAGACCGCTCCGGCCGGCGCCGCCACGCCTGCCGCGCATATGGATTGAGGCGGGCACTGTAGCGCTGGCAGCAAGTCGGTTTAGCCCTAATGATCTGGGGTGCAAGAACGTGGCCGCTGCTCAGATTATCGTCAAAACCCTTATGCGCAAGAGAATATCGATAATGGCCCCTTGGAAGTTGATTTGAAATGAGATTTCCGCCTTCGGTATCCGGTTGCTGACGCCTCCAATTCCGTTACAGTTCATCTTGAATTAGCACATCTGTAACATTGTCAGTCGACTTTCAGTTCGCAGGAGAGAGGCCCTTTCTAGTTTCAGGCGCCAAGCCGGAGGAGGTCTGTTTGGTCACGAAGTCATCCAGAAGATCCGCCGCGACGCGCGCGCCGGTGGGCCTAGCCGCGTTGGCAAGACTGGCTGACGTCTCCTACGACACGCTCGAGGGAGAACTTCGCACGACCATTGCGGCTCTCGAAGGGCAGACCCTGCGCTTCGAGACTGCGATCGAGAATATTTCGCAAGGCATCTGCCTTTTCGATGCGGATGAACGGTTGATCCTGAGCAACCGGCGCTATGCGGAAATCTACCGCATAGCGCCCGAGGAATTGCGGCCTGGCGTGACACTGAGCGAAATCGTCGAGCGCCGCGTCGCCGCCGGCACGGCGGCGACGGCCGCCGACACCTATCTCGCGACGGCTCGCTCGATCAATTCGGGCAAGGCTTCGCGGCTCTGGACCGCCAAACTTGTCGATGGTCGCACAATCCAGATCCGTAACCAGCCGATGCCCGATGGCAGTTGGATCGCCACGCATGAGGACATCACTGAACTCCTCGCCAATCGGCAGATCGTCGACGAGCGCATTTCGCTGCAGGCGCTGATCGACTGGGTGCCCGATTATCTCTGGGTCAAGGATACGCAAAGCCGTTTCGTCGTGGTCAACAGCGCCCTTGCGACCGATAGTGGGCGCAACAAGACCAGCGACATGATCGGTTTGACCGATTTTGATCTCCACCCCCCGGAAGTTGCGCGGAAATTTCGCCTGGTCGAGCAGCGCCTGCTCAAGAGCGGACAACCGATGATCGATGCGGAAGAGTTCGTCGTCGATGCGTCGGGGAACGACAAATGGCTTTCGTCGACGAAGGTGCCGTTGCGCAATCGCCAAAATGAAATCTTCGGCCTGGTTGGCATCGCCCACGACATCACCGCCCGCAAACAGGCGGATGTCCTTCGCAGCGGGCAGGCGCAGATCCTCGAAATGATTGCCACGAGCGCGCCGCTGGAGGACGTGCTCGACCGCCTCATGCGCTTCGTCGAGGCTCAGTTGGAGGGGATATTCGGTTCCGTCCTGCTGCTCGACAAGGACGGCATTCATTTGCGTCACGGTGCGGCGCCGGGCCTGGCGAAAGCCTATACGAGCGCCATCGATGGGGCGGCCATCGGTCCCAAGGTGGGATCCTGCGGAACCGCCATCTACCGGCGGGAACCGGTCATTGTTACCGATATTCTGCAGGATCCGCTTTGGGACGATTACCGCGAACTGGCGGCACCCCATGGCTATCGTTCGTGCTGGTCAACCCCGATCCTGTCGCATCGGGGCGTCGTGTTGGGCGCCTTTGCCATGTATTCGATGACCGTGCGCGAACCCACCCATGCCGAGACCCGCCTGATCGAATTCACCACACACATTGCCGGCATCGCGATCGAGCGCAAATTGGCGGAAGACCAGATCCACTTCATGGCCAACCATGATGCGCTGACCGGCCTGCCCAATCGCGCTTTGCTGGAGGATCGGCTTTCCCAGGCGGTCCTCTACGCGCAGCGATACAATCGCTGGATGACGGTGGTGTTCATCGATCTCGACAATTTCAAACTGGTGAACGATACGTTTGGCCACAATGCCGGCGACGAACTCCTCAAGACCGTCGCCAGCCGTTTGGTTGGATGCGTGAAGGCCACCGACACCGTCGTGCGGCTTGGCGGCGACGAATTTGTCATCGTCCTGTTCGACCAAACCACCAATGTCGATGTGGTCTCGGAAACCCTGCAGACGATCAGGGATGCGATCGCGGAACCGGTTCTTGTCGGAGAGCATCGGCTGAGAACGACGGCCAGCATCGGCATCGCAAATTACCCGAAGGACGGGACCAGCCCGGATACGCTGTTGGCCAATGCCGACGCCGCCATGTATCGCGCCAAGGAATTCGGCCGCGACAATTTCCAGTTCTATGCCCCGGAGTTCAACTCAACTGCACATGAAAAATTCCTGCTTCAGGAGGAATTGCGAAACGCGCTCGCCCGGTCGGAATTCGCTCTGCACTATCAGCCACAGGTGGATCTGCGATCGGGGCAGGTTTTCGCCGTCGAAGCGCTGGTGCGCTGGAACCACCCGACGCGAGGCCTGGTTTCGCCGGCGATGTTCATCCCGACCGCCGAGGAGACCGGGCTGATCGTGCCGCTCGGCGACTGGATCCTGCACGAAGCCTGCCGGCAGAACAAAGCCTGGCAGCGCGCCGGTCTGTCGCCCGTAACCGTCTGCGTCAACGTGTCGGCGCGGCAGTTCCGGGAGAAGAACCTGATCGACCGCGTCGTCAACGCGTTGAAGGAAAGCGGCCTGGAGGCGAGGTATCTCGAGCTCGAAGTGACGGAAAGCCTGATCATGCAGGATTTCGAGCTGGCGGTCGCAACGATGAACGGACTGCAAAAGCTCGGCGTGCAGATATCGATCGACGATTTCGGAACAGGCTATTCCAGTCTCAGCGCCCTCAAGACGTTTCCGGTGGCGCGGCTGAAGATCGACAAGTCCTTCATCAACGATCTCGCGACCGACGAGAACGATCAGGCGGTCACTGGCGCCGTGATTTCCCTGGGGCAGAAGTTGAACCTTCGGGTGCTGGCCGAAGGTGTCGAAACGGAAGACCAGGTCGCCTTCCTGCGCAAGAACAATTGTGACGAGGTGCAGGGCAATTATTTCAGCAAACCCCTGTCGCCTGGGGATATCGGCGAGCTGATCGCGAAAGGCTGACGGCTGGGTCGCGCCGTGACCGCTGGCTGCTATTTTCCGAGCACCAGGCTCCAGTAGCGGATGGCGCTGTCGCGCCCGTCGCGTACATAGGCGAGGCCGAAGCGGCTGAAATCCGGATCGAGCATGTTGCGGCGGTGGCCGGCCGAATGCATCCAGATGTCGAACAGCTTCTGCTGGTCGAAGCGGCCCTCGGCGATGTTCTCGGCAGCAGCGCCCCGCACGCCATTGTCTTTCATCCGCGACGCGAAATCCTTGCCCCAGCCGGTCGTGTGGCTCATGCGTTCGCGCGAGGCCATATAGCCGGCCTGCTGCAGAGCGGCCTGCTCGAGCTGGGCGTCCGGCACCAGCGCCGGCAGTCCGGCCGAAGCTCGGATGCCGGCCAGCGCCGCGGTGGCCGAGGACGACACACCGGCGCCTTCGCCGGTCGGCACCGAGACCGTGCTGCAAGCAGCGAGGCCAGCCATGGCTGCAAGGCCGATCAGCAGTAGGCGCCTGTTTGATTTTGGACTTGCTTCGCCAGAGCGGGTTTGCGCGAGCGGATGATTGGTGGTGCAGATCATTGTCATGCCTGCCTGACTTAGCGGCGATCATGGCTTTTGCCGGGCAGGGCTGCGAAAATCTCAATCGCTGGCCTCCGTGCAGGTTCGGCCGGCCGATTCGAATGGGAAGGTCGGCGGCCGATGTAGTCTCGGCGCGCTGCGTCCGATCAGCGTTGCGCGTCGGTCGCCATTTTAAGCGCCAGCGCGGCAAGCACCGTGCCCATCATCCAGCGCTGGATGACCATCCATAGCGGCCGTCCGGCAAGAAAGGTGGCGATCGAACCGGCCGTTACCGCGATGATGGCATTGACGGTCAGGCTGATCGAGATCTGCGTGGCGCCGAGCACCAGAAGCTGCGACAGCACATGGCCGTTGCCCAGCGAGATGAACTGCGGCAGCAGCGACAGATAAAGCACCGCCACCTTGGGATTGAGGAGATTGGTCATTAGACCCATGGCGAACAGCTTGCGCGGCCTGTCCTTCGGCAGTTCGCGCACCTGGAATGGTGAGCGCCCGCCGGGCCGCACCGCTTGCCAGGCGAGCCATAGCAGATAGAGCGCGCCGGCAATGCGCAGTGCGTCGTAGGCAAACGGCACGGCAAGCAGCAGCGCGGTGATGCCCAGTGCAGCCGATACGACATAGAACAGAAAGCCGACCGCCACGCCGCCGAGCGAGATCAGCCCGGCCTTGGGGCCTTGCGACAGCGAGCGCGAGATCAGGTAGATCATGTTCGGCCCGGGCGTCAGCACCATGCCGAGGCAGACCAGCGCGAAGGCGAGATGGTTGGCGGTTTCGGGCACGAGCGATCTCCGGGAAGCGGTGACGATACCCATCACGCGTTTTGACTCACCGCAAGAGCATGATGGCCGGAGCCTTTGCGCCAGCGTCGAAAATGACGAAAGCGGCGAAGCCGCCAATTTCCCCCGCAAGGTGGGGAAGATCAGCAGCTTCAACCCTCAGCTCACCACGCGCAGGTTCGAGAGCTCGTTGGCGATTTCCTTGAAATTGTCGGACAGCGTGGCGCCGGTCGCGTTCCAGAACAGTTTTGCAGGCTTGCTCGGGTTGGTCGGATCCTTGCGGAAGCGCGAGTCCGACGAGCACGTCTTCAGTGCCTCCATCGCGCTCTTGTCGCCGGCGTCGGTCGTCGACATATCGAGCGCCACCGTCATTACCATGATGTTGGCCGCCTTGGCGTTGTTGCACAGCGTCGCCATCTGCTCGTTGAGCGCGGCGGTGTAGTTGCTCGACGAATAGTTGAGCTGGCCGATGGCGCTCGATGTGCCGCCGAACAGGCGGGTGACCGCAGTGCCGTTGTAGCCGACGCCGGTATAGCCATAGCCGGCATAGGTCGACTTGTTGCCGGCGGGGTCGGAACTCACCGTCGAATAGGTGTTCTCGCCGTCGGTGAGCACGATGACCACCTTGTCGTTGCCGCGTTCCGTCTCAGGACGTCCTCCTGTGAAAGGCTCCGTGCTGGAGACGGTGCGCCAGCCCCAGGCCATGCCTTCCGGCACATTGGTGTTGCCGTTGGGCGCCATCAGGTCGATTGCTGCCTTGATCTTGGTCAGCCCGGCGGCGTTGGCGACGTCGGTCAGCGGTGTGATCGGCGTGGTGGTGCAGCTGTAATTCGGACCTGCACCCGTCCCCAGCACCGGAGCATTGATCGGCCGTGGCTGGAAATACTTGGCCATGTTGGACTGCCTGGTCTTGCCGGTGGTGCTCGCCGGATCGTCGTTCCACCAGCTGTTGGCTGCGCCATAGGTCTTGGGGGCCACCTCGTCGGGGTCCTGCGTTATGTACCAATGATTGCCGGGCTCATCCGGCGCAAACATCGGCACGAACATGGTCGCGGGATCGCCGACGCCGGTGCCGGTGTTGTTTGGTCCGCCGGAGGCCGGCGCGTCGTTGACATTATAGGGATAGGGCCGCACTTCGACGCAGCCCTGCCAGCTGGCGAACGGTCCGTATGTGTCGTTGTAGTCGTATTCGTTGTGGCTGTCCGAGCATGTATGATTGGCGCGATATTTGTCGCAGACCACGCGTTTGCTGCCGACGATGCGCTCGTGGCTGGTGACCACCTTCATGTCGCGGTAGAGCGAGAAGCGGGTCAGCATCTGCCCCTCCTGCTCACCCCAGCCAGTGCCTTTCTTGTACCAGATGCCGCCGATCTTCTGGGCATATTTGTCGGCTGCGTTAAGCGTGGACCAGGCGAAATTCTCATTGTGGATGGGCGACAGCCCGTAGGCGTCGATCCACGACGCGTTGTCGTTGCTGGCGCCGACATTGACCGAGGCGGCGAACGGCACAAGGCTGAACTGGACCGGCTTGTCGATCTGCTTGATCATCGCGGCCTGCAAGGCAAGCGTGTCGACGAGCTGCTTGGCGGCTTGCTTGAGAAGGTCGATGCGCTTTTGTCCGGCACCCGTGCCCGTGTTCGACATCGACCCCGAATTGTCGAGCACCATGGCCACTTCCAGCGTGTTCTTCAGCCGGACTTGCGAACACACGGAGTAGGTGACGTTTTCCGACGTCCTGCCGATCAGCATCGCCGCTGCCGGCAGGAAATAGGGCTTGTAGACCAGGCTGGCGCACAGCTTGACGATGCCGCCGCCGGTCGTGCTGCTGGGCAGCGTAACGCTGAGCGTCGTGTCGGCGGGATCGACGTCGTTGAGGTTTGCCTTGAAGAAGTCGAGCGCATAGGCCCGCAACTGGTCGTCGGTGGCGCCTTCCACCAGCCGGCGCGCGGTGGCGAAGTTGGCGGCGTCGAGCGCGTTGACCACCCTCTGCTTCTCGCTGACCACGCCGGTGTAGTCGACGGCCATGGCCACGCCGCCCATCAGTGGCACCATCGCCACAACGGTCATCAGAGCGTAATTGCCGCGGCGGTCACGCCAGAAGTCACGCCGGAATGTGCGCCAGAGTTCACGCATGTGATGTAAGCGGCCCCGCCTGCGGATTCTTCAATGCCGCCACAGTTTCACAAAACGTTGAAGGACGGGTTTGGGAAACTGCTCGATTGCGCGGATAGCGCTTCACCAGGCGCTAACCAAATGCGCCAGCTGCCGAACGCAAAACGCCCCGCCGAGGCGGAGCGCCTTGTTCGAAAGATCGCGCCGATCAGCTGACGATGCGCAGGTTCGACAGTTCGTCGGCGATTTCCTTGAAACTTTGCGACAAGGTGGCGCCGGTCGCGTTCCAGTACAGCTTCGCCGGTTTGCTCGGGTCGGTCGGATCCTTGCGGAAGCGCGAATCCGAGGAGCATTTCTTGAGCGAATCTATGGCAGTCTTTTCCGCCGGCTTGGAACTAACAAGGTCGAGCGAGACGGTCATCAAGAGAATGTTCGAATTCTTCGCATTGGCGCAAAGGGTTTGCATCTGCTCGTCAAGCGCGGCCGTGTAGTTGGTCGCCGTATAGGTTGTCTTGGCGACGGTCGTGTTGACGAACAGGCGGGTCGCAGGCTCCACTGGCTTCGGAAAATTAGGGCCGGTGTAGCCATAGGCGGCGTAGGTCGATCCATTCTTGGCGTAGTTGCTGGTCATGTCGTTGCTGGGGCCGATGCTATAGGTGTTTGCGCCGTCGGTCAGGACGATGACCACTTTGTCGTTGCCTCTTTCGGTGTTCGGCCGGCCTTGCGTAAAAGGCTCGTTGCTCGACACCGTCCGCCAGCCCCAGGCCAGCCCTTCCGGCACGTTGGTGTTGCCCGTCGGGGCCATGGCATTGATGGCATCCGTCAGGATTTTCTTGCCATCGGTGGTGGTTATGTCCTGCAACGGCGTGATCGCGGCGGTCGTGCATGCCGAATTGGGTCCATCATCGGCCGCAGCGGCTGCTGCGTCCCAGGGCTTTGTCAGAAAATACTTGCGCATATCCGCCTGGCGTTTGGGGACAGTCAGCGTGTCGGAATAATCGATCCACCAATTGTTGGCGTAACCCCACGTCGATGTGCTGGTGCGAGTTGTGTCGGTCCAGAAATTGCCAGCTTCGTCCGGCGCGAACATCGGCACGAACATGGTGGCGGGCGTCCCAGTGGTCGGCGACGTGTCGTCGTCATTATAGGGATACGGCCTCGCCTCCACGCAGCCCTTCCAGGCTTCGTATTTGGCGACGACGGAGGTCTTGCAAGTGCCGTTCGAGTTTTTCTTCGTACAGGTCGTTGCCATCATGTCCTGATAGAGGGTGAAACGCGTCATCTCCTTGTCTTTGTCTGTGCCCCAGCCCGTGCCGCGCTGGTAGTAAACGCTGCCTACTTTTTCGATCCATTTGGTGGCATTTGCCGCCGCTGTCATCGTCGACCAATCGAAGTTCTGATGATGGATCGGGGAAATGCCGGTCGTGTCCAGCCACGTCGGCAATGGAGCCGGGGGGATCGGAGCTCCGACATTGACCGACGCAGAAAACGGGACCAGCGAGAACTGCACCGGCTTGGTCACCTGCTTCATTTGTGCGGCCTGGAGCGCCATTGTATTGACAAGCTCGGTCGCGGCCTTCTTGAGCAAATCTATTCGCGGCTGGCCGGTGCCGGAGCCGTTGATGCTCATAGAGCCGGAATTGTCGAGCACGAGAGACACTTCCAGCGTGTTTTTGAGGCGGATCTCCGAGCATGCCGATGTTGTGACGTCGGCGGCGGTTCTTCCGATCATCATGGCCGCTGCCGGCAGGAAATAGGGGTGGTACGTCAATTCGGCGCACAGCTTCAGCGTGCCACCACCTGCGTTGTTGTTGGGAAGCGTCACCGTCAGGGCCGTATTGGCTGCTTTGACGCGGCCGAGATTGGCTTCGAAGAAATCCTTCGCATAGGCCTTGACTGCCGTGTCGGTCGCCCCGGTGACGATCTGCTGTGCCGTGGCAATCCCGGCGGCATCCAGCGCGTTCAGCATGTTCTGCTTTTGGCGCAAGAGATCGGTGTAGTCGATGGCAAGCGCCAGCGCGCCCATCAAGGGCACCATGGTGATCACTGTCATCAAGGCATAGTTGCCGCGTCTGTCGTTCAGAAATCTGCGGATCATGCCTTCAGCACCCCTGCCAGGACCCCAATATCGGTCCGAAGATGCCCACAAAATCGTTAAATTTCAGGTTGCTGAAATGCGTTCAACATAGGCCCATCTTTTCAAGGCTCGTTAACCACTCGGCCCTGGTGATCAGCGGTGCGACATTGTTTCGATAGACCGAAGCTCGGAGAAGGGTGGTTCCTGCCTGTGCAACCTTCGATCAGCCCGTTGCGCAACAGCCTGGCAAGTGCCGAAAAGCTGGTGACAGGATGAAACGCTTCGGTTAATGCGGGGCCGGTTGCGGCGGACCGTCGGCTGCAGCTCTCGCAATGATCGTCACAGCAGGTAAACGGCATGGCGGATTCGCCTGATATCATCGGCTCGCTCGCGGATTTGTCGGGCGCCTACTCGGCCATCCTGTGCGATGTCTGGGGCGTGATCCACAATGGCGAATGGCATTTTCCGGCGGCTGCCGAAGCGCTTGCCGCCGCGCGTGCGGCGAAGGTCCCGGTCGTCCTGATCACCAACTCGCCGCGCCGCAATGCCGATGTGGTGGCGCAGATGAATGCGATCGGCGTTCCCGCCGTCGCCTACGACCGCGTCGTGACCTCAGGCGATGTGACCCGCGACCTTATCGCCGAAGGCCCACGAAAAATCTTCCATATCGGCGCCGACCGCGATTTCACCCTCTATGACGGTCTGGACGTCGAGCTCGTCGAGGAGTTCGAGGCCTCCGGCGCGGTCTGCACCGGGCTGTTCGACGACGAGGTGGAAACGCCTGAGGATTACGCCGATCTGCTGCGCCGGCTGCGCGCCAGGAACCTGCCTTTCATCTGCGCCAATCCCGACATCGTGGTCGAACGCGGCGAGCGCATGATCTGGTGCGCCGGCGCCTTGGCGCGCGACTATGCCCAGCTTGGCGGCCGCACGCTGATCGCCGGAAAACCTTATGCGCCGGTCTATGACGTAGCGCTGCGGGAGGTCGCCGTGCTTCTCGGCCGAGACGTCGCGCGCACCGAGGTGCTGGCCATCGGCGACGGCATGATGACCGACGTCAAGGGCGCCGCCGACAACGGCATCGACGTGCTTTACGTCTCGGGCGGCATTCACGCGCGCGACTATGGCGATCCCATGCAGCCGGACCCCGCCAGGCTTGCAGCCTTTCTGCAAAAGCACGGCTACCGGCCGGTCGCCGTCATTCCGAGACTGCGGTAGGGTTGCTGCATGAGCGCAGCTTTCGAACACATTTCAGCAACCGCGCCGCTGCCGCCGCATTTGCGCGGCGGCGTGGTGGCGATCGGCAATTTCGACGGCGTCCATCGCGGCCACCAGGCGGTGCTCGATCGCGCGCTTGCCGAAGCCGGGCGGCGCGGCGTGCCGGCGCTAGTGCTGACCTTCGACCCGCATCCGCGCAAGGTGTTCAGGCCCGATATGCCGCTGTTCGTATTGACGCCGCCGCCGATGAAGGCGCGGCTGCTGTCGCATCTGGGCTTTGCCGCACTCGTCGAACAGCCGTTCACGCGCGCCTTTGCCGGCCTGTCGGCCGAGGCTTTCGTGACCGATGTGCTGGAGACGAACCTCGGCATCACCCATGCCGTCACCGGCTTCGATTTTCACTTCGGCAAGGACCGGCAGGGCGGTCCTGCGTTTCTGATGGCGGCAGGCGAGCGCCATGGTTTCGGCGTCACCCTGGTCGACGCCTTTCGCGACGAGGGCGCCGAGGTGGTGTCGTCGAGCCGTATCCGCAAGCTGCTCTGCGAGGGAGAGGTCGCCGAGGCCGCAGGCCTGCTCGGCTACCGCTTCACCGTCCAAAGCGAAGTGATCGGCGGCCAGCAGCTCGGCCGCACGCTCGGCTTCCCGACAGCCAACATGAGGCTTTCGCCGGAAACGACTCTGAAGGAAGGGATTTATGCCGTCCGCTTTCGCCGCGCCGACGGCACGCTCTATGATGGTGTCGCCAGCTTCGGGCGTCGCCCGACTGTCGACGACAATGGCGCGCCGCTGCTCGAAACCTTCGTCTTCGACTTTGCCGGCGATCTCTATGGCGAGATCTGCGACGTATCGCTCTTCGGCTTTTTGCGTCCCGAGGTGAAGTTCGATGGGCTCGATGGGCTGGTGGCACAAATGAAGCGCGACGAGGCGGAGGCGCGCGCGCTGCTGGCCGGCGTCAGGCCGCTTTCGGATCTGGACGGCGCCATCGCTTTTTGAGCCTTCCGGCCGCTTACCTCTTCAAGCCCCTACTTCTTCAACGCCAGTCCGAGAGCGATGAAGCTCCAGCCCTGGAAGATCAGGTCGATGGCCAGGAAAAGGCCGAGCACCCACAGGCTGTTGACCGGCCAGCCCATGGCGATGGTCAGCCCCGCCAGCACGCTGATCAGGCCCGCCGCGACGACCCACCAGCCCCAGCCCTTTTCCGGTCGGTGGCTATAGCCGACCCAGGCCCTGAGCGCGCCTGAAGCGACCAGCGCCACCGCCAGCAGCAAGGTCAGCACCGTCGAGGCCAGAAGCGGATTGTCGAAGGCAAAGAAACCGGCAACGGCATAAAGTAGGCCGCTGAGCAGCCAATAGAAGAAGCGACTCCAGGTCTTCACGCCGAAGGCATGCACGATCTCGATGATGCCGGCCATCAGCATCAGCCAGCCCACGACATAGACCGAGGCGACGGTGGCGATGAACAGATTGCCGAAGGCAATGCCGCCGAAGATGAGCAGCAGCACGCCGAGCGCGACGAACCACCCCCATTTGTCCCGTGTCCGGCCGATCGCATCTTTCAGGGTATCACCGTGCAACGTCATGGCTGCATCTCCTCGAAATCGCCTGGCACCTTGCCGGGAGGTTAGCCCCGGCTGTAGCGGACGTCCAGCCGATGGCGACGGCTAGCAAACAAACAAAGCGTCGGTGGCTTGAGGTTCGCGCGTACGTGTCAATTTATGGCAGCCCACCCAGTCACAAGGACGAGGACAAGCGTGACGATCGCTCCAGAGACGTAGACGATCGTTCTGACACTGCCACCCTTGGCGGCTTTGCCGCCGCGTAGGTAAACCCCCAGGTGAAGCAGGCGTATCGCCACATGAACCCAGACAATGGTCGCCAACGTGGCCGACCCAACGCCAACCATCATGGCCAGCACCGCCGGGACGACAAAAGGCGCCAGCGCCTCGACCGAGTTCATATGCACGCGGTCGATCCTGTAGAGGAGATTGGCGTCGTCGGCCGGGATCACCGGACCGGAAAGCGCTCCGGCAAATCCCTTGGACGAACCCGAGTAAACCGCCAGTGCGACTGACAAAAGACAGAGGATCAGTACACCGAGGATGCTTAGCCAATAGGGTTCCATAATTGTGCTCCTTCAGGTCACTTTGCCGGCAAAAAGATCTTGGAATCGCCTGAGATACAGCGGCCAGCCTTGATCGCCGTCGACCCCAAAGCGCACGCCTTCCCAGCCTTCGCCATGACGTTCGAGATTGCGATGCTCGATCTCGACGCGGGTCCGGCTATCCGCCTCCGCCGTAAACCGGACTTCCCACTCGCTGGTCCTGTCCGGATTGGTCTCGATCTGCCATTGAGGGCTGATATCCCAACTCAGAAGCAGTCGGTTCGGCGGCTCGTAGGCCAGCACCCGTGCCCAGCGGCACTCGCTGCCATCCACACCGCGGTCGTAGACGTGACCGCCAACGCGGGGTTCGAGGATCGTCTCCGCGATCGGCACCGCAAGCAGGTTATGCTCTTTGGGTTTGAAACTGCCGAAGTGCTCGGTGAAGACCTTGAAGGCATGTGCGATCGGAGCCTCGACAAGGATGGAGTGCCTCACGGGCGGTTGATGTGTGCTCATTCCTGCTCCTTCAAGGGCTGTTCGACGACCACTTTGTAGGCCGCCAAGGTCTTGCTCCAGAACCGGTCGAGTTCGGCGCGCAGGCTGGCCAAGCCTTCCGGTTCGACCCGGTAGATGCGTTGCTTGCCTAGCCGTGTGTTGGCCACGAGGCCGGCGTCCTTGAGCACCTTCAGGTGCTGCGAGACCGCCGGCCGGGTGACAGGAAGCGCACGAGCCAATTCCCCGACCGAACAGGGTTGTTCGACCAGCAGTTCGAAGATCGTCCGCCTAGTCGGGTCGCCAAGCGCTGTCCATCTGTTCATGTTAGTCTGCACTAACGCGAATTTAGGCAACCTCGCTATTTCTGTCAACTCGTGACAGGCCCGGCGGCGCCCTGTTCAAATGGGCCACAGCGCAAAAACAGGGTCGCAGTTGCCGCCACTGCTGTAGATTTTAAGTCAAATTTTACCGAACCGGCGCCATGGCTTTGGCTGCCGGGTGTTCTCTCCGTTTTGTTTCGCGTATGGGGTGATGATGCGTATTGTCTGGACGATTCCGCTGTTTCTCGCCTCGGCGCTGCTCACTTTGTCCACCGCCAATGCGGGCGAGGGTGCCTTCGGCTGGATGTCCGGCGACTGGTACCTGACGCTTGGCGCCACCGGCATGGTCGCGCCGAAATTCGAGGGCTCCAACAGCTATCTGCTCAGCGCATCGCCGATCATCTCGCTGGGCAAGGCCGGCCCGGCCGCGCGCTTTACCTCGCGCAACGACAACATCTCGCTGGCGCTGGTCGACGATGGCGGCGTCCGCGCCGGCCTGACCGGAAAGTTCCTGTTTTCACGCGACAGCAAGGATGAACTCAAGGGCCTCGGCCCGGTGCGCTGGGGCGGTGAGGTCGGCGGCTTCTTCGAATTCTACCCGACGGATTGGTTGCGCGCCCGCGCCGAATTGCGCCACGGCATTCGTGCCCATAATGGCTTTGTCGCCGACATTGCCGCCGATGCCTTCTACGATATCACGCCGACGGTCAGGATTTCGGGAGGCCCGCGCGTGTCCTTTGCCTCATCGAGCTATTTCGACTCCTATTATGGCGTCAACGCCAAGGAGGCTGTGGCCTCGGGCCTGAGCGAATACCATCCTGGCGGCGGCCTGAAATCGACCGGACTCGGCGGCGCCATCACCTGGAAGGTCACCGACCCGATGACCGCCAGCCTGTTCGGCGAATATGCGCGCCTGATAGGCCCGGCCGCCGATTCCAGCCTGGTCAAGGAGCGCGGCGACCGTAACCAGTTCACGGTCGGCGTCTCGACCACCTATCGCTTCGACTTCGCGATGTAAGTGAATCGAACAAGAGACGCTTTATTCCTACGGCTTTCTCCGCTAAAAGCCCGGGAATGACGAGCTTTTCACGCGTTCGCGCGCTGACGATACGAATTACAGGCCCGGTGTTCCGGGCGGCCTGAGCGCCGCCGGAGCCGCCGGGAGTTTTGCGCGCCCCCTCGCGCTTTTCCAATCATGATAGTTCACGCCCGAGCTTTTACGCCCGCCGGGCAATGCATATGGCAGACCAATGACCGACACTGTTGAAACGATCGACTATTCCAAGACGCTTTATCTGCCGCAGACGGATTTCCCGATGCGCGCCGGCTTGCCTGAAAAAGAACCGCTGCTGGTCAAGCGCTGGCAGGACATGGATCTCTACCGCAAGCTGCGCGAAGAGGCCGCAGGCCGCGAGAAATACGTGCTGCATGACGGCCCGCCTTACGCCAACGGCAACATCCATATCGGCCACGCGCTGAACAAGATCCTCAAGGACGTCATCACCCGCTCGTTCCAGATGCGCGGCTATGACTCCAATTACGTGCCCGGCTGGGACTGCCACGGCCTGCCGATCGAATGGAAGATCGAGGAACAGTACCGCGCCAAGGGCAAGAACAAGGACGAGGTGCCGGTCAACGAGTTCCGCAAGGAATGCCGCGACTTCGCCGCGAACTGGATCACGGTGCAGGGCGGCGAGTTCCAGCGGCTCGGCGTCGTTGGCGATTTCAAGAACCCCTATACGACAATGGCTTTCCACTCGGAGTCGCGCATTGCCGGGGAGTTGTTGAAGTTCGCCATGTCGGGCCAGCTCTATCGCGGCTCCAAGCCGGTAATGTGGAGCGTCGTCGAGCGCACCGCACTGGCCGAGGCCGAGATCGAATACCAGGACTATGAGTCCGACACGATCTGGGTGAAGTTTCCAGTTGTGTCAGGATTTTGGAGCGTTGAGCACTTTGTATCAGACGCTGCACCGTCCATGCGCGTTCCGGAAAGCGTTGCACTTTTGGACAACGCCCACGTCGTCATCTGGACGACAACGCCGTGGACGATCCCCGGCAACCGTGCCGTCAATTATTCGTCACGGATCGGCTACGGCCTTTATGAAGTTACCGCAGCCGAAAATTCGTTCGGTCCACAGCCCGGTGAAAAGCTGATCTTTGCAGATGCGCTTGCCGAAGACTCCTCGGCCAAGGCCAAGGTCACCTTGAATCGGCTTCGCAGCGTTTCGGTCGAAGAGCTTGGAAGCCTTACACTTTCACATCCCTTCAAAGGTCTCGGCGGCGGCTACGAATTCGCCGTGCCGATGCTGGCCGGCGATCATGTCACCGACGACGCCGGCACCGGCTTCGTCCACACCGCGCCGGGCCATGGCCGCGAGGACTTTGATGCCTGGATGGATGCGGCATCGGATTTGCGCGCACGTGGCATCGACCCTGCCATCCCCTTCACTGTAGATGATGCCGGCTTCTTCACCAGGGACGCGCCGGGTTTTGGCCCGGATCGCGAAGGTGGCGCCGCGCGTGTCATCGACGATAACGGCAAGAAGGGCAATGCCAATCAGGCGGTCATCGACGAACTGATCAAGCGCAACGCGCTGTTCGCGCGCGGCCGGCTGAAGCATTCCTACCCGCATTCCTGGCGGTCGAAGAAGCCGATCATCTTCCGCAACACGCCGCAATGGTTCGTCTATATGGACAAGGACCTCGGCGACGGCACGACGTTGCGCAGCCGTGCGCTGAAGGCGATCGACGACACACGCTTCGTGCCGGCGGCCGGCCAGAACCGTATCCGCGCCATGATCGAGGAACGCCCGGATTGGGTCTTGTCACGCCAGCGCGCCTGGGGCGTGCCGATCGCCGTCTTTGCCGATGAGGATGGCAACGTGCTGAAGGACGAAGCCGTCAACCAGCGCATCATGGATGCTTTCGAACAGGAAGGCGCCGACGCCTGGTTCGCTGCCGGCGCCAAGGAGCGTTTCCTCGGCAATCACGAGGCCTCCAAATGGAAGCAGGTGATGGACATCCTCGACGTCTGGTTCGATTCGGGCTCGACGCATGTCTTCACGCTGGAAGACCGTCCGGACCTGAAATGGCCGGCCGACGTCTATCTCGAAGGCTCCGACCAGCATCGCGGCTGGTTCCACTCCTCGCTGCTCGAAAGCTGCGGCACCAGGGGCAGGGCACCTTACGACACCGTCGTCACCCATGGCTTCACCATGGATGAGGAGGGGCGAAAGATGTCGAAATCGCTCGGCAACACCGTGGTGCCGCAAGACGTCATCAAGCAGTCCGGCGCCGACATTCTGCGGTTATGGGTGGTGACGACGGATTATTGGGAAGACCAGCGTCTCGGCAAGAACGTGCTGCAGACCAACATCGACGCCTACCGCAAGCTCCGCAACACCATCCGCTGGATGCTGGGCACGCTCGCCCATGACGATGGCGAGGAGGTGCCGCTGGACAAGATGCCGGAACTGGAGCGGCTGATGCTGCATCGGCTGGCCGAGCTCGATGAGGTCGTGCGCTCGGGCTACGACGCGTTCGAGTTCAAACGCATCACCCGCACTTTGCTCGACTTCATGGTGGTCGAGCTGTCGGCCTTCTATTTCGACATCAGGAAGGACGCGCTCTATTGCGAGGGACCCGCCAGCGTGAAGCGCAAGGCCTCGGTGCAAGTGGTGCGCCACCTCTTCGACTGCCTGGTGAAATGGCTGGCCCCGATGCTGCCCTTCACCACGGAAGAAGCCTGGCTCGACCGTCATCCGGATGCTGTCTCGCTGCATCTCGACCAGTTCCCCGAGATTCCGGCCGACTGGAAGAACGAGGCACTGGCGGAAAAATGGCGCAAGGTGCGGCAGGTCCGCCGTGTCGTCACCGGCGCGCTCGAGATCGCACGCGCTCAGAAGGTCATCGGTGCCTCGCTGGAAGCCGTGCCGGTCGTGAGCCTCGACAATGCCACGCTTGAAGCCGCGATCGCCGATGTCGACATGGCCGAAATGGCGATCACCAGCGATCTCGTCATCGCCCACGGCAAGGCGCCGGAAGGCGCCTTTGCGCTCGACGACGTCAAGGGTGTCGCGGTGGTGGTCGAAAAGGCCGAGGACCGCGGCTTGGTCAAATGCGCGCGCTCATGGCGCTATACCGCCGATGTCGGGCAGGACGTGGAATTCCCCGACGTGTCTGCCCGCGATGCCGCCGTCCTGCATGAACTCAAGGCTCTGGGACGTTTGTGACTGCTCATAAGCCGGTGCACAAATGCCATGCCGCGTGGGCGAAAACCGCCCGCGCGTTGCCCTTAACGAGTGGTTGAGATAAACACGCGAAACTCCGGAAGACAAATTGTCGCCGGAATTCCGTCGCAAGAGCGTGGACGATGGGGACCGGGCCTTTGGCCGGTGACGATCGAGAGGCTGTCTAGAGTGGGACTTTTTGGCATGATCGACAGAACTTCCGTGCGCGTTGCGCTGCTGGCGCCGCTTGTCGCGTCCGGCCTCGCTCTGTCCGGCTGCATGGGCTCGCCGACCTACGGCACCGACAAGACGGCTGGCGAGCAGCTTGCCGGAGACCTTTCCGGCGCCTTCGCGATCACGCCCAAGCACAAGGAACAGATCGACTACAGGCCGCGTCCGGAGCTGGTAAAGCCGGCGCCGGGGCAGAAGGAAGTGCTGCCGCCGCCTCAGGAAAGCATCGAGACGGCGAGCACCGATTGGCCCGAATCGCCCGAGCAGCGCCGCGCCCGTCTGCGTGCCGACGCCACTGCCCACCAGGACGACCCGTCCTATCAATCGGGGATCGTCGATGACGTGCAGACCGATCCGGCTTCCGTGAAGAAGGCGCTGGCGGATTCGGGCTCCAGCCACCCGCCGGCCTGGTCGCCGAAGGATTCAGACAAGGGCCGCGCCGCGGAGATCCAGCGCCGCACCGCAGAGCAAAAGCAGGGCGATCCCAACACTCGCAGATATCTGAGCGAGCCGCCTCTGGCCTACCGAGCTGCCTCCGACACGGCGCCGCAGGGCGAACTCGGCGAGGATGAATACAAGAAGGAACGCCGCCTCAAGAAGGAAGCGGCCGCCAAAGGCAAGAGCGGCGGGCTCTTCGACTGGCTGCCCTCCTGGTAGGAACGCCGCCTTCGGTAGCTGAAGGCTCTACGTTTCGCGTCTTTCCCGAAAGAATTCCCTGAGCAGCAGCGCCGCATCGGCCTCGGCCATGCCCGGATAGATGTCGGGCGTATGGTGGCAGGTCGGCGAAGCGAAGAAGCGCACGCCGTTGACCACCGCGCCGCCCTTCTCGTCGGCCGCGCCGAAATAGAGCCGGCGCAGCCTGGCGAAGGAAATGGCGCCGGCGCACATGGCGCAGGGTTCCAGCGTCACATAGAGGTCGTGGCCGGTCAGCCGCTCGCTGGAGAGCGTTTGGCAGGCCGCGCGGATGGCCAGCATTTCGGCATGCGCCGTCGGATCGGCAAGTTCGCGGGTGCGGTTACCGGCGGATGCCACCACCGTGTCGCCGCTGGCGATGACGGCGCCAACCGGAACTTCTCCGCGCAAGGCGGCGGCTTGCGCCTCTTTCAGCGCCAGCGCCATGAAATCCGGCCGCTTCACGCGGTTTCCATTCCGATTATCTCCTCGCCACTTGGCGGTGATCCTGTTATGGAGCGCGTCAACCCGAATATCGGAACAGATTTTCGGAAATGATCATGCGCCAAATCAAAGTGCTATAGCGTCCTTTGCGCGTCCGAAAGGATGCGCCACGCTGTAGCAGCGCAACAAGGCAAAGGCCACATGGACGACAACGACAAGAAATCTCCGCGCCACAAAGGCCCGGGCAAAAGCGGCCCTGGAGCCGCGGGGCCGCGCCGCGATGGCGCCGCCGGCAAAAGCGGCAAACCCTCCTTCGGGGCCAAGAAACCCTATTCACCGCGAGGCGCCCGGCCCGCAGCGGCTGAGGGCGAGCGGCCCAAGCGCGATTTCAAAAGTGGCGACCGGCCATTCAGCAAAGGTCCGCGTTCCGAAGGCAAGCCCTTCGAAAAGCGCGAGGGACCGCGCAAGCCATATGCACCACGCGGTGACCGGCCGATGGCAGCCGAAGGCGAGCGCAAGCCGTATGAAAAGCGCGAAGGGCCGCGCAAACCCTATGCGCCGCGTGGGGATCGCCCTATGCCGGCCGAGGGTGAACGCAAGCCGTATGAAAAGCGCGAGGGGCCGCGCAAGCCTTATGCACCGCGCGGCGATCGGCCGGTTGCGGCCGATGGCGAGCGGCCAAAGCGCGATTTCAAGGGCGGCGATCGGCCATTCAGCAAGGGGCCGCGTCCCGAAGGCAAGCCTTTCGAAAAGCGTGAAGGGCCGCGCAAGCCCTACGCACCGCGTGGCGATCGGCCTGCTTCCGCCGAGGGCGAAAAGCGTTTTGACCGGCCAAAGCGCGATTTTGGCGATCGCCCGCAGCGCGACGCCGGAGATCGTCCCAAGCGTGACTTCAGCGATCGCCCCAAGCGCGATTTCGGTGGTGACCGGCCGCAAGCATCTGGCGGCGCCTTCAAGCCGCGCCCGCGTCCGGCAGATGCGGAAGAAGCCGGCGAGCGTATCGCCAAGCGGCTGGCCCGCGCCGGCCTGGCGTCGCGCCGCGACGCCGAAGACCTGATCGCGGCGGGCCGTGTCAAGGTCAACAACCGGGCTTTGACCTCGCCGGCCTTCAACGTCATGCCGGGCGACATCATCCATCTCGACGGCATGGAGATCCCGCCGATCGAGCGCACCCGCCTGTTCCTGTTTCACAAGCCGGCCGGCGTCGTTACCACCAACCGCGACCCCGAGGGCCGCAAGACCGTGTTCGACGTGCTGCCGGCCGAATTGCCGCGGCTGATGACCATCGGCCGCCTCGACATCAACACCGAAGGCCTGCTGCTGCTCACCAATGATGGCGGTCTGTCGCGCGTGCTCGAACTGCCTGCCACTGGCTGGCTGCGCCGTTACCGCGTGCGCGTCCATGGCAAGGTCGAGGAAAGCATGCTCGCAGGCCTGCGTGAAGGCATTGCCGTCGACGGCGTCTTCTACGGCGCCATCGAAGCGACGCTCGACCGTGAGCAAGGCACCAACGCCTGGCTGACGATCGGCCTGCGCGAAGGCAAGAACCGCGAAGTGAAGAACATCCTTGGATCGCTCGGCCTCGACGTGACGCGGCTGATCCGTATCTCCTACGGACCGTTCCAGCTCGACGATCTCGCCGAAGGCCATGTGCTGGAGATCAAGGGCCGCGTCTTGCGCGACCAGCTCGGCGAGCGACTGGTCGAGGAATCCGGCGCCAATTTCGACGCCGAGATCATCAAGCCGTTTTCCAACCAGCCGGTGCGGCGAGAGCGTGACGCGGAGCCGGAACGGCCGAAAGTCACCCGCGAGGGTGACCATCGGCCGATCGGCGAGGGCGGTCTGATCAAGAACCGCAAGCGCCGCGAAGGCAGCCGCGACGAAGCGCTCGGCAAGCTGTCGACCAGTCCCGAAAGGGGCGCGAGGCCGGAAAAGAGCTTTGGCGAACGCGGCCCGAGACCCGAGCGCAGCGAGTTTTCGGACAAGCCGCGCAGCGAGTTTCGCGAAAAGCCGCGCGGCGATTTTGGCGACAAGCCCCGTGGAGGCTTCGGCGACAAGCCGCGCGGCGCCTTTGGTGACAAACCGCGCGGCGGCAAGAAGCCCGAGCGCGAGCAGCGGCCGATCGATCCGCCGGGCCAGCGCAAGGCTAATGTCTGGATGGCGCCGGGCGCGCGTCCGATCGGCAAGGGCAGGGCGGAAGCCGATGCCGCCAAGGCGGCCGAGGCCAAGGCGCGCAAGGCGTCATTCAAGCCGTCCTATGGCAAGCCGGCCTATGGCAAGCCGGGCGGAGCCAAGCCGTTCGGCAAGCCGGGTGGCGAGCGTCCGGATGGCGGTCGGGGCGGCGAGCGGCCACGCAACGGTCCCAAGGGCCCGAGGACCAGATGATGCCGGGACTTAAATGAGATCCGGCCTTAAATGAGACCCGGGCATAAATGAGAATCGTCGGCGGCCAATTTCGCGGGCGTCCGCTGGCGACGCCGCGCGACCATGCCATCCGCCCGACGACCGACCGCGCCCGCGAGGCCGTCTTCAACGTGCTGGCGCACCGCTTTGCCGACAAGCTCGACGGCGCGCGTGTGCTCGACCTTTTCGCCGGCACCGGCGCTCTCGGCCTCGAAGCGCTGTCGCGCGGCGCTTCCTATGGCGTCTTTATCGAAGAATCGGCCGAAGGACGCGGCCTGATCCGCACCAATGTCGAAGCTTTTGGCCTTACCGGCCGCACCAAGATCTTCCGCCGCGACGCGACCGCCCTGGGTGAGGCCGGTACGCTTGCGGCATTCGGCCTGGTCTTCGCCGATCCGCCCTATGGCAAGGGCCTTGGCGAGCGCGCCCTGCGCTCGGCCAGGGATGGCGGCTGGTTGCTGCCCGGCGCGCTCTGCGTGGTCGAGGAAGCCGCCTCGGCGCCCTTCGAGATTGGGCCGGAATTCTCGGTGGTTGATGAACGAAACTACGGCGAGACGGTGGTCCGGTTCATCGAGCTTGCGTAAGGGTGGAGCGACCGGCGCCTTCAAAATGACGCACAATTCACTTTGCCTCCGCGGCTAACCTTG
The DNA here is from genome assembly GCF_040323095.1 of Mesorhizobium sp. M0058. Lineage (NCBI taxonomy): Bacteria > Pseudomonadati > Pseudomonadota > Alphaproteobacteria > Hyphomicrobiales > Phyllobacteriaceae > Mesorhizobium > Mesorhizobium sp. M0058. The sequence goes on from NZ_JAMYUQ010000002.1 coordinate 137,460, forward strand.
CCTATCGTCGCGCGATAACAACCGGAGCCATCAATGACATTTCATACTGAATGGCTGCGGAGAGCCTTGCTCGCCACCGCGCTGACCATGGCCGGCCCGGCCCTGGCCGCGGACGATGGCAAGGTGGCCAACTTCCTGCTCGACAATGGCATGGAGGTGGTGGTCATTCCCGATCACCGCGCCCCCATCGTCACCCATATGGTGTGGTACAAGATCGGCAGCGCCGACGAGCCGCCAGGCAAGTCCGGCATAGCGCACTTCTTCGAACACCTGATGTTCAAGGCCACGACCAACCACGCCGCGGGCGAGTTCGACCGCGCCATATCGGCCATCGGCGGCTCCAACAACGCCTTCACCTCCTATGACTACACTGCCTTCCACGAGACGGTGGCGCCCTCGGCACTCGGTGAGATGATGAGCTTCGAGGCCGATCGCATGCGCAACCTCATCTTGACCGACGAGGTCATCAAGACCGAGCGCGACGTGATCCTGGAAGAGCGCCGCGCGCGCATCGACAGCAATCCGCAGGCGGTGCTCGACGAAGAGGTCGACGCGACGCTCTGGCAGAACCAGCCCTACCGCATTCCGGTGATCGGCTGGATGCAGGAGATGGAGCAGTTGAACCGCACCGATGCGGTTGCCTTCTATGACAAATACTACCGCCCCAACAATGCGGTGCTGATCGTGGCCGGCGATGTCGAGCCGGAGGTCGTGAAGGCGCTGGCCGAAAAAACCTATGGCAAGGTCGCGCGCGGTCCCGACCTGCCCCCGCGCATCCGCCCGGTCGAGCCGGAGCAGAACACCAAGCGCACGGTGACGCTCACCGATGGGCGCGTTTCGGTGCCGAGCTTTTCGACGCAATGGGTGGTTCCGTCCTACCACACGGCAAAACCCGGCGAGGCCGAGGCGCTCGACCTGCTGGGAGAGATCCTTGGCGGCGGCAGCCGCAGCAGGCTCTACCAGCAACTCGTGGTCAAGCAAGGCATCGCATCGGCGACCGGCGCGTTCTTCCAGGGTACGATGCTCGACGCCACCAATTTCACCGTCTATGGCGCGCCGCGCGGCGACGCCAAGCTGAGCGACGTCGAGGCGGCCGTCGACGCCGAGATCGCCCGCATCGTCAAGGACGGCGTCACCGCCGATGAGCTGGAGAAGGCCAAGGCCCGCTATATCAGGGCCATGATCTTCGCCCGCGACAAGCAGGACGAGATGGCCAATCTCTACGGCGCCGAGCTCGCCACCGGCGGCAACGTCAGGGATATCGAGGAATGGCCGGAACGCATTCGCAAGGTCACCGCCGATGAGATAAAGGCGGTCGCCGCACGCTATCTGCTGCTCGATCGTACGACGACCGGCTATCTCTTGCCGCAGCAACAGGCGGGGAATTGATGATGACGAGATTGAGCGTTAGCGCTGCCCCTCACCTGCCTGCCGGCATCCTCTCCCCCTATAGTGACGGGGAGAGGGGCGCTGTCATCGTCGATTTCGCCAACCATCAGCGTCGTAAGAAGAGCGCCAGCGTCGCGGCGAGACCCCTTCTCCCCGTCACTATACGGGGAGAAGTGCCCGGCAGCGCGATGAGGGGCGGAGCTGACCTTGGCGATCAATGGCCTGATGGGATTACTCATAGGCGCATCGCGGTTCTCCACGTCTTCGCCACACTGTTCCTCGGCATCTTCTTCCTCATCCTGCCGGCGCTTGCCGCGCACGCGATGGACATTCAGCCGGTGACCTCATCGAAAGGCGTCAACGCCTGGCTGGTCGAGGACCACTCCATTCCGATCGTCGCCATCCGCTTCGTCTTCGATGGCGGCTCGACGCAGGATCCGGCGGGGCGGGAAGGGCTGGTCAATCTGATGACCGGCCTATTCGACGAGGGCGCCGGCGACCTCGACAGCGAGGCCTTCCAGATCAAGCTTGACGATGCCGGCGCCGAAATGGGCTTCGAAGCGGCGCGCGACGGCACCTATGGCGCGATGCGGATGCTGGCCGAGCAGAAGGATGCGGCCTTCGACCTGCTCAGGCTGGCGGTCACCAGCCCGCGCTTCGACCAGGCGCCGATCGACCGTATCCGCGCCCAGATCCTGTCCGGCATCATCGCCAATGAGCGTGACCCCAACACCGTCGCGCAAACCAAATGGCTGCGCGCCATCTATGGCGACCATCCGTATTCCAGGCCCGACCAGGGCACCAAGGACAGCATCGCCACCATCACGGCAGCGGATCTGGCTGCCTTCCACAAGGCCAATTTCGCCCGCAGCGGCCTGCATGTTGCAGTGGTCGGCGACATAGATGCCGCGACGCTGAAACGGAAGCTCGATGAGGTCTTCGGCGATCTGCCGGAAAAGCAGGTGCTGCAACCGGTTGCCGATACCGAGCTGAAGCTCGGCCAGCAGCTCGAGGTCGACTACGACCTGCCGCAGACCTCGCTGCAGTTTGCCTACCCCGGTGTGAAGCGCGATGCGCCGGATTTCTTCCCCGCGGTGCTGATGAACCAGATTCTCGGCGGCGGCACCTTCACCTCGCGCCTCTATGACGAGGTGCGGGAAAAGCGCGGCTTGGCCTACTCCGTCGATTCCAACCTGGTCGACCACCAGCATTCCAATGCGCTGATCATCACCACGGCGACGCGTTCCGACCGCGCCGCCGAGACGCTCGCCATCGTCAAGGAGGTGGTCAAGAAGATGGCGCAGGAGGGGCCGACCGAGGCCGAGCTGGACGCGACCAAGAAATACATGGTCGGCTCCTATGCTATCAGCAATCTGGATTCTTCCAGCGCCATTGCCGCGACCCTGGTGGAATTGCAGCTCGACAATCTCGGCATCGACTACGTGCAGCGCCGCGCGGCGCTCATCAACGGCGTGACGCTCGATCAGGTCAAGGCAGCGGCGAAGAAGCTGCTGACGCCGGCGCCCGCGATCATGAGCATCGGGCCGAAGCTGGAGGCCAAATGACAGGTCCGACTTTCGGTATCGCCTTTGGCGGCGGCGGCGCGCGCGGCCTCGCCCATATCCACATCGTCGAGGCGCTGGACGAGCTCGGCATCAAGCCCGTGGCCATCGCCGGCTCCTCGATCGGCGCCATCATGGGCGCCGGCATGGCCTCGGGCATGAGCGGAAAGGACATCGAGGACTACGCCCGCTCGATCCTCGGCCGCCGCGCCGAGGTGGCGGCGCGCATGTGGCGCTCGCGTCCCGGCACCATCGCCGAGGCGATGCAGGGCGGCATCCGCGTCAGCCAGTTCAACATAGAGCGCATCTTGAAGGCGTTCCTGCCGGAAGCCATCCCGGAAACCTTCGCCGAGCTGATGATCCCGCTCAAGGTGACGGCGACGGACTATTTCGGTCACAAGCTGGCCGTCTTCGACGAGGGCGACCTGCATTCGGCGCTCGCCGCCTCGGCTGCCATTCCCGCCGTGTTCCGCCCGGTGACGCGCGACGACCGCGTGCTGATCGACGGCGGCATCTACAATCCGGTGCCGTTCGACCTCATCGAAGACGCCGCCGACATCATCATCGCGATCGACGTCGTCGGTGCGCCGAGCGAGGCCGAGCGCAAGCACCCGACCACCGTCGATCTGATGTACGGCGCCACGCAATTGATGATGCAGTCGATCATCGCCCACAAGCTGAACCAGCGCCCCCCCGACATACTGATCCGCCCGCCAGTGTCAAAATACCGCGTGCTCGATTTCATGAAGATCGACACGCTGCTTGCCGAGACGCAGGAGGTCAAGGACGAACTGAAGCGCGAGGTGGAAAGAGTGGTCGAGGCGCATGCCAAGGGCAAGCGGGGGAAGAAAGCAGGGTGAGCTGCCGATCTCCCCCCTCGAGGGGGAGATGGCCGGCGGACCAGAGGGGGTCGTCTCGCGTGAAGCTCGACCTCCTACGGTCGATAGGAGGTTGCGTCAGGACGGACCGACCGCCTCTGTCGCCTTCGGCGACATCTCCCCTCAAGGGGAGATTACCCACCAGCGTCTCACACCCTCCCAGCCGCATATTCCAGCGCCACCACGCCATTGCTGAACTGTACGGTCGAGATCGGCTCCAACGCCACCGGCATATCGGGCGGGAACAGCTTCTTGCCCTCCCCGACGGAGCCAGGGTAGCTCAGCAGCCTGACGCGATCGACCAGACCATGGCGCAGCAATTCCCGCGCGACGCTCAGGCTGCCATGCACATAGATGTTGCCGCCGCTGCCTTGCTTCAGCGCCCGAACCGCTTCCGGCAACACACCCTTCAGCAACTCGGCCGGTTTCCAGTCGAGTGCCTTCGGGCTTGTCGACGCGACATATTTCGGCAGCGCATTGAACCGGTCGGCGAAGTCTCCGGTTTCCTTGGGCCAAGAGCCGGCAAAAATCTCGTAGGTCGTGCGCCCCAGAAGCATGGCCCCGCTGTCGGCAAGCTCGTCCTCCTTGAACCTTTGCATCTCATCGTTCCAGGTCACGCTGGGCAGCTTCTCGACCTCGGCGATGCCATCGATGCTGATGAACTCGGTGATAATAAGGTTTCTCATGGCGCGCTCCTTCTTCTGTCAAAGGACGAACCGTGTGAGCCTTTTGCGACCGCTCTGCGAAAAAAAAGCGCTTTGTTGAGCAGGCGTTGCTGTCGGGCGCTGGCCCATCGCGCTTAAAGGGGGGGCGCTTCGGACACCATCGACAAACGCCAGAACGACCACACACGGAGCAACGCAGTAAACCAGTCTCGCTCTGCGGCCCGTCTTCGTCACAGCGTCGCTTGCGTCGAGATCGACGGTGATGTCCTCATAGCCCAGCACTTCGCCATCAAGCGGGTAGGCGGCCTTGTAGACAGCTTCCTTCGCGGCAAAAAGGATGCGACCGGCAAGACACAAGTCGGTTGCGTCGATCCGGTCAGCGGGGACTGCAACCAGCGCGAAGATGTCGTCGGGCAGGGGCAAAGCGGGCTCGATATCGATGCCGAGCGAGGCGACGTGGGAGAGCGGCGCGACGGCCGCCACGGCTATCTCGTCGTCGTGAGCCAGCGACCCCGTTACTCCATGAGGCCATACCGGTGCGCCGGAGGAGCCGCGGAGGATAGCGACGTCGTTCAAGCCCATATCCGCCAGCAGCTCGTGCGCGATCCACCGCGCCGCGCCACTCGCCCGCCGCATCAGCGGCAGGCGTGACGGGATGGAGCGTGCTTCCTGCGGCAGCAAATGGTTCTCATCGCCTTCGCGGATCGTGCGGCATCCGATCCGAACGCCGGCCGGTGCCATGGCGGCCATCGCCGCCAGCAACTGCGCCGACAGGCTGGCACCGGCATCGAGCCGGCGCGTCATGGCTGTTCGCCCCGCAGAGCGAGGTCGGCGATCATTTCCCCGTCCTCGTCGGGCCCTTCTTCGACGAAACCGGCAGCGCGATAGAGGCGGCGTGCCGCTTCATTCCCAGGTTCGTAGCAGATCGAAACGTGGCTGATGTGGCCGAGCCGCATGATTTCATCCAGCACTTCGCGCAAAGCGGCCTTGCCGTAGCCTTGGCCCTGATGGACGCGATCGATCATGAAGCGGTAGATCCGCGCCTCGTCGTCGTCCTGCGGCGCCTCGTACATCAGGAAACCGACGACGCGATCCCCTGCCATGACGACGCGCGGCCGAGCGTCCCCGTCGCTTTCGGCTTCGTCCAGCGACTCCGCATTGCTGGCGACGAAATCCATCTGATCCGCAGCCAGTTCCAGAGCCGCGACCAGGGCCCGGTTGGCCGCAGTCACCGAAACGAGACGGACGTCTGCGCCCATCAAGCCGTTGCCTTGACGCTATCCTCCGGCAGCGGCTCGACGAAGCGATGCAGCTTGGCCGGGTTGCCCCGCCAGATCGAGTTGGGTTCCAGCTCTTCGCCCTTCATCACGAAGGAGTCCGCGTCGACCATCGAGCCTTTGCCCATCACCACGCCGTAGTGGACAAAGGCGGAAGGTCCGAGCGTGCAACCATCGCCGATGCGGATGAAATCGGACTTGAACGCGCCTTCTTCCAGCGAGTGGGCCTGAATGACGCAGCCCTCGTTGAGCGTGACGTCGTCGCCGATCTCGACCAGCGAGCGCTCGGTCAGGTTGCTGCCGCCATCATAGACCCGGCTGCCGACCTTGACGCCGAGCAGGCGCAGGATCATCGGCCGGAACGGCGTGCCGGCGAACAGGCGCACGATCGGCGAATCCGCCAGCTTCCAGTGGCGTTCGTGGCGCCAGAAGGCGACGTCGTAGATCGTCGTCATCTGCGGCTTTAACCGGCCAAAGCCAAGGCTTGCCCGCTCGACCAGAATGTAGAACGGAATGGTGATCGCCGAGGTCAAAAGCACGGCGGCGAACAGGGCGACCTCCGCCCATTCCGTATAGTAGTTCAGCGCCCGGTCCCAGATCGCCAGCGTGACGAACAGCATGACCCATTGCGTTGCCAGGAACAGAAGAATGGTCACCAGGTTGTGGCGGTTCTTGTGCGGGATGCGCCGGCGCCGGTCGGCCTCGTCGACGCCGGCGATAAGCTCCTTGTCGCGGTTCACCATGCGCGGGATTTCAAACGCAGGCGAACCGAGAAGGCCGACATTCTCGCGCACCGGCCCATCGATGGGGATCATCACCTTGGTGCCGAGCAGCACGTTGTCGCCGGTGCGGCCGTCCGGGGGATAATAGATGTTGTTGCCGAGATAGTTGCGTTCGCCGATGCGCGTCGGCTCGAGCCTGAAGGCCGAGGCGGACTTGTGCATGTTGATCATGAACAGCCCGTCCGAGACCATGGTCTCGGTGCCGATCTCGCACAGAAGCGGATTTTCGTGCTGCTGGTTGGAGCCGAAATTGGAGCCGGTCTGCACCACTCTGTTGAGGTTCCAGCCGATGGCGCGCATGTAGTGCACGACGGCCGAGCTGTCGCCGGCCAGGAGCCCGAGCACGCGGGAATTGCTGGCGAATTCGGCGATGGTCTGCAGCCAGTAGCGGAAACCGTAAAGCGTGTAGGTGCGGCCCGGCTTCAAGATGAGGCTGGTCAGGCGCGGCACCAGCGTCGCTGCCAGGAAAGCCGCCGCGATATAGCCGAAAAGCGTGACCGTGGTGCCGATTGCGACAAGGCCGATCGTCTCCTGATAGTCGTCGCCGACATATTCCCAGTAGCTGTGGAACAGGAGCGGCAGCGGGGTGACGAGGCCAAACAGGCCGATCAGCTGCAGCGCTTCATAGAGGAAGCGCCGGACCTGGTAAGGATTGACATTGCGCACCTTGCAATAGTCCGCCGTGGTCGGCACCGCCGGCGATCCATGCCAGTGCTCGCCGTCGGGAATGCTTTGCCCGCGATGCAGCGAGGACGAATGGCCGAGCTGGGCGCCGTTGCCGATCCTGGTGTCGATGTCGAGCGTGGAGCCGACGCCAACGAAGGCATCGCGGCCGATGGTCAGCGGCCCGGTGTGGATATAACCGGACTGGGCCCTGAAGCCGAGGATCATCGATTCCTTGCGCAGGATGGTGTTGGCGCCGATGGAAATAAGATCCGTGCAGACGGGCACGGACTTCGATTCGATGACGGCGTTTTTGCCCAGCTTGGTGCCGAGCAGCTGCAGATAGAGGCTGTAGAGCGGGCTACCGCGGAACAGCACGACGGGTGCGGTGCGGATCAACGTCTTGACCACCCAGAAGCGGAAGTAGCGCACGCCCCAGATCGGAAACGCCTCGGCCTTCCAGCGGCCGATGAGCACCCATTTCGCAATGACGGCAAAGCCCGACATGCCGAAGAACACGGCCGCCGAAAGCGCCACGCACCGGATATAGAGCTGCAGCGGATCGTCGAGCGCGTCATACATCCAGTTGAGGCCGTCATTGATCGCCCAGAGCGCCACGTAGCTGTAGAGGCCGTAGAACGAAAGCTGCGCCGCGCCGCAGGTCCAGTAGGCGAAATTCGAGGCCCGGCGGGTGAGGACCGGCTCGTTGGTGGCCGTCGTCATCTCCACGCCCAGATGCAGCGCCAGGCGCGCCACTGTAGGATAGAGATAGATGTCGCGCATCGACGTCGTCGCCCATTCCTTCCTGGTGCGCACGCGCGCGCAGAAATGCGCCATCAGCAAGGAATTGGCTCCGAGATCGTCGAAGAAGTGGTCCTCGACCGACACCGCGTCGAATTTCAGCACCGTTGCCAGCGCTTCCGCCAGGAAACGCTCGTCCTCATTGGCGGGCGGCACCATCGTGCGATCGGCCGAAAGCCGGATGCTCGTCGGCTTGGGCAGCTGGCGCAAATCCACCTTGTTGGAGACGGTCATCGGGATGGCGGGCAGCTCCTCCAGATAGGCGGGCACCATATAGTCCGGCAGCCGCCGCTTCATCGTCTGGGCGAGATCCCCTCGGGAAATCGCCGCTACGCCGGTTTTAAGCGCGTAATAGGCAACCAGTTCGACGCGGCCGGGCTCGATCTCCCAGGTGGTGACGGCGGCCTGCGCGATCTCGGGCTGGTCGAGCAGCACCGCCTCGATCTCGCCGAGCTCGATGCGATATCCGCGAATCTTCACCTGCGTGTCGATGCGCCCGGCATACTCGATCTCGCCGCTATCGTTGATCCGGCCAAGATCGCCGGTGCGGTAGATGCGCTGCGACGGGTTGTTCGGCAGGCCGACGAAATCGGCGATGAATTTCTGGTCGGTCAGGTCCGGCCGGTTCAGATAACCGACGGCGAGCCCGATGCCGGCAATGCCGATCTCGCCCAGTTCACCGGGCTCGGCAAGTTGCGGCAGCGAAGCGTCGAGAATGACGATGGAGTAGGTCGGCAACGGCGCGCCGATCGTGACGGGACTGTCCGGCGTCAGCGCCCTCATCGTCGCGGTGACGGTCGCCTCGGTCGGCCCGTAGGTGTTGAGGATCTGCCGGCCCGGCTTCGACCAGCGCACCACCAGATTGTGCGGGCAGGCCTCGCCGCCCACCAAAAGCGTGCGCAGGCTGGGCACATCCGATGTCATCGATGACAACAATGTCGGGCTGCAGGCCATGCAGGTGATGTCATGGAGGCGCAGGAAATCCGCCAGTTCCTCGCCCACCAGCGGCATCTGGCCAGGTGCCGGCACCACCGTCGCGCCGGCGACGAACGGCACCCAGATCTCTTCGGAGGAAAAATCGAAGGCAATGGTCATGCCCTGATAGACCCGGTCGCCCGGCCGGTAGCCGTAGGACGCGGCGGCGACGTGTATGAAATTGACGAAGCTCTGGTGCGTGATGACCACGCCCTTGGGCTTGCCGGTGGTGCCCGAGGTATAGAGGATGTAGCAAATGTCGTCGGTCGCCTGCTGCTTCAGCGGCGCGGGCGACTGTGCGGAGATTTCGGCGGCGGCGCTGTCGATCAGCACATGGGGAACGGGCAGTTGACCGGCGCGCGACGCATAGGCGGCGATGGTGACGATCATGCTGACGGCGGCGTCTTCGATGATCAGCGCCATCCGCTCCTGCGGAAACGCGGTGGCTAGCGGCACGAAGGCAGCCCCCGCCTTCATCACCGCCAGCAACGCCACATAGGTCTCCGCCGACCGGTCGAGAATGAGCCCGACCCGGTGGCCCGGCCGCACGCCGTGCTTGATCAGCATGCGGGCGCACTGGTTGGCACGGCTGTTCAGCTCCTGATACGTCCAGACGCGCCCGTCGGAGATCACCGCCGGCAACGCGGCGAAGGTGACGGCGAGCTGCTCGAAGACCGCATCGAGCCGCTTACCCGGCTGCCGGGCAAAGTCGGCGCCCGTCAGGACCTGGCCGTCCCTTGCCGGGCCGCGAGCGATCCTTGCCAGCGCATCGATGCTTGCCAGGCTGCCGATCGCCGTTGCCGCGTCGCTGTCCAGTTCGGCGATATCGTAGTCCATGTCCATACTTTCTCGTCCTCGCCGGGCATTGCCCGGCTGTTCATGCCGCCGCTGGAGGAGGCACTGCGCCGCCGCTGCGATTTTGTTGGTGGAGGGCTTCCAAAAAGGAAGAACCCGGAATCCGGGAAGCTTATGCCACCCGATCTTTTCGCCGGTTTTTCCGAACTGTTGAATTTTGTTTCTGGAGTGTGTCTGGGCGGGGATTTGCCGGGCCTCGTTGACCCTTGCGGGGCAGGGGTTCAGCCTCAGTGGCGACCCGGAAAGAGACTATGAGCGAACCTCATGCGGACGGCGCCGGCGAGCTGTCTATAATGGAGCGCTACGGCGACCCAGCAGCAGAGCGATGCCCAACGCCGGAAGCGTCGCCGCCGCGACGGCGAAGAAGACGAATTGCAGCCCGGTCGACGCAGCGACCAGGCCGAGCGCCGGACTGCCGAAGCCGAGCGCCACGTCGAGGAAGACGGTGTAGAGTCCCATGGCCAGGCCGCGGCTGCGCGACGGAAGACGGCTTACGGCCTCGGCGCCGAGGCCGGGATAGACCAGCGAGTAGCCGAGGCCAGTCAGGCCCGCTCCGATCGCGGCGACAACAGGCCCGGTCGCAAGCCAGATCAGCATCAGCCCTGCCGCCTCGACCACAACGAAGATCACAGCGACGCGTGCGCCCCCAAGCCTGTCGGGCAGGTGGCCGAAGCACAGCCTTGCCACGATCAGCGACGCGGCATAGGCCGTGAACGGAAGCCATACCGGCTGCCAGCCCCGCTCGGCGAAGAGCAGGGCGCCGAAGCCCAGAATAGCACCATAGCCGAGGCTGCTGAAAGCAGCTCCGACGCCAGGAAGCCAGACCGCTTTCGCCACGCTCCTCCATGACTGCGGCACGCTGCCCGCGGCGGCGCCGGTGCCGCGCATCGGCAGGATGGCAAGCAGCGTCGCCAGCGGCAGGAGGATCGTCGCGAGCGCGATCGCGGTGAAACCGCTCGCTACATAAAGCGCAGATCCGACCGGCGCCCCCAGCGCGAGCGCCGCAAACATCGCCGTGCCCACCCAGGCTATGACTTTTCCGGAGTTCTGTCCGCCCGCAACGGAGAGGCCCCAGGCGACGCCGCCGGTTATGATGAAGCTCTCGGACGCGCCCAGCACCGCCCGTCCGGCGAACAGCGCCGATGCGGACGCTACCGGCCGGTCGAGCAATGCCAGCGAGCCGAGGTAAAATAACCCGGCAAGGGCAGCGGCAATGAGGCCGACGACGACGGCGCGCTTGCCGCCGCGTCCATCGGCATAGTTTCCAGCCCCGATGCGCGACAGCATCGAGGCGACGAACTGGCTGCCCGTCACCAGCCCGACTGCGAAGGGGCCGAAGCCGAGCTGCTGGTGAAGATGCAGCGGCAGGACGGGTAGCGCCAGTCCGATCAGCAGGAAGCCGGCGAAGACAGCCGCCATGATTGGCACCAGTTCCGCGATGACGCCATTTCGGTCTGACATCCGCGCCATTTTGGCCATCGGTAACTCAACTGTTCGGATCAGTAGCGTTCGTAGGTTACGCGCCAGCCTTCGGCCGGGTTGTCCGGCGTGAGGACCAGTTTGTTGTCCGAGACCTCGAATTTGCGTTTCATGCTCTTCCCGACAAGGTTGCGGACCAGGGAGGACTCGATCGTGATGACGAAAGTCTTGTCCTGGTCGTTGATGGCGACCGGCCCGTAATAGGCTTCGTAGCCATTCGCCGTGTAAGGCGTGTCCGGCGCCTTGGGGTCGGGGTTCTGCGCCTGCACCGAGAGGGTGCCGGCCTCGGTGAAGATGACCTGGCCGGAATAGGGCACGGGCTTCAGGTTTCCCTCGGCGCCGGCCTCCAGCGACGTCATGCGCCATGCGCCGATGATCGGAGGCTCTTGCGAGAAAGCTGGCGTGGCGACCGAAAGCGCAAGCGCAAGGGCGGCAATCTTCAATCTCATCGTCATATGTTGTCCCTTTTCTGAGTTGTGGGTGCGCACAGGCCGTCCGCCCGATCTTTGCTCACACCGAAAGCATGACCTTGATGGCGCGACGCTCGTCCATGGCGCGGTAGCCTTCAGCGACCTCGGCCAGCGGCAGCTTGAGGTCGAAGACCTTGCCGGGCTTGATCCGACCTTGCAGCACACGGTCCATCAGGTCGGGCAGGAAACGGCGCACCGGCGCCGGGCCGCCCAGCATTCGTTTCTGGCCGAAGAATAGTTTTTGGCCGTCGAAGTTCACGCCATGCGGCACGCCGACATAGCCGATGGTGCCGCCGGGGCGGGAGCAGGCCAGCGCCTGGTCGAAGGATTCTCCCGTGCCGACGCATTCCAGCACGGAGTCCGCGCCGACGCCCTTGGTGAGTTCCTTGATGCGGGCCACGCCTTCCTCGCCGCGCTCAGCGACGATGTCGGTGGCGCCGAACTCGCGGGCGAGTTTTTGGCGGCTGGCGTGCCGGCTCATGGCGATGATGCGCTCGGCGCCCATCTCCTTGGCCGCAAGCACGCCCATCAGGCCGACCGCACCGTCGCCGACCACCACCACCGTCGATCCTTCGCGGACCTCGGCTGCGTCGGCCGCATACCAGCCGGTGCCGAGCACATCGGACACAGCCAGCAGGTCAGGGATGAGGTCGGCCGGCGGTACCTCGGCGGTGGCGACCAGTGTGCCATCGGCCAGCGGTACGCGGGCGTAAGGCGCCTGCGCGCCCGACATGAACTCGCGCTGCACGCAAGACGACTGGAAGCCGAAGCGGCAATGCGGGCAGGTGTTGTCCGAGAGGCAGAACGAGCCGACGACGAACTGGCCGGGGCGGACCGTGCGCACCTCTGTGCCGACCTCGACGACGATGCCGCAATATTCGTGGCCCATATGCATAGGCCCGGCGACCGGCTGCAGCCCGCGATAGGGCCACAGGTCCGAGCCGCAGATGCAGCTTGCCGACAGCTTGATGATGGCGTCCGTCGGCCGCATGATTTTCGGATCGGCGATTTCCTCGCAGCGTATGTCGCCCGGTTTGTGAAGAACGGTTGCAAGCATGTTGGTTCCTTTCGAGAGGAGAAGATCAGGCGCCGTAGTCGGCGTCGCTGACATGTTCCAGCCAGTCCACGACCTTGCCGTCCTTGACCTCCTGGAGGGCAATGTGGGTCATGGCGGTCCGAGGCGACGCGCCGTGCCAGTGCTTTTCGCCGGGCGCGAACCAGACGACGTCGCCCGGACGGATTTCCTCGACCGGGCCACCTTCGCGCTGAACTCGGCCGAGGCCGGAGACGACGATCAGCGTCTGGCCGAGCGGATGCGTGTGCCAGGCGGTGCGGGCGCCGGGCTCGAAGGTCACCTGTGCGCCTTGAACCCGCTCGGCGTCGTAGGGATTGAAGAGCGGATCGATCCGCACCGTTCCGGTGAACCAGTCAGGCGGTCCCTTGCCGGAAGGCCTGGTGCCGGCGCGAAGAATGTCCATGGTGATCTCCTTTGCGTCCTCAAATGCGTTCGATGCGAAGCGGGGATTTGCCGCGAATGTGCAGGGCCTGCTCGCCCTCGTCGAAGCGGCCAAGCCTGATCAGCCCGGGATGGCGGTAGTCGGCGTAGAACATGGCCAGGTTGCCCCAGGGCATGAAATAGCACAGGTCGTAGGGCTGCTCGTCGGCGAACGGACCGCTTCCCTCCTCGGTCAGCTTGCGCGGCAGATAGGCGATCTTCTCGTTATGGGCGTAGTCCTCGATCTCGAGGTCGAGCGGCAGCATGGAGAAGAAGTCGCGCGCCGAGGGATTGTCGTAGAGCGTGGCGGTCATGGTGCGGCCGTTGAAAACCATCCTGATCTTCATGTCGGTGGGCTCCTGGCTGACGGGAGATTGGTCTTCCTGGCTGGCGGCTGTGCGAGGCAGGGTCATCGCGAGCGCCACGCCGAGCAATGTCCGGCGGCTGAGCGGCGCATGTTCGATCGTCACGGCAAAGACCTCCGGGCCATATGCGCTGCGGCAAGGGCGGCGAGCGCCGATCCGCAGAGCAGCACCGCGCCCAGAGTGAACGGTCCCCACCAGCCGACCGTATCGAACAGCGTGCCGCCGATCGCGGCGCCGCCGGTGATGGCGAGCTGGATGACGGCTACCTGCAACCCGCCGCCGGCCTCCGCGTCGTTCGGCAATGTTCGGCTGAGCCACGTGCCCCAACCGACCGGCGCGGCCATGCCGAAGAAGCCCCAGGCAACGAGCAGCAGCGCTGTGGGACCTGGGAGTGCACCGAAGGCGATGAGCGCGGCGGCCAGCGCAGCCATGACCAGCGGGATGACGGTGAGGATGCTGAACAGACGCGTGCGCAAAAGCCGGCCGACGCACCATGTGCCGAGCACCCCGGCCAGCCCCATCGCCAGCAGGACCGCCGAGAGGGCGGCGATGTCGAGCCGCGTGACGTTCTCGAGGAAGGGCCGCAGATAGGTGAAGAGCGCGAACTGGCCCATGAACAGCATCATGATCGAAGCCATGCCGGTGGCGACAGGAAGACGGCCGAGCAGCGTCAGCGGATTGCCGGCACGCTTCCGCCGGCGCGGCGGCAGCGCCGGCAGGCTTGTCCATTGCCAGGCCAGTGCCAGGAGGCCAAACGGCACGACGAGGAAGAAAGCGCCGCGCCAGCCGACATAGGCGCCGAGAAAACTGCCCAGCGGCGCGGCGATGGTGGCCGCAATGGCATTGCCGGCGTTCAGCATGGCGAGACCCTTCGGAACCATGTCTTGCGGCACGAGGCGCATGACGATCGCGGTCGACATCGACCAGAACCCGCCGATCGCGATGCCGAGCAGCGCCCGGCCGACCATGAGCAACGCGTAGTTCGGCGCGAAGGTGACAGCCAGACCGGACACGATGAGGAGGAGGGTGAAGCCGGTCACGACCAGTCGGCGGTCGATGTGGCGCGTGAGGCCGGCGACCAGCAGGCTGGTCACGACGGCGAAAGCGCCCGAAATCGAGATCGCCTGTCCCGCCCGGCCCTCGGTGATGCCGAGATCGGCCGCTAGCGGCGACAGCAGGCTGACCGGCATGAATTCCGACGCGATGAGCACGAAAACACACAGCGCCATCGACAACACCGCGCCCCATGCGGCGCGGTTTTCGACCAGCCTTGTGTCGTACGTGGTTTCCATGATTGGCATCCTGGCAAAGCGACCGGACGGATCGGCCGCAAATTCCCGTCGCTGCCAGAAGATATTGCAGGGGAACCCATTTAAGTAGACTAAGCAATCCGCATGGACTTATCTGCTCATGATATGAATGTCCGACGGGAGGTGCCCTATGCAGCGCGATGGCATGAAGGATCTGCTCTGGTTCGTGGCGGTCGCCCGGGAGCGCAGTTTCACCAGGGCGGCGGCCAAGCTCGGCACCTCGCAGTCGACCCTGAGTTCGACAATCAAGGAGCTTGAAGCTCGTCTTGGCGTCCGCCTGCTGACGCGTACGACGCGGAGCGTCTCTCCGACCGAGGCCGGCGAGCGACTTTTCCAATCTCTCGTTCCCCGCTTCGAGGAAATCGAATCCGACCTCGCAAGCCTGGTGGCGTTTCGCGACAAGCCCTCCGGAACGGTCCGCATCACCTTGTCCGACCATGCGCTCCAGACGACCGTCTGGCCGAAGCTCCAGCCCTTGCTCAACGACAATCCAGACGTGCGCGTCGAGCTCTACAGCGACAACGGCATGAAGAACATCGTGGAGGAGCGCTTCGATGCAGGCGTGCGGCTTGGTGAGAGCATCGACCGGGATATGATCGCAGTGCGCATCGGGCCGGATTGGAGGCTCGTGGCCGTGGCTTCGCCGGACTACTTTTCCCGCCATCCGGTTCCGACCGCGCCCCAGGACCTGGTCGATCATGACTGCATCAATATGCGGCAGGCGACGTTCGGCGGATTGTATGCCTGGGAATTCGCCAGGGATGGCCGCGACCTACGTGTGCGGGTGGAAGGCCAACTCACCTTCAATTCGTCCATTCCCATGATCGAGGCTGCGACAAGCGGTTTCGGGGTCGCCTACGTCCCGGAAAACCTCGTCAGCCACCACATCGCCGAGGGACGCCTCAGGCTCGTGCTTGACGACTGGAGCCCGCCATTTGCCGGCTATCACCTGTACTATCCGAGCAGGCGACAGCTCTCCCCTGCGATGGCGGTGATCATCGACGCGCTCCGCCATCGCATCTGACCGCAGGGACTGTTTGGATTGAAGCTGACATTGGCAAATGGCAGGTTCTACCCCCAGGCCTCTTTGACTTCTACGCTGCGGAAGGCTGCTTTGCGCCTGGTTGCTATCGTCCAGGTGGCCTTGGCATGTTCCTGAAAACTACCGGTCTGTTTAGATCGCAGCAGTGTCCATCACGGGGTGGATTCGAAAACGGGCGTGCCGCGGCCGTCAGCCCAGCGCCGGGCCGCGAGGGATCCTTGCCGGTGTATCGATGGAGGCCAGGCCAGTCTGGCTGATCGGCGTTGCCGATTGTTGATGAAGGACCGACGCTTTCGCGCCGATGGCGCTGACCTACGTTTTCAGCGGCGATGCGGCCATGCCGTGAATGGACGGGAAGGGCGCGTGGAAGCTCTGGGGCGAGCGGCGTCATTGGTAAGGCCCCCGGAGGTCAAGGTCGGTACAGCATAGCATCGAGCATTGCGGCTCGCCCTTCCCAGAGCTCGCCGTCTGCACCGTCCGGCTTGTCCACATTATACCAGTCGGCCGAGCGGATCACCTCGACGACGCGGTCCCAATAGTTTTCCAGACGAAGCGTCGACTTCGAAAACCCCATTTCCTTGGCAGCCAGTTCTAGATTTGGCTCGGATATGCAGAGGAAGACGTCAGGCCGCTTCATTGCCAGCAGCCTGGACGCCGTCGGCACCCCGCCGACCCGATGGGAGCTCCTGAACGCCTGCACGAACAGTGTTGCGAACCGATCGAAGTGATCTTTCGTCACCTCGCCTTTCTGCGGGATGCTATCGACGGCTCGGGCGAGGTAGGCGTCGTTTTCTTTGATCCGGTTCGCGAAGTCGCCCATCCCGCTCATTGATCCGAACCAGCCCCAGTCGCGATCCAGTTCCGGACTGGTCTTTTGATTCTTGCCGATGACGCCAGCGAGCGCCTTGCGTTGCTCCAACCCGAGGTTCTTGAATGACCGGACAGACGCAAGCCATGTCTGGGCGATCCTTAGGAGCTCCAGGCTATGATCGACGTTGTGGTATTGTGCCGTGTAAATTGCTTGAGAATAGTGGTTCCAGCCCATCGCGATCAAGCGAGAGGAGACGCCGTTAGACGAGAGCCTGGTCGTGCTAGAGAGCGGGTCGCGCGGCGCCTTGGGCAAGCGGGCTACTCGCTTGCAGCTCAATCTATACGTTTCCGCCAGCCGCTGTGTCACAGGTTCGCCGTACGTTGCGCTACGATTGGTGAATTTGAGTAGGTTCATGAGTGCGGGGTCGTGGATCGATCCGGTAAGTTCCACGACCGCCTCGAGGTTTTTCCCCATCCCGCCGCGGGTAAAGTTTGCGCTTCCAACGATCGCGGCGACACGTTCGTCTGAACGAAAACAATAGACCTTAGGATGATAGGTTCCATCGGCGAATTTGGTTGCGACATAGCAGTTGTCGAGGCCTATGAGGCCGTCAACGAGGTCAGGATCTGTCTGACTGAAAGCGATCCCAAAAGTGACATTGCGGAATTTGCCGGCGTTCTTGATCAGTTGCTCGGCCAGCGGAGTGTACGAACCCCACGCGACAGACCAGTGTAGTTCGTCATAGCTAGAGATCAGTCGCGATATGGCCCGGCTGGCCGCCGCGCTGTCTAGAAACGATACCTCCACGTCTCCCCCTTTATCTGTCGGCCGACGCCAGAATCTGGCCGGTCGCGGAAGCATAAGGCTAAGGATAGTACAGAGAGGTCAAGCTATATCCCTGTTGGGCCGTGAGCCGATTGCGAGTGGCCCGATCGACAGCAACACGTTTACAGTCGACCGGTCGCGGCATCGAGATGCTTCGCCAGGAGGGCGAGCGTATCTCCGTCAGGCTTCAGTTGGCGATTGCGTTGAGTTTGATGCGGTCGCGGTCGGGTATCTGGTCGATCCGCACCTCGCATTCGCGGGATAGCGCAGCCCTATACCGTACCGGGTCGACAACGATCGTGAGGTATGCCGAAGCGCGTCCCTGGGCGTCGAACGCGATCTGGTAGATGTAGTAGCGGCTGCGATTGCGCCGGGCCGAGGCCAGCTCATTTAGCGTCAGACGGACCGTCCCGGACTTGACTTCGATGAACCGAACTATCCGGCCCGCATGCTGCCTGGGATCGTCGATGAACGCTTGGCGATGCTCTTGCGTGGTGAAGCTCAGGCAATCACAGCCATAGGCGGCGTAGCCCTGAAGGCGCGATACCCGCAGCGGAAAACGACCTTCACTTTCCTCGAACAGCATTGCCCACTCCTCGGCATCGTTAGGTGCCTGAACATCCGCACGACGCTGCGGTGCACTCGGTATTCCGCCCACTCGAACAGCCACGGTCCAACCACCGCCCCCCCCATGGCCACCGGTGGTGTCAGACTCAAGCCGCGTTGAAACGACCGCAGAAGCCTTTGGCAGCATGACCGGAAATGCCGGCGGCGGTATCGGTGGTGCAAGCGGCGGTGTCGGTGCTCGGATCGGCTGGATTATCGGCGCCACGCCCGGCCCCGTCAGCACGCTGGCGGCAGGTGGCGGTACCGCGCTTGCAGGACTAGGAGCGATTGCCAGTGCTAGCGTCGCGGCATCAATTCCATAGGGCTCTTCCGGAATGGCGATCTCCGTCTCGATGGCGGCGATTAGCTTCTCGATCTCGTCTGGCGTCTGATTATCGAGCAGTCGCCGGAGCTGGAGCATCCGCAGTGCATTGCTGCCAGCCAGCAGCAGCTTCTCGAAGTCGTCTCCGCTTTGCAGTTCGAAGAGTTCCGCCAATCCGTCGCTCATCGCGGTCATCGCGCGCAGCTCGGTCTCTTCGCTCCCCTCGCTCGGATCGATGCAGATCAGCAGTGCGTCGCCGTCGAGCAGATATTTGCCGGGTTCGAGATGCCCGTCAAATAGGTTGGGCCCTAGGCTGAAAGCAACATCCGCCTCGAGCACGATCTTGAGCTCAAGCGTCTCAAGTCGCCGCAGGCGTGCGGTCTCGAACGAGTTGGCGAGGCGAAACGCTTTGATGAACGGAAGGCTGTCCTGAAAGCGGCTCCGGAGATGCGCGGCGTCCATCCCCTCATCCTCCACCAGCCGAGTGACCATCAGGCTGAAACTCTGCTTGCTCAGCGGAGCGACGCCGAAGCGCGCTTCGATCTCGATTGCGCTGCGGCGCGCTGGCAGGTCGAGCATGGCGAGATGTTCGCGCGCTGCCGCAGGGAAATTGTCTCGGTCGAGATAGAGCGCGGCCTCGGCTGGCGTCCAGCCGATCATACCGTTCTTGCGAATCTGAACTTTGCCGCTAGTCCGGAATCGCGAGGCGGCATCGATTGCTCGGGCGGGATCGAAGTCCTCGATCTGCAGCACCTGGCCATATAGTCGTCGGACTACCTCCGGGCCGGGATCGCGCTGCTCCAGTCCCTCAAGCAATCGGTAGATCTGGGCTTCGTTAAGGTCAGACAGCCTATCTGGAACCTGGGCATGGGCAAGGCCACGCTGCCAGACGGCCCGTGACACACCAAACTGCGATTCTTCCGCAGGTGTCGGGCGCAGAGGTGTCTTGAACAGCGCGGCGAGCGGGCCAGGCGAAATCATCGCATCGCGTGGTGCGACTCTCTCGCCGCCGGCTACAGCAAGCCAAGGCCGCGTAGCGAGGGCGTGCCGTACCAGATCGGGCAGTGGGCCGTGGTATGGCTTGTATTCGGCTCGGCCCGACTTTGCCCTAAAGCGCGTCAGGAACGGCTTGGCGCGGATGACATCGAACCGCTCGTCCTGGGCCAGCCATGCCAAGATCGCCACGCTGGGCGCGGTATCAAGAATACTGTCGAGGCCCGCGATCCAGTCAGTCTCCGCGGTGCAGGTCCAGGCCCAGCTCAGTTCCGCTCGCTCGATGTTGCGCTTGGTATTGTCCTGCGATACCTCAAACTGCGCCGGCAGCGCGTCAATGACTAATGGCCTGTACGCTATCGGCACGGGCTGTGAAACCGCCATGGGCCAGGAATGGACGCCGATCCAACGGAAGAAAGCAGCGAGCTCGTCGGTCCTCGCGATTATGCCAAGCGTCTCAGGGGCGGCGAGTAATCGACCAGAGTCCGAGGCATAGAGCGCCGAGAGGATAATACCGGTGTCGCCATAGGCCGCCGAGAGATGGGTCTTGGAGGCGTCTTGCCAGGCGCCGTTGGCGCAGGGCACTTCCGTTAGGCCTGTAGGGTAATAGGAGTCTCGCGCTACGGTCTGCCGCAGGCCGAATAGGGCTTGCAGCAATTCGCGGCGTACCCGGACGGGATCGACCTTGGCTCGCCTGAGCACTTCGCTGGCTTGGCGGCGTAGCGATGTGATGACTCCGGTGGCGCTGAATTCATTAATGCCAAAGGTGCTTAGCTTGTCGAACCGATCTCGCATGGCTCCGCCGAGCCCTGTGCTGACCTTCTGCCAGAGCTCGGGATGCAGGAATCTTGCCCTTGCCCAACGGGGGAGCGCGGGCGGACGACCGCTGGTAGGTGGAGGGAAGGACGTATTGTTGCGGGTAAGCGGACGCTCCTCAGTGTCAAGCAGGAGCGTTCGATCATGCAAATCGGCGGGCAGTGTTTTGGCAATGCCGACGATCGCCGTCGCCCGCTCGTCGAGAGTCATCGGCGCCTGTCGGAGAACCTGGACGATCTCGGCGTCCTTCAGCACGCCGACCTGCAGCCTTGTGATAACAGCACGGTCGGCCTCAGTCCGACCGAGGGCAAGCTTTGGGAAGAGGCGCGCCGGAAGATATCCGGCAAAGGCGGCGGGCTCGACCTTGGTTTCATCGGCACTCGCATAACCCCCACCGTTGGTCGGGACCAGAGGACGCGCCCTGGCCGCCTTGTAAACTAGCGCTTCGAACACCTGCAGCGCGTCTGGGAAGGCAGCCTGGCGAGCCAAAAGTGAAAGGGGGTCAGGTGCTTCGGGATCATCCCGCAGCGCTAACAGGAAATCGGCAAAAAAGTCTGCGAGCGCCGAAAGGACGCCTGCATTGAGCTCGGAGTCTGTGTTGAGCGTTTTGCGGCTGGAATCCAGTTCGAGCGTCGCATGGAAGAGCGCCGGGAAGGGGACTGCGACCTCGCTTGGAAAATAGCAGTGCAGCCGCCCAGCCGCGTTCGGTGCGTCGTGGCGGACCGCGATGGCGAGCTCATACGCGCGTAAGCTGCCGGGATACTCCGGGTCTGGTAATGCCCCACGCTTTCGGCCGCAGGTCCATTCTTGAATCGTGATTGTATCGCCTTCGGCGAGTTCGAGCACGTACCGGCCGGACGCGTCGAGATACTTAGTCCAGCGCCGTGGGCTGTCATCATCGACATACACTACGATCTGCTCGAGCGCCTCGACGAACAGTAGGAAGTCCGGGTGAAATTCGGCTAGTTGGTCGAGGGCGCGCTGGCGCGCCTTCTCATCTTCGAACGGTGCGGCGACCACCGTGTCATAGCCGTCAGCGCGGAGCGCACGTGCACGTTCCATCAGCCGCGAGAGCTTCGGATCATCGATCGCCGCGAGCGCCGGCCCCGCCACCGGAAAGGCAAGGATAGGAACGAGCGGCTTGCTACTGCGCGCCACAAGAGCGGCGATGCGTGCGTCCGACCGCGAGAGCGCCTCGACTTGGCCAGCGGCATGGCTACGAGAGAAGCCTATTTCGAGCGCGCCACTGGTGACAAATGGCTCTGACGACCAGTTAAGAAGGGCGCGGAACCCGAGGCCCTTCGCGCCAATCAGTGTCGCCTGCCGCTCGGGCTTGTCGCTCGTGTGCGCGGTCATCAGCGACCGAACCCCGCCTGCACGGAAAGGCATGCCCGTATTAGCGACGAACAGGCCCTCCCGAGCGATCTCGATCCGGATACGCCCATGGCCCCCTTGCTCGGCGGCCGCGTCAGCGGCATTCTGGACGAGTTCGAGCAACTCGCGCTTCGCATAATCGCGCGCGATCGAACGCTCTCCATTGGCATCGCGCTTGAGCCATTCCGGTTTAGCCCGATAGCCCTGCATGGTCTCCGACAAGCACGCGGCTATCCACGTATCCCAGGCATTAGAATCCTCCGGGCTAGACTCCTCGTTGAACGAATCTGGCGTGTGGATCGGTTGTATTGTCATACTCCGGATACTGATGAGCCGGGTGGGAACTTGCAAGCGACCGTGAGCTGGTCACTCGGAAATATTCGGGTCAGTTGTCCGTACCCCACCATCCCTCTTGCCATACTCAGATTCTCATCCTAGTCTCTCTCTGAGAAAACGTTTTCCCAAATCCCGCAGCATCCGCCGCCCATCTATATCGCCACTCTACAGACCAGTAAGAGAAAACCTTTTCCCAAACCGAGGACCGACACCCGAAATATGCCCTCCGACGTCTCGCCAGCACCCGCCAAACAACCAGTCACCCTGCGTGAAGTCGCGGCGATGGCTGGTGTCAGTGTGGCCACGGCCTCCAAGGCGCTGAACGGACAGGGGCGGATGACTGCCGAGACGCGCCAGCGCATTCGCGAGACGGCGCAGCGGCTCGGCTTTCGCCCCAACAGCCTGGCGCAGAGCCTGCTTCGGCGGCGCTCTTTTACCGTCGGCCTGTTGACCAACGATACCTACGGCCGCTTTTCGCTGCCGGTCATGTCGGGCATTTCGGATGCGCTGGTCGATGCCGGCGTCTCGGTGTTCCTGTGCAATGTCGAGGACGATCCGCGGCTGGCGCAGCTGCATGTCGAGGCGATGCTGGACAAGCGCATCGATGGCATCATCGCCAGCGGCAAGCGCATCGACCGCCATTTGCCGGTCGACCTCGCCAATCTCGGCGTGCCCGTCATCTACGCCTTCAGCCAGCCCGATCCCGATGCCATCGCCTTCGTCTCCGACGATGCCGGCGGCGCGCGGCTGGCGGTCGAGCATTTTTGCCGGCTCGGGCGGCGGCGCATCGCCCATGTCAGCGGTCCCGAAAGTTTTGCCGTGGTGAATGAGCGGGCACAGGCTTTTCGCGATGTGCTGGCCGCGCACGGCCTGCCGGTCACCGAGCCCTTGCTCGGCTCGTGGTCGGAAGCCTGGGGGCATGAAGCCGTCGGAAAGCTGTTCGACGGCCCAACGCTCTTCAACAAGAAGGGGGAGAAACCCGACGCCGTGTTCTGCGGCAACGACCAGATCGCGCGCGGCGTCATCGATGCGCTGCGCGAGCGCGGCTTAGGCGTGCCTGGCGATGTCGGCGTCATCGGCTTCGACAATTGGGAGATCGTGGCCGAGGCAACCCGCCCGCCGCTGACCTCGGTCGACATGAACCTGGCAGCGCTCGGCCGCGAGGCCGGCCTCACTCTGCTTTCGCTCGTCGGCGGCCAACCCGCCGCGCCGGGCATTCGAAAACTGCCGTGCCGGCTGGTGGTGCGTCAGTCATGCGGCCGTCCGCCGGACGGCTAGGAGAACGCGCGGCGCGATCCAAGAGCGCGCCGCAACAGGGAGGAGAACAGAACCATGAGGAGGAAAACCATGAAGACCGTGATTACCGGGTTCGCGCTCGCCGCGAGCATCATTGCCTTGCCTGCAATGGCCGCCGACACCGCCAACATCTGGGTTCGCGCCGACGGCTCGAACTTCATGCCGCGCATCGTCGATGCCTTCAACAAGGGCCATGAGAACCAGGTTAAGCTCGACATCATTCCCAATGCCGAGATCATCCCGAAATATGGCGCCGCCGCCGCCGGCGGCACGGCGCCCGACGCGCTGTCGCTCGACTTGATCTACACGCCGTCCTTTGCCGCCGCCGGCCAGCTCGAGGACATCACCGATTGGGCGAAATCGCTGCCTTATTTCGCCAGCCTGTCGCCGGCGCATGTCAAGACCGGCACCTACAAGGACCACATTTACGGGCTGCCGTTCTCGGCCGATGCCTCGGTGCTGATCTGGAACAAGAAATTGTTCAAGCAGGCGGGTCTCGATCCCGACAAGGGGCCGGCCAACTGGGCCGAGATCGAGGCCGATGCCGAGAAGGTCAATGCGCTTGGCGGCGACATCAAGGGCTTTTATTTCTCCGGCAATTGCGGCGGCTGCAATATCTTCACCTTCACGCCGCTGGTGTGGGCCTCGGGCGGCGACATCCTCTCCGAGGACGGCTCGAAGGCGACGCTGGACAGCCCGCAGCTGCGCGGCGCCATCGACCTCTACCGCTCGATGGTCAAGAAGGATCTGGTGCCGGCCGGCGCGCAGACCGACACCGGCGCCAATTTCTTTGCCGCCTTCGCCACCGGCAATATCGGCATTTCGCCGTCCGGCGCCTTCGCCATCGGCGCGCTCAACACGCAGTATCCGGATATCGACTATGGCGTCACTTTCCTGCCGGGCAAGGACAGCGGCTGGTCTTCGTTTGCCGGCGGCGACAATTTTGTCGTCACCAAGGGCACCAAGAAGCTCGCCGTGGTGAAGGAGTTTCTCGACTTCGCCTATTCGCTCGAAGGCCAGACCATCCTGGCCAAATACGGCAGCCTGCCGGTGCGCGGCGACATCGCCAAGGAGGCGCTGAAGGATCTCGATCCGCGCTACCAGATCGCCGCCGAAGCCATGGCCAAGGGCCGCACGCCCTATTCCGTGGTGTTCAACGACCTGATCAACTCGGCCAACGGTCCGTGGACGCAGATGATCAACGAGGTCGTCTTCGGCGACGACGTCGACGGCGCCATCGCCAATGCACAAGAGACCATGCAGTCGATCATCGACCAGGCGCCGCAAAAGTAAGCGGCGCCGCCCCTACCTCCCCCTCGAGGGGAGGTCGGACCGCAGGTCCGGGTGGGGTCGTTCCGGCAGTGCTCGACGTTCTTTTTCGTCGGCGCACTGCGCGGAGGACCCCACCCCCGGCCTGCGGCCGGACCCTCCCCTCGAGGGGGAGGGGGATCACCGCACCCGGAGCCCACGTATGACCACCACCACCACCCCGCCACGCGCCAGAAAACTGGTCGGCGCCGGCCGCCGGCAGTGGATCGGCCTGCTCTATGTCGCGCCGGCCGTGGCGCTGGTCGTCGTGTTCTTCATCATTCCGCTCGGCATGACCGCCTGGATGTCGCTGCACAACTGGCCGCTGATGGGCGAGCATTTTTACATCGGCTTCGACAATTACCGGGCGATCCTGCGCGACAACCGTTTTTGGAACGCGCTGAGCTTCACCGCCTACTACACCGTGATCGTCACCATCGTGATCTTCGCCGTCGCCTTTCCGCTGGCGCTGTTCATCGAAAAGCCCAGGCGGCTGACCGGCTTTTACCGGACATCCTTCTTCATGCCGGCGGTCGTCGGCTTCGCCTCGGCCAGCCTGCTGTGGTCGTGGCTGCTCAATGTCGATTCCGGCCTGTTCAGCCCTGCCGCCTACGACCTCGGCCTGACGGCGAAAAAGTTCAACCTGCTGGCGACCTTCCAGCCGGCCTTCTGGTCGATCATCGCCATGGTCGTCTGGAAGGTGGCGGGCTTCACCATGATCATCCTGATGACCGGCCTGCAGTCGATCCCGACCGACCTGCAGGAAGCCGCGATGATCGACGGGGCAGGGCCGTTCGCGCGCTTTCGCGCCATCACCCTGCCGCTGATGCGCCGCACGCTGGCGCTGGCGCTGATCCTGTCGATCGCCGGTTCGATCCTCGCCTTCGACCAGTTCTACATCATCCTGCGCGGCGGCCCGCGCAACCAGACGCTGACCGCCGTCTACTGGATCTTCAACCAGTCTTTCGTCTCGTTCAAGCTCGGCTATGGCGCAGCTTTGTCGATGATCCTGCTGGCCATACTGGTGGCGCTCAGCCTGGTTCAGCTGTGGCTACTGCGCAAGCCGGAGGGCATCGACTGATGGCGCAGGCAAGAAGCCGCAGCAGCCGCCTCTGGCTCAGGATCGCCGAGCATTCGACCGGCATGATCGCGTCCGCGCTGTTCATCGCGCCGATCGTCTGGGCCGTGCTGTCGACCTTCAAGCCGGCGCAGGAGGCGCGCCAGCCGCCGCTGCCGCCATGGCCGACGACAGGGTTTTCGGTCGAGAACTACCGCACGCTCAACACCTTTGGCGACGGCCTCTGGCTGCCGGCGCAAAACAGCCTCTATGTCGCGTCGATGACGGTGATCCTGTCGGTCATCGTCAGCGTGCTCGCCGGCTACGGCTTTTCGCGCTTCCGCTTTCCCATGAAGGACACGCTGTTCATCGTCATCCTGTCGACGATCATGATCCCGTTCCAGTCGATCCTGACGCCGATCTTCCTGGTGCTGACCAAGGTCGGCCTGCACAACACGCTGACCGGGCTGGTCCTGGTCTACACCACGCTGCAGCTGCCGTTCTCGATCTTCATGATGCGCAACGCCTTCGACGCGGTGCCGCGCGAGATCGAGGAAGCCGCGCGCATGGACGGCGCCAACAACGTCACCATGCTGTTGAAGGTGATGTTGCCGCTGGTCTGGCCGGGCATCGTCACCATCGCGCTGTTCGCCTTCCTCGGCGCCTGGAACGAGTTCCTGGCAGCACTCGTGCTGATGACCGACCAGTCCAAATTCACGCTGCCGATCATGATGACCGCACTTCAGTCCGGTCGCTTCGGCGCCATCGACTGGGGCGCGGTGCAGGCGGGCGTCACCGTGATGATGGTGCCGTGCCTGGTGCTCTTCCTGTTGCTGCAGCGCTTCTACATCCGCGGCCTGATGGCCGGCGCGGTGAAATGACCCGCCGTGAAATGACCAATATCCAACGGAGTGACACGATGACCGTTCAACCATCCGCCAAGCCCGGCAAACTCGCCTTCCGCCCACTGCCGGTGCCGCAGGTCGATGTCCGCGGCTTCTGGGGCGACCGTGTCGATGCCGTGGCGTCGCGCACCGCCGACATCCTCTACGAGCGCTGCGTCGAGGCGCGCATGCTGGAGCAGATCGACCCGGACCGGCCCTCGCCGGGCGTCGTCATTCCGTTCCATTCGCCGTCGCCCGACGAGGCTGCCAGCCCCGGCTTCACCGGCTCGACGGTGACGACGCAGATGTTCTGGGACTCCGATTGGGGCAAGACCATCGAGACCGCGGCCTATTCGCTCTACCGGCGCAAGAACGCGGCGCTCGAGAAGAAGATCGATGCCGTCATCGACCTCTACGGCAGACTGCAGCAGGAAGACGGTTATCTCTCCAGCTGGTACCAGCGTATCCAGCCCGGCAAGCGCTGGACCAATCTGCGCGATTGCCACGAGCTCTATTGCGCCGGCCATCTGATCGAAGGCGCGGTCGCCTACTACCAGGCCACCGGCAAGCGCAAGCTGCTGGATATCATGTGCCGCTATGTCGACCATATCGCCGACACCTTCGGTCCGGAGCCGGGCAAGAAGAAGGGCTATTGCGGCCATGAGGAGATCGAGCTGGCGCTGGTCAAGCTGGCGCGGGCGACCGGCGAGCAGAAATACATGGACCTGGCCAGGTATTTCATCGACCAGCGCGGGCAACAGCCGCATTATTTCGACGAGGAGGCGCGTGCGCGCGGCGCCGACCCGAAGGCCTATCATTTCAAGACTTATGAGTACAACCAGTCGCACAAGCCGGTGCGCGAGCAGGACAAGGTCGTCGGCCATGCGGTCAGGGCGATGTACCTCTATTCCGGCATGGCCGACATCGCCACCGAATATGGCGACGACACGCTCAGGGTAGCGCTCGACCGTCTGTGGAACGATCTCACCACCAAGAACCTCTATGTCACCGGCGGCCTCGGGCCATCGGCGCACAATGAGGGCTTTACCAGCGACTACGACCTGCCCAACGAAACCGCCTATGCCGAGACCTGTGCCTCGGTCGGCCTCGTGTTCTGGGCCAGTCGCATGCTCGGCATGGGTCCCAACGCCCGCTACGCCGACATGATGGAGCGGGCACTCTACAACGGCTCGATCTCCGGCCTGTCGCTCGACGGCTCGCTGTTCTTCTACGAGAACCCGCTGGAGAGCCGGGGCAGGCACAATCGCTGGAAATGGCATCGCTGCCCCTGTTGCCCGCCGAATATCGGCCGCATGGTCGCCTCCATCGGCAGCTATTTCTACAGCCTGTCGGACGACGCGCTGGCCGTTCATCTCTACGGCGACAGCACCGCGCGCTTCGACATATCGAACCGGGCGGTCAGTCTGATTCAGACCAGCAATTATCCCTGGGATGGCGCGGTCTCGATCCGGATCGAAGCCGACGCTCCGGTGGCATTCACCTTGCACCTGCGCGTCCCGTCCTGGTGCGGCAAGGCGGCGCTCAAGATCAACGGCGCCGCCGTCGATCTGGACGGCATCACCAGCGACGGCTATGCCGCGATCCGGCGCGAGTGGCGCCAGGGCGACCGGGTCGAACTCGATCTCGAAATGTCGATCGCCCGTCTGTTCGCCAATCCGGAGGTGCGTCAGGACATCGGCCGCGTCGCACTTGCGCGCGGTCCGCTGATCTATTGCGTCGAGGAGACCGACAATGCCGGCCAGTTGCATCGGATCGCTCTGCCGCGAACGGCAAAAATCGAGGCGCATGCCGAGCCGAACCTGCTCGGCGGCATCGTCACGCTTTCGGCACTTGCCAGCAAGGAAGCCCAGGAAAACTGGGAAACCGGGCTCTATCGCACCGATCCGCCGACGGTGAGCGAAACGAAAATCACCGCCGTCCCGTACTTTGCCTGGGACAACCGTGAACCCGGTGAGATGCTGGTCTGGCTGCGGGACGGATGAGTTACAGGCTGACGAACGCCGTCAGCGGCAAATGATCCGACGCAACCCGCGACAGCGGCGTATCATGAGCTTCCACCGACGAGACCATGCCGTGCCGGTTGGCCATGATCCGGTCGAGCGCCAGCACCGGCAGGCCTGAGGGAAAAGTCGGCACCGCCGCCGGCGTGAAACCAAAGGTGGCGTGCAGCGTCTTGAGCGCCGAGCGGTTGCCCAGCCGCCATTCGTTGAGGTCGCCGAGCAGCAAGGTCGGCCTTTCATCCTGGTTGCTCATGATGTCGAGCACGACGCGGGCCTGCTCCGAACGCGAGCGGCGCAACAGGCCGAGATGCGCGGCGATGACGCGCAGAGTGCGCGTTTCGTCGAGGTCGATCTCGGCAACCAGCGCGCCGCGGGGCTCCAGTCCCGGAAGCTTGATCTGATGGACGTCGCGCACCGTGCCGCGCTTGAACAAAAGCACGTTGCCGCGCCAGCCATGGCCCTTGCCGCTTCCGGAAACCGGCACCGGCACAAGCCCTGTTTCGTGTTCGATCCGGGCAAGGTCGAGCAGCCCGGCGCGATCGCCGAAGCGGTTGTCGGCCTCCTGCAGCGCGATGACGTCGGGGCCGATCTCGCGGATGACGCGGGCGGTGCGTTCGGGGTCGAACCTGCGGTCGGTGCCGATGCATTTGTGGACGTTGTAGGAGGCGACCACCATCTGGGCGCCTTCAATGTGCTTGCGCGGCGTCGCGTTCGCCTTGCGCGCTTTCCTGCCGCGGATCGACAGGAGCACTGTTTCAGGAAGGCTGCGTCCGTTTATGTCCATAGGCCTGCTATTCGATGTCCTGATTCTTTGTTCTATGCATATCGTTCTCTCACAACCGGGACCACTTCGAGGCGGTATGCATTAGAGATAGGGCGATCCCAGCCATAACAACCGGTCAAAAACCCGGATGAGAAATGGCCGCGCTTTCAAGGTTGCGAGTGTGACGGGTTTGGCGGAAGCGATTGCCGCTCCGATGCGCCCTTCGATCTCGGCGGCAAAGCCGGTATCCAGCACCTCCAGGTCGATTTCGAAATTCAGCCGCAGCGACCGGGCGTCGAGGTTGGAAGAGCCGACATAGGCCCAGACGCCATCGACCGACAACAGCTTCGAATGGTCGAATGACCCTTCATGACGCCAGACGCGGCAATAGTGCTTCAGCACCTGGTCGTACTGCGCCGTCATGGCGCGGCCGACCAGGAAGAGATTGTTGACCGCGGGCACGACGATGTCGATCTCGACGCCGCGCCGGGCAGCCGTGACCAGCGCGCTGACAAATTCCCGGTCCGGCAGGAAATAGGGCGACATGATGCGGATCGATTTGCGGGCGACGGAAAATGCCCCCGTCAGCAATTTGTGGTTGGTTTCGATGCTGGCGTCCGGCCCCGACGCCACCGCCCGCACCAGGATCGGCTGACCGGGAGGCGGCGAGGGCTTTGCCACGTGCCAGACCTCGTCCTTGAGGGCCTCGTTGCCGGCAAAACGCCAGTCCTCGGCGGCAACCGCGAACAGGTCGGCCACGACCGGCCCCGTGACCTGGAAATGCGTATCCGCCGAGCTGGCAGTGCCAGCGAATTCAGCCGAGAACCCCTTGCGGATGTTCATGCCTCCGGTGAATGCCACCGCGCCGTCGACGATCAGGATTTTCCTGTGCGTCCTCAAATTCGCATAGGGAAGTCTCAGGCCCATGACGATGTTGCCGTTGAACAGATCGACGGTGACGCCGGCTTCCCGGAGTGTCCCAAGAATGCTGGGCACGGAATAGCGCACGCCCACCGCATCGATCAGCACGCGAACCGTCACACCGCGCCGGACCGCTCCGGCCAGCGATCCGACAAAACGTCGTCCGATCTCGTCATTGTCGAAGATGTAGGTCTCGAGCAGGATGCTGCGCCGTGCGCCGTCGATCGCCCCGCACATTGCCGCGTAGGCTTCGTCGCCGGTCCTCAGGATGGTGATTGCATTTCCCGAAAGCAGGCCGCGCCGCGCCACCCTGTCGCCTAGCGTCTTCAGGCCGGCAAAGCGCTGGCCGAATTCGGCTGAGATGAGTGTTTCGAGCGCAATGTCGTGGTCGTGTTTGGCTGTCTCGGCTTCACCGGCGACGGGCCGCATGGCGCTGATCGTGGCGCGGCGGATGCGGTTGATGCCGGCAATGGCATAGATGATCGCGCCAAGGAACGGCGACAAGATCATCACGCCGACCCAGCCGGTGGCGGCGCGCACGTCTTCCTTGGTCATGATTGCGTGGACGATGCCGATGGCGGCCATCAGCATCGGAATGATCACAAGGATCAGAGGCCAGTAGGTCACAAAGGTCTGCCACATCGGCAGGACTATCGAGCCAGCGGCCGCAGAAGGCAATGCAACGGATCAACCAGGACGGAGGCGCTCGCGCCTCAGTCCTTCGCCCGCTCCACATAAGCGCCATCGGCCGTCATCACCACCACGCGGGTACCCGGCGCGATGTGCGGCGGCACCAGCGTGCGCACGCCGTTGGAAAGCACGGCCGGCTTGTATGACGAGGACGCCGTCTGGCCTTTGGTCGTCGGCTCCGTCTCGACCACTTCGAAAGTAGCGCGCTGCGGCAGCACCAGGGCTATGGCGATGCCGTTGAACTGCGAAATCTGCACCGCCATGCCTTCGAGCAGGTAGGGCGCCATGTCGCCGACCACGCTTTCCGGCACCGCGACCTGGTCGTAGCTTTCCGGGTTCATGAAGTGATACCCCTCGGCGTCGGCGTAGAGGAAGGTGTGCTCGCGCTCCTCGACATAGGCGCGCTCGACCTGCTCGGTGGTGCGGTAGCGCTCCGAAACCTTCACCCCGTCGGAGATGCGGCGCATGTCGAGCTGGGTGACCGGCGTACCCTTGCCAGGGTGGATGTTTTCGGCAAAGAGGATCACGTAAAGCTTGCCGTCCTTGTCGACGACATTGCCTTTACGGAGCGAACTGGCGATGACCTTCACCACGGTTTTCAATCCTAGACTTCGTTGGCCTGAAACGATCGTTCGGCGCAAATCGGCTGCGAGAGCCGTCGCCGTAGCGCATCTTGGCCCGAACCGCCAGCCCTGTCAGCAATTCCGTTGCCCGGCAAACCCATGACTGGCGCTTCGCCCTGGTGGACGCCGGATGTTCACGCCGACCGCCGGCCGCGGCTGATGGCGCGTAACGCCATAGCTGCCGCAATGCGCAGCTGGTTTGGCGAGCGCGACTTCATCGAGGTCGAGACGGCGGCGCTGCAGATATCACCGGGCAATGAGGCGCATCTCTCCGCCTTTGCCACCGAGGCTATCGGCGCCGACGGTGCGCGCCGGCCGCTTTACCTCCACACCTCACCGGAATTCGCCTGCAAGAAGCTGCTTGCCGCCGGCGAACGGCGCATCTTCAGCCTGGGCGCCGTCTGGCGCAACCGCGAGCGCGGTCCTTTGCATCACCCGGAGTTCACCATGCTCGAATGGTACCGAGTCGGCGAAACCTATGAGAGCCTGATGGCTGATTGCGCCGAACTGCTGAAGCTCGCGGCTGAGCGGGCCGGCGCCAAAACCTTCCGCTTTCGCGGCCGCGAGGCCGATCCGTTTGCCGAGCCGGAACGCGTGAGCGTGGCGGAAGCTTTTGGGCGTTACGCCGGCATCGATCTTCTTGCCACCGTTTCTGCCGATGGCGGCACAGACCGCGCCGCACTTCATGATGCTCTGGTCAAGGCCGGCCTGCGCACGGCCGACGATGACAACTGGGCCGATTTGTTCAGCCGCGTGATGGTGGAAAAGGTCGAACCGATGCTGGGGCAGGGGCGGGCCACAATCCTCTATGGCTATCCGATCTCCGAGGCCGCCTTGGCCCGGCCGAGCGCGGAGGACCAGCGCGTGGCCGAGCGCTTCGAGCTCTATTGCTGCGGCGTCGAGCTCGCCAATGCTTTTGGCGAACTGACCGATCCGGCCGAGCAGCGCCGGCGCTTTGCCGCCGAGATGGACGAGAAGGAGCGCGTCTATGGCGAGCGCTATCCGCTGGATGAGGATTTTCTCGCCGCCCTCGCCATCATGCCGCAAGCCAGCGGCTCGGCGCTTGGCTTCGACCGGCTGGTGATGCTGGCAACGGGCGCGACGAGGATCGATGACGTGATCTGGACGCCGGTCGCCACTCCTTGACGGAATCGGCCTCGGTTAAACTCACAAACCGGTCAAGCCGCGCGTCTGTGGCGCCGCCGCGGATGGCTTTGCGGGCCGCTTGGGCGCTATGCCGCAGCGGGACAATTGCCCGTGCGCCATTGCACAAGCCGCATTGGGACAATAGATGGTGCAGCAGCCGCTACCGCCCGGCGCGGCTTCAGCCAGGACCACGCGCATGACCGATACATCAGAGGCAGCGAAATTGACCGACCGCGTCGCGGCACTGGTCGAGGCTGCCAAGCGGGCCGGCGCCGACGCCGCCGACGCGGTTGCCGTGCGCGGCCGTTCGATCGGCGTGTCGGTGCGGCTGGGAAAGGTCGAGCACACCGAAGCGTCCGAGGGCGACGATGTCTCGCTGCGCGTCTTCGTCGGCAACCGGGTGGCGAGCGTCTCGGCGACGGCGGCATCGGACCCCAAGGCGCTGGCTGAGCGCGCCGTGGCCATGGCCAAAGTCTCGCCCGAGGACCCCTATCAGGGTCTCGCCGATCCGGCTTTGCTGGTTGGCAAGGTGCGCGACCTCGATCTGTTCGACGCCACCGAGGTTTCGGCCGATCAGTTGAAGGAAGCGGCCCTTGCCGCCGAGGAAGCGGCCCTTGCAGTCAAGGGTGTCACCAATTCGGCCGGCAGCGGCGCCAGCGCAGGCCTCGGCGGGCTGGTGCTTGCCACGTCGAACGGCTTCGTCGGCCACTATGTCGCGTCGCGCTTTTCGCGTTCGGCCAGCGTGATTGCGGGTGAAGGCACCGGCATGGAGCGCGACTACGAATACTCTTCGAACCAGCATTTTTCCGATCTGGACGCACCGGAATTGATCGGCCGCAAGGCCGGCGAGCGCGCCGTGCGCCGCCTCGGCGCCCGCAAGGCGGCGACCGGTCCGGTCAACGTGGTGTTCGATCCGCGCGTCGCGCGCGGCATTGCCGGTCATCTCGCCGGCGCCATCAACGGCGCTTCGGTGGCGCGCAAGACCAGTTTTTTGCGCGAGATGATGGGCAAGCAGGTTGCGTCGGCTGCCATCACCGTCACCGACGAGCCGCTACGGCGTCGCGGCCAGGCCTCGCGCCCGTTCGACGGCGAAGGCGTCGAGGGCGAAAAGCTGTTGATGGTCGAGAACGGCGTGCTGAAGCACTGGTTCCTGTCGACGTCCGCCGCGCGGGAATTGGGGCTGACCACCAACGGACGCGGCGCGCGCAGCGGCTCGTCGGTATCGCCGTCTTCGACCAATCTCGCCATCGAGCCGGGCGACAGGACGCCGGAAGACCTGATCAGGTCGCTAAAATCCGGCTTTTATGTCACTGAAGTGTTCGGCCAGGGCGTCGACATGGTGACCGGCGAATACAGCCGTGGCGCATCCGGCTTCTGGATCGACAATGGTGAGCTTGCCTATCCGGTGGCCGAGGTGACCATCGCCTCGAATTTGAAGACGATGTTCCTCAATATGGTTCCGGCGAGCGATCTTGACCGCGATTTCGGCACTGCCGCACCGACGCTGCTGATCGAAGGAATGACCCTTGCCGGAGCGTGACCCGGTCATATCGGCCGGGGCCTCGGAAGACCTCGATCTGCTGCGCGACGCCGCCCGCGAGGCGGGCGCGATCGCCATGCGCTATTTCGGCAAGAACCCGCAAGTGTGGATGAAGGGCGGCACCTCGCCGGTCAGCGAAGCCGACCACGCGGCGGACGCCTATCTGCGCGAGACCCTGCTTGCGGCGCGGCCGGACTATGGCTGGCTATCAGAGGAAACGACTGACGATCCGGCGCGGCTTCTGGCGCGGCGCACCTTTGTCGTCGACCCCATAGACGGCACCCGCGGCTTCCTCGAAGGTCTGCGCTCGTGGTGCGTCAGCGTCGCGGTGGTCGAGAATGGCCGCACGCTCACCGGTGTGCTCGAATGTCCGGCCAAGGGCGAAACCTATTGGGCGCTGCCTGGCCATGGAGCTTTCCGCAACGGCAAGCCGATTGCCGTGCGCGGCCTGGGTAAGACGGTCGAGATCGGCGGGCTGAAGCAGTTGATCGACCTGATGCCGGCGCAATGGCAGGGCCGGGTGCGGCGGGCGGCGCACATTCCCTCTCTCGCCTACCGGCTGGCGATGGTCGCCAACGGCACGCTCGACGCAACCTTCGTCAAGCCCAACGCGCATGACTGGGATATCGCCGCCGCCGATCTCATCTTGCGCGAGGCTGGCGGCGCCGTGCTCGACGGCCATGGCCGCGCGCCGCTTTATGCCGGGGAGATCATCCGTCACGGCGCGCTGGTCGCCGGCAGCGGGCAGTTGCTGACCGTGCTTGCCGGCGTCATTGCCGATACGGAAGCGTGATCGAAGGTTCCAAAGTCGGCAGCTTTGGGCTAGACCTGTCGCAAACTCACAATATGTGAAGGACCGAAATGGCCGCGGAAGACGGAAAGAAACAGCTTTTGCACCTGGTGTTCGGCGGCGAGCTGAAGAAGCTGGGAGGCACCGAGTTCCGCGATCTCGACGCGCTCGACATCGTTGGCGTTTATCCGGACTATCAAACCGCGCACACCGCGTGGAAGGCAAAGGCGCAAGCCAGCGTGGACAATGCCCATATGCGCTATTTCGTCGTCCATCTGCACCGGCTGCTCGACCCTGAAAGCAAGGCCGCCGGTTGACAGCGATGGAGCATGAAGCGGTGAAAGGGCAGCCCACCGGCGCCGCGGTCCGAAGAAGACGCGGCGGCAGTTCGAAGACATTCTGGCGCAAGATCCGCGAGCCGTTGGCGCAGTCGCGAATCGTCAAGAGCATGATCGTCAGCCTGCTCGCCCAGTTCGTCCGCCTGGTGCGCCTGACCAACCGCGTGGTCGAAGGCTCGGCTAAATTTTCAGGCGGCGACTACGCCGAATTCGAACCCGGCATCATCGCGCTCTGGCATGGCCAGCATCTGCTGACCCCAGCCTATTATCCCAAGGGACGGCCGCTGGTCGCCATGGTCTCGCGCAGCGCGGACGCCGAACTCAACGCGCTGATGATCGAAAAATTCGGCATCGAGGCGGTGCGCGGCTCCGGCGGGCGTGAAAGCACGAAGCATCTCGACAAGGGCGGCGCCAAGGCGCTCATCGCCCTGAAAAAGTCACTCGTGGCCGGCAAGAACGTCGCCATGATCGCCGACATTCCCCACGGCACGCCGCGCGACGCGGGGCTTGGTATCGTTCTGCTGGCACGCCTTTCCGGCCGGCCGATCATGCCTGCCGCCATCGCCACCAGCCGCCGCAAGGTGCTGGAAAGGAGCTGGGACAAGACCACCATCAACCTGCCGTTCGGCCGCTCCTCGATCGTCATCGGAACGCCGGTTTTCGTGCCGGCCAATGCCGACGAGGCCGAAATGGAGCGCAAGCGCCAGGAAGTCACGGCCGCGCTCAATGCCGCAACCGCCGAGGCCTATCGGCTCGTGGACGGCAGGCCATGAGCGTCGGCTGGGCGCGCGCCTTCCTGGCGGCCTACCGCCTTGCCGGTGCAGCCGCCTATCCGCTGATGGGTCCCTATGTCGCCTGGCGCACATCGCAGGGCAAGGAAGACCGCAGCCGCAGCCGTGAGCGCTACGGCGTTGCCGGGCGGCCGCGCCCCGAAGGGCCGGTGATCTGGATCCATGCGGCAAGCGTCGGCGAGACCCTTGCGGTCGTGCCGCTGGTGCAAAGCATCCTCGACTACGGTGTCAACATCGTGCTGACGACGGGCACAGTCACTTCGGCGCAGGTTGCCGACGAACGGCTGGGCGACCGCATCATCCACCAATATGTTCCGCTCGACCTCAAGCCGGCCGTCAGCCGCTTTCTCGATCACTGGCGGCCGGACCTGGCTATCATCGCCGAATCCGAGATATGGCCGATGACGATCCTCGAGCTCGGCGCCCGCCACGTGCCGCAGGTGCTGGTCAACGGCCGGCTCTCCGACCGTTCGTTCAAATCCTGGAAGAAGCGCGCCAACATCGCCGAGGCGCTGTTCGAGAACCTTGCACATGTCGTTGCCCAGTCGGATGTCGACGGCGAACGGTTTCGCGCGCTTGGCGCCCGGCCGGTCACCGTGTCCGGCAACCTCAAGGTCGACACCTTGCCGCCGCCCGTCGACGAACGGGCGCTGGCGACGCTGAAGCGACAGATCGCCGGCCGCCCGACCTGGGCGGCAATTTCGACCCATGACGGCGAGGAGGTGGTCGCGGCGGAAGTTCACGCCACGCTCTACAAGCGCCACCATGGCCTGCTGACGATCATCGTCCCGCGCCATCCCGACCGCGCCGAAGCCCTTGCCGCGCAGATTTCCGGAATGGGGCTGAAGCTGGCGCGGCGCAGCAAGGGCGAGCGGATCACCGCCGACACCGATATCCTGCTCGGCGATACGATCGGCGAGATGGGGCTTTATCTCCGGCTGACGGAAATCGCCTTTGTCGGCCGCTCGCTGACCTCGGAAGGCGGCCAGAACCCGCTGGAGCCGGCCATGCTCGACACCGCCGTGCTTGCCGGCCGCAACGTCCAGAATTTCCGTGAAGCCTATCAGCGTCTGCTCGACAGCGGCGGCGCCAAGCTGGTGCGTGACCGCGACATGCTGGCCGGCGCCGTCAATTTCCTGCTGAGCAATGAAGTCGCGCGCCATGAGATGATGGCGGCCGGTGCCGCCACCGTCGACCAGATGCGCGGTGCGCTGGCGCACACGCTGAAATCGCTTGAGCCTTATATCCAGCCATTGATCGTCAAGTCGCGCCTGAAGGGCGCCGACGGGCGATAGGTGGCGTCCGAAGCACCACCTTTCTGGTGGGAAGCGCCGGACTGGCGGGTCTTTGCGCTGTCGCCGCTATCAGCGATTTATGGCATGGTCGCCGGCCGCCGTATGCACCGGGCGGTACGTGAAAAGATCGACGCACCAGTGCTTTGCGTCGGCAACTTCACCGTCGGCGGCAGCGGCAAGACGCCGGTCGCCATCGCGCTGGCCAAGCAGGCCATGCGCATGCAGCTCAATCCCGGATTCCTGTCGCGCGGCCATGGCGGCTCGTTTGCGCAGCCGCATGTTGTCGATGCCAGTCACGACGCCGCCAAGCATGTCGGCGACGAGCCGCTGCTTCTGGCCGAGCATGCGCCGGTTGCGGTAAGCCCGAACCGCGCCGCCGGCGCCAAGCTGCTCATGGAAGCCCATGGCTGCGATTTCCTGATCATGGATGACGGTTTTCAGAGCGCGCGCATCCATATTGATTATGCGCTGGTCGTCGTCGACGCCCGCTACGGCATCGGCAATGGCCGCGTCATTCCGGGTGGGCCGCTGCGCGCCAACGTCGTCGACCAACTGGTGTTCACCGATGGGCTGTTGAAGATGGGCGAGGGCACCGCCGCCGACCAGGTCGTGCGCCAGGCGGCGCGCGCCGGCCGGCCGATCTTCGAGGCGCATGCTGAACCGGGCGGCAAGGAGCGGTTCGCCGGCCGGCGGTTCCTCGCCTTTGCCGGCATCGGCCATCCCGAAAAATTCTTCGAGACGCTGCGCGGCACGGGCGCGGAAGTGGCGCTGAGCCGGTCGTTTCCGGACCATCATTTTTATGCCCCCGACGAACTCGCCGAACTGGCGGCAACCGCGCGCCGTGAGGGACTGGGCCTCGTGACCACCGCCAAGGACGCAGCCCGGCTGCGCCATGGCGCAGCCTCGGCTGAATTCCTTGGTCAACTCGACGTGCTGGAGATAGACGCCACGTTCGAGCTCGACAATGTGCCGGAGCGGATCATCGATGAGACGCTGGATGCCTGGAGACAGCGCCGGCTGCGAGGGTAGGGCGCTCCCGCGTTGACACAGGATATTTCTCGCCGCTTATCACAATTATAAGTCAGACCGGCTTCAGCGCGGGGGGTGGAATGGTTAGGTTGCGGGCACTCTTTGTGGGCTTTGTTCTTGTGGCGATGGCGAACCCATCTTCGGCGCAGGCACCCACCGCGACCGACAGCGAATTTCTGGTCTCGGTCACCGAAGCGGACGGTGCTACCCACGTTCGGCCCTCAAACATTGTACCGCTTATCCCCGATAGCGCCTGCTTTGAATGGCGCGTACGTCTGGCGCAAGGCGACAGACTGGTATCGGTCACCGAGGTGTTCGCGCTTCCCGCGGAGCCCAGGCAGTGGGGTGGTATCGACGGAAACGAATACAGCTTGAGCAAGCTATCGGGCGATCGAAGGGTCTCCGAGACCACCATGTTCTACAAACCGCAGGACGGATGGATCTCGCATGGGTGGTGCATGGCCGAGGGTGATCCGATCGGGCCGTATTCCATCAAAGTGCTTGTCGGAGATCGGCTTGTTCATAAATTCGACTTTTCGGTCGAAAACGCGCCGGCATCCTCAAAGCCATAGTCCCGCAGGCGTTCCAGGAAAATCAGATCGACGGTGAGCCTTGCTTTCCGGTGTGCCGATCTAGCCCCGGCTGCGCAGGTCCGGATGCGTTTCGATCTCGCGGCGCAGCGAGGCGGCGGCGCTGACATAGGGCTCCTGCCTGGCGACGCTCCAATATTTGAGCTCGTCCAGCGGAATGCTCTCACCGGTCACAGCGCAGCGCACGAATGCGCCGGGGCTGGTGACCTGGAAGTCGCCGTCGAGATAGCGGATCCGGGCTTCCTTGCCGCCAGGGCCTTCGAAGCGGTTCATCATGGGGTGGTGCCAGAGTTCATGCTGATTTCATCGCCATAAATTGCCGGCAAGGTCAAGCTTGACGCAATGCTGAGGCGCTATTGTCGGCTCCAAACCATTCTTATGGGACCGGCATGGACATTTCATCCGCCCGCCTGACTGCGCTGCTGCGCGAGGCCATGATATTGGCAGCGGTGCCGTCGGCGAAGGCCGATCCGGCGAAAGCAGCACTTATAAAGGCGCTGGTGCAGCCGCCGACGCCATCCGGTGCGCCTTTGCAGCCGGCAGCGGCGCCGGCGCTGCAGGCGCTGTTGTCCGCAGCCGTCGCAAAGGGGCAGCAGACGGGTTCAGCCGAGATCCTGCAGGCCTATCTGGCGCTTGCCGAACCGGGTGACGCGGCGCCCGACGATTTCGGGCCGACAACGGCTGCGACAGGCAAGGCGACGCCAGCCAACGACGAAGCACAGCGCGGTCTGCCGGTGCCGCCGGCCAGGGCCGATGATGGCGCTGCCGCAAAGCCGGCAGGACTGCCCTGGTTTGCGCTTCTCGCACCGGAGGTTTCGCCGCCGCGCCGCGCCTCCGCCACCGACGCGGCGGCGAAGCGGGGGCAGGCGATGTCTGGGTCGAATGACACGGTCCAGCCCGAAGGCCGGCAGCAGATGCGTGTCGGCCTGATGGCGCTGGCAGCCGGGTTTCTGGCCGTCGCCATTGTCGGGCTCGCCTTGCTGGTGCTTGGCTGAGCACCGAACAATCGCCGCTATCGCTCGGCTTCGAGGAACGCTTCCATCTTTTCCATCGCCAGCCCAGCCTCAATTGCGATGCGGCGCGAAAGCTCGGCGGCAGCCGTGCGCGGCCGCCCCAGCGGCCGGTCGAGCCAGTACGACACCGGGTTCAGCGCCGTGCGCTCATCGACGGCAACGATGCGGCCCGACTCCAGCTGATGTCGGGTCAATGGCGGCCGCGCCAGCGCGATGCCGAGCCCATAGGCGGCAGCGTCGAGCACCAGATTATAGTCCTCGAAGCGGCGGTCCTGCGGGCGCGGGCGGTAGTCCATGCCTTGCGCGGCAAACCAGGCACGCCATCCGGAGGCGTCGGAATCGTTGATCAGTGGAAATTTGAGCAGCCGGGCCGGGTCGCCGCGACCGATCTCGCGGGCAAGGCCAGGCGCGGCGACGGGAAAGACATGTTCCTCGAACAGCTTCACCGAGATCCGGCCCGGAATGCCGCCGCGCCCGCAGCGGACCGACAGGTCGATGCCTTCATCGGCAAGGTCGGCCTGGCGGATGTCGACGTCGAGCACGATGCGCAGCTTGGTGGGATTGTTCTCCAGCGCCGCCATGCGTGGCATCAGCCACAGCCCGCTGACGGAGGGTATCGAGGTCAGCCGCACCACGGCGGTGCCGCGCGGCTCGACCCAGCGGTCGGAATGGCTGGAGATCAGCGCAAAGGCTTCCGCCGTGCGCAGATGCAGGCGGTTGCCCTCGATGGTCAGCGAGACGCCGCGCGCGCCGCGGTCGAACACTTTCAGGCCCAGCCAGTCTTCCAGCTTGGCGATCTGCCGGCTGACGGCGCCGTGGGTGATGTTGAGCTTCTCGGCCGCGGCCGAAAAGCTCCCCGTTCTCGCCGCCGCATCGAAGGCGCGCAGGGTCTCGAGCGGCACCATTGTGTCTGAGCTGTGATCCATAGTCACAGGTGATCCTCGATTTGATCGTTTGTCAACGGCGCCGAAAAGGCGCTTTCTGCCTTTCAACACTCTGGGAACCCGAGGACAGGCAGATGAGCGCAACGACCAGCACGTCGAATCCGACACAGCGGATGGACACCACGGCGGCCATCGCCGTGGCGTTGACGGTGGTTGGCTGGGCCTCGGCCTTTCCCGCGATCCGTGCCGGCCTCGCCGCTTTCGGGCCGCTGGAACTCGGTGCGTTGCGCTTTGCCATTGCCGCGGTGCCGGCGGCGATCTTTCTTGCCGTCAAGCGCCCGGCGCTGCCGAGGCTCGACGAAGTGTGGCGCCTGGTCTTTGGCGGCGCCATCTTCGTCGCGCTCTACACTGTCATGCTCAATTTCGGCGAATTGACGCTTTCGGCGGGTGCCGCCGGTTTCATCATCAATGTCAGCCCGATCTTCACCGCCATCATGGCAATGGCATTGCTCGGCGAGCGCTTCTCAAGCTGGGCCTGGTTCGGCACGGCGATTTCTATCGCCGGCATCGGCATCATCGCCGTGGCCGACGAGAATGGCTTGAGTTTCGACACCGGCGCGCTGCTGGTTCTTGGCTCCGCGCTGTGCTCGGCCGTCAATACGATCGTGCAGAAGCCGCTCTTTGCCCGCCATCACCCGCTGACCATTTCGGCCTCCAACATGATCCTTGGCGCGCTTTGCCTGGCACCCTTTCTGCCGAGCGGCTTTGCGCAGGCCGCGGTCGCCAACACGGCCGGTATCGGTGCCGTGATCTTTCTTGGCATCGTGCCCAGCCTGATCGCCTATGCCGCATGGGCAACCGCTCTGTCGCGTCTTCCGGCAGCGCGCGCCTCGAACTTCCTCTATCTGGTCTCGCCCATGTCAGCCCTGATCGGCTTCTTCTGGCTGGGCGAAGTGCCGACGCTGCTCGGCATAATCGGCGGTGCGCTGGCGCTCGGCGGCGTCATCGTCGTGAATTTGATGCGTTAAAACAAATGATTGGAGCTGTTTTCGGACTCAAACCGGGAACCGCTTCCATCAGAACGCAGACACCCAGAGGAAGGACAGCTATGGTACGCTGCCTTCACTGGGGGACGGAATGGGAAGACTGTTCATATCGGCAATGTTTTGCGTTTTGCTGCTGACCGGGAAAGCCGCCGCGGGCTGGTATCAGGTCGAAAACTACGAAGGCTCCATCGGACCTAACCCCGTCCACCTATCGCTGCAGAGATATGACAGTTTCGGCAGCGGGATTACGGTCGAGGGGAGCTATTTCCACGACGCGAAGCAAAGCCCGATAGCGGTGTACGGCAAGATCAGTGGCACCAGCGTCTTCCTTTGCGAGATTGCGGACGACAGGGAGTTCGACCGGGTGCTGGTCATGGGATCGAAAACGCCCGTTGGCACCGCCGGATGTCCGTTTTCTCTCGACCTTGGCGAAAGCGGCGCAACAGGGACTTGGAGCAAGGGCTCGGACAAGTTCCCGATCACGCTGAAGAAGGTCGCAAGCCTCGACGATACCGGTGAGGCGAAGGTTGACGGCACCGTCGAGATTCCCTTCTGGGCGCAGACAGCCACCCACAGATTTGCCGGGGTCTACGAGAAAGCGGGCTTTCTCGTCTGCATGAATAAGCTGCGGGTCATCGATAAGAAGAAAAAGAAGGTCGTTCAGGAGATCGCTTTCGATGACGACGATTGTGATGCCGGCATGCTGATGACTCCCATCTACATGAATGTTCAAAAACAGGTTGGGAGAAGCTTCGAGATAATCTCCGTGAATTTTCGCGGCGGTGGCGCCGGTTACTCAAGGGATTACGTTTTCTCTCATAGGTTCAAGGATTATCGCCTGTTGGTGAATTGAGCGTGTGGCCTGACCTGGCTTGTGCTCACCGCCTTCCGAACAACCGCTCGATATCGGCGAGCTTGAGTTCGATATAGGTCGGGCGGCCGTGGTTGCAGGTGCCGGAGCCGGGAGTCGCCTCCATCTGTCGCAGCAGTGCGTTCATCTCCTCGGGTTTGAGCAGCCGGCCGGAGCGCACCGAGCCATGGCAGGCCATGGTGGCGGCGATCTTGTCCAGCCGCTCTTTCAGCGTCTCGACGGTATCGTTGTCGGCGATCTCATCGGCAAGGTCGCGCACCAATTGCTGGACATTGGTTTCGCCGAGCATGGACGGCGTCTCACGCACCGCCACCGCACCGGGGCCGAAACGCTCGATGCCGAGGCCGAACCGGGCCAGCGTTTCGGAATGCATGGCCAGCCGCTCGGCGTCCTCCTCCGGCAGGTCGACGATCTCCGGCAGAAGCAGCATCTGCGAGGGCACCGCGCGCGAGTGCAGGGCATTCTTCAGCGCCTCGTAGACCAGCCGCTCATGCGCCGCGTGCTGGTCGACGATGACAAGCGAATCCCTGGTCTGGGCGACGATGTAGTTCTCGTGGACCTGCGCGCGGGCG
This sequence comes from Mesorhizobium sp. M0058, assembly GCF_040323095.1. Taxonomy (NCBI): domain Bacteria; kingdom Pseudomonadati; phylum Pseudomonadota; class Alphaproteobacteria; order Hyphomicrobiales; family Phyllobacteriaceae; genus Mesorhizobium; species Mesorhizobium sp. M0058. Next base: position 181,019 of record NZ_JAMYUQ010000002.1, read on the forward strand.
GCGCCCAGCGCGGTGCCGAGCAGCGTCTCGGCCGGCTCGGCTAAGCCGGCACGCGCATCGGCGCTGGCGAGCGGACCGGCGTCGAATGCAGCCTGGTCGTTTTCGCGGAAGCCGGCGCCGTCAAATCCCATATCCAGCGGCCGCTGTGGCGAGCGGTCAAAGCCCGAAAAGCCCGAGGCCCGGTAGGCCGCGTCATAACTGCGATGACCGTTGGCAGGACCCGCATGGGCGTAGGAGGCGGCTCCCGGCCGGAACGCCGCCACCATCCCGGCGGCCCCGCTGGTGGCGGCGCGGATGCCGGCATTGGCCAGCGCCTCGCGAATGGCGCCGACGATCAGCCCGCGCACCAGGCCGGGGTCGCGAAAGCGCACATCGGCCTTGGCCGGGTGGACGTTGACGTCGACGGTCGCCGGATCGAGCGTCAGGAACAGCACGGTCACCGCGTGCCGGTCGCGCGGCAGCACATCGGCGAAAGCGCCGCGAATGGCGCCGGCAATCAGCTTGTCGCGCACCGGACGGCCGTTGACATAGGCATATTGCTGCAGCGCGTTGGCGCGGGTGAAGGACGGGATCGAGACGTGGCCGGTCAGGTGCACGCCGTCCCGGCTGGCGTCGATAGCGATGGAATTGTCGGGAAACTCGGCGCCCATCACCTGGGCGACGCGGCGCAGGCTGCCCTCGGTACTGTCATCGGTCGCCGGCAATTCCAGCGTCGAGCGGTCCGAGCCGGCCAGCGTGAAGCGCACGGCGGGGAAGGCGATGGCGATGCGCTTGACCACGTCGCTGGTGGCCGAGCTTTCGGCCCGCTCGCCCTTCATGAATTTGAGCCGCGCCGGCGTGGCAAAGAACAGGTCGCGCACCTCGACCGTTGTGCCGCGATTGGCCGCCGCCGGTTTGACCGCCGAAACGCGGCCGCCTTCGATGGCGATCTCGGCGGCAGCGTCGCCTGCGGTCGTGCGCGAACGGATCGACAGCCGCGCCACCGAACCGATCGACGGCAGCGCCTCGCCACGGAAGCCGAGCGAGCGGATATCATGAATGTTGTCGGCAAGTTTCGAGGTGCAGTGGCGCGCAATGGCCAGCGCCAGTTCCTGTTCGGGGATACCGGAGCCGTCATCGGTGACGCGGATCAGGTTCAGCCCGCCGCCGGCAGTGACGACCTCGACGCGGGAGGCGCCGGCGTCGAGCGCGTTTTCGACCAGTTCCTTCACCACGCTCGCCGGACGCTCGATGACTTCGCCGGCGGCGATCTGGTTGATCATCGTTTCGGAAAGCTGGCGAATGGGCATGGGGGTATTATAGGCGGATTCGAAGGGTGTGCGGAAGGCTTCAATGAATGCCGGACATTGGAGACGCCAGCGGGACAGCACCCCCCTCTGGCCTGCCGGCCATCTCCCCCGCAAGGAGGGAGATCAGATGTCACGACGGCTTTCGCCAATCTCCAATGCTTGAAGGGTGACGCGACATATGAACTGCCAATCTCCCCCCTTGCGGGGGAGATGTCCGGCAGGACAGAGGGGGGTGTGAAGGAACTCCGCGATAGTGACTACGCTGCAACCGATTTCAAGCCTGCGCCGCCAGCCAGTCCCTGACTTTCCGCGCATTCTCGCTCAACTCCCGGTTCTTCGGCCAAACCACATAGAACGCCTTGCCGGTTCTCAGCACATGGTCGGTCACCGGCACCAGCAGCCCCGACGCCAGGAGCCGTTCGGCCAGATGCCGCCAGCCGAGCGCGATGCCCTGGCCCTCCATGACGCCCTGGATCACGAGGCCGTAATCGTTGATGCGCAGGCCGCGCGCGGTGTTGTCGAGCCTGCCGCCCGCAGACTGGAACCATTCGTCCCAGCTAGCCGCCTCGCGGTAGGGCTCCTCGAGGTGGATCAGGCGATGCGTCGCCAGCTCCGCGACGCTCCTTGGCATGCCGAATTTCGCGAGATAGCTGGCGCCAACCACCGGAAAAATCTCCTCGTCGGCCAGCGGCAGCGAATGATAATCGGCCCAGTCGCGCGGTTCGCCGCCGCGAACGGCGAGCGGGATGCCCTCGGCGATGATGTCGAGATCACGGTCGGCGGTCTGGATGCGCAAGTCGATGCCCGGCAGTTCATCGCGGAACTGCTGCAGGCGCGGCATCATCCAGAACGAGCCGAAGGCGGTCGACGCCGCCAGCGTGACATGGCCGCCGCTCGCCTGCAGGCGCAGATCCTCGGCCGATTTGCGGATATGCGACAGACCGAGCGAGACGTCGGCATGGAAGCGTTCGCCCGCTTCTGTCAGGACGACCTGGCGGTGGCGGCGCTGGAACAGCTGCGCGCTAAGCTGTTCCTCCAACCCGCGCACCGCATAAGAGACGGCGGCCTGCGTCATGCCGAGCTCGCGCCCGGCAGCGGTGAAGCTCGACAGCCGGCCCGCCGCCTCGAAGACGATCAGGCTGCCGGCCGAGGGCAGGAGGTGGCGCAGGCTACGCATAAGCTGAGCTTATACAAGAGATCAGGATTTTCCAGCATCACATCCATATTTCCTCTCGCTAACTTGGTTGGACGGAATGAGGAGGCTCCATGAACGCACCGGCCACTGAACTGACCGAGCAAACCCACCGCCGCGGCGGCGGTCGCCTCGGACGCAAGGCGCTGAGGAGCGCCCCCGTCACCTCGTTCCCGACGCTGGTCCGCGAGATCCCCACCTACCAGATGGTCCCGGACGAGGCGGTGGAACTGATCCACCAGGAGTCACTCGCCATCCTCGAAGAGGTCGGTTGCGAGTTCCGCGACGACGAGGCGATCGCCATGTGGAAGGCGGCGGGCGCCGACGTGTCCGAGACACGCGTCCGCATCGACCGCGGCCTGCTGATGGAACTGGTCGCGAAGGTTCCGTCCGAATTCACCCTCAATGCGCGTAATCCCGAGCGCACCGTGCGCGTCGGCGGCAAGAACTCCATCTTCGCGCCGATGTATGGCGCGCCTTACGTGCGCGACCTCGACAACAACCGGCGTTATGGCACGCTTGAAGACCTCAACAATTTCCACAAGCTCGCCTACATGGCCCCGGCGCTGCATTCGTCGAGTTCGATCATCTGCGAGCCGATGGAGATCGCGGTGCCGAAACGGCATCTCCACATCATCCATTCGGCGCTGAAGCATTCCGACAAGCCGTTCATGGGCATCGTTACTTCCAAAGACCGCGCCGAAGACACGATGGCGATGGCGGGCATCGTCTTTGGCGAAGATTTCGTTCGCGACAACCCGGTGCTGGTGTCGATTACCAACTGCAACTCGCCGCTGGTGTGGGACGCCACCATGCTGGACGCGATGAAGGTCTATGCGCGCAGCAATCAGCCGCTGATCCTGGCTCCCTTTGCGCTGTGCGGCGCATCGACTTCGGCCTCGGCCGTCGGCGCGGTGGCGCAGGTCAATGCCGAAGCACTGGCCGGCGTCGCTTTCACCCAACTGCTGCGCCCGGGTTCGCCGCAAATCTACGGCCAGTTCATGGTGACGGTCGACATGAAGACCGGCGCGCCGATGGGCGGCACGCCGGAAGCCGCCCAGATGATGTATCTGATGGGCGCGCTGGCGCGGAAATACAAACTGCCCTGGCGAACCTCCGGCTTCCATGTCGGCTCCAAGCTCAACGACGCCCAGGCCGGCTATGAATCCAACATGCTGATGCATGCCGCCATCCTCGCCGGCGCCAATTATATCTGGCACTCCGCCGGCTGGTTGGAGGCCGGGCTGACCTGCGGCTATTCGAAATTCGCCACCGACTGCGAGCAGCTTGTCGGCTGGTATAAATATGCCGGCGGCCTGCCGTTCGACGATTTCAAGGAGGCCATGGCGGCGATCCGCGAAGTCGGGCCGCAGGGCCATTTCCTCGGCACCCAGCACACGCTCGATCATTACGAGTCGGCATTCTTCATGCCCACCATCATGGATTTCAACTCCTACGAACAATGGAAGGCTGGAGGGGCGAAGGACCACGACACGCGCGGCCGCGAGAAAGCCCGCAACATGCTGGCCGACTATGAAGAGCCGAAACTCGATGAGGGCATTGCCGAGGGCCTCAGGGACTTTATCGCGCAGCGCGAAGAGAGGCTGCCCGACAGCGTTAGCTAAGAGAACGACGAATGAGTTGATAACGGGCGAAGACCCGATGGGAACCGCAAGGGAGAGAGACATGACAGTTTTCAAAAGCAATGGCGATCGCGTGCCAACGGCCATCGAGGCGATGGCGCAAGAGACGCGTGCTGGCCGTATGGACCGGCGCGAGTTTCTTGCATTGGCAAGTGCGTTCGGCGCATCGACGGCGCTGGCCTACGGCATGATCGGCCTTGCCGCGCCGGGACAGGCTTTTGCCGAGGAGCCGAAGAAGGGCGGCACGCTGCACATATCGATGTCGGTCAAGGCCCAAAAAGATCCGCGCACCTATGACTGGGTGGAACTCGCCAACATCTCGCGCTGCTGGCTGGAGCCGCTGGTCCGCTACACCAGGGAATTCACCTTCGAGCCAGTGCTGCTCGAAAGCTGGGACATCAATGACGACGCCACGGAATACACGTTGCATGTGCGCAAGGGCATCACCTGGAACAATGGCGATGCTTTCAACGCCGATGACGTGGTCTTCAATGTTACCCGCTGGTGCGAGAAGAAGGTCGCCGGCAACTCCATGGCCGCTCGCGTCGGCGGGCTGATCGACGAAAAGTCGGGCAAGGCCAGGGAAGGCGCGATCGCCAAGGTCGACGACAATACGGTCAAGCTGACGCTCAGCGCGCCCGACATTTCGCTGATCCCGAACCTCACCGATTATCCCGCGCTCGTCGTCCACCGCAATTTCGACGCCGAAGGCGCCGACCCGGTCAAGAAGCCGATCGGCACGGGCCCGTTCGAACTGGTCTCCTACGATGTCGGCCAGAAGGCGGTGGTCAAGCGTCGTGAAAACGGCAAGTGGTGGGGTGGTGAAGCGCCGCTCGACAGCGTCGAGTTCATCGACTACGGCACCGACTTCAACGCTTCGATCAACGCCTTCGAATCCGGCGAGATAGACCTCAATTTCGAGACGCCGGCCGACTTCATCGACATCCTGGATAAGATGGGGCTGGAGAAGTCCGAGGTTGCGACGGCAACCACGCTGGTTGCCCGCACGAACGTTACCCACAAGCCCTACGACGACCAGCGGGTGCGCAACGCGCTGCAGATGGCGGTCGACAACAATGCGGTGCTGGAACTCGGCTATGCCGGGCGAGGGACGGTCGGTGAAAACCACCATGTCAGCCCTATCCATCCTGAATATTTCGCGCTGCCCAAGAAGACGCGCGACGCGGCCGGCGCCAAGAAACTGATGGCCGACGCTGGGCAGGCCGATTTCGAGCACGAGCTGATCACCGTCGAGGACGATTGGCAGAAGAACACCGGCGACGCGATTGCCGGCCAACTGCGCGACGCCGGCATCAAGGTCAAGCGCACGGTGCTGCCGGGCTCGACCTTCTGGAACGACTGGACGAAATATCCCTATTCGATGACCATCTGGTACATGCGCCCGCTTGGCGTCCAGGTCCTGGCGCTTGGTTATCGCACCGGCGAGGCCTGGAATGAATCGGCCTATTCCAACCCGGACTTCGACGCCAAGCTGAAGCAGGCGCTGTCGCTGATCGACGTGGAGAAGCGGCGTGAGGTGATGAAGGATGTCGAGCAGATCCTGCAGGATTCCGGCGTCATCATTCAACCCTTCTGGCAGAAGCTCTACAGCCACATGAACAAGAAGGTGAAAAACTACGGCGTCCACCAGACCTTCGAGATGGACCTGCAGAACGTCTGGCTGGATGGCTGAGACGGTGCAGCCGGGGCTTCATGAGCCGCAAAAAAGCCGATATGCAGGATGTCTGGTATTGCCGCCTTGCCGCCAAACTTCCGGAGATCCTGCATGAAACCGATAGTGCTTGCCGCTGTCTTTTCGATTGCCTTGCCAGCGACGGTGCTGGCCGGGCCGGCTTCCAACGCCGTGAAGTTCTTTTATGTGCCCGAGGTGAAATTCGAGGGAGATGCAAAGTACCGCGACCGCTTCACCGAGCCGGTGACCAAGCTGTTCGATCTCAACGACCAGGCAACGAAGAACAAGCCCGACGAAGTCGCCTGCCTCGACTTCGATCCCGGCCTCGACGCCCAGGATTTCGACCAGAAGTCGATTGCCAAGACATTGAAGCTGGCCGAGACCGTCAATGGCGATACGGCCGAAGTCACCGCCACCTTCAGCCTTTTTGCGGAAGGCGATGATTCTAAACGCGAAATGCTGTGGTCGCTGAAGCAAATCGACGGCAAATGGAAGGTCGCCGACATCACCTCCAAGACCAGCAACTGGACGCTAAGCGCGCTGGAATGCATGCCCGACAAAGCGCCGGAGTGATCCCGTGCTCCGGCGTCTTGCCCTGGTGCTGTCGCCCATGTGCGTGCTGGCGGTGGGTATGAGCGCAGCCGCAGCACAAGGCCTGTTGGGCCCGCCGCCAGCCAATGCGCCGGCCGTGGCGGCACCGGCCGGCGCAGCACCGCCCGCAAATCCACCCGGGACAGCGGTGGAACCGGCGACACCGCCGGTTGGGTGGCCGCCGGCCGACGCCGCACGGGCCGCACCCATTCTGCCGGGATCCCCGACGGCGGTGGTGCGGCCATTTTACGATCAGGTGGGACTGGAGCTCGATCCGACCCAGCGCAAAAACTTCGTCGACCCGGCCAAGACCGTACTCGACAAGAGCGACGCGTTGCGCAAATCCGGGCAGGGCGAATGCCTCGACCCCAACATGGCGCTCGACAATGCCGCCTATGACAAGGCCGAGATCGATAAGAGCCTGAAGACGCTCGAAGCGATCAATGGCGACCAGGCCAAGGTCATTGTCGCCTTCGTCGTCGCCGGCAACCCGCATCGCCTTGAATGGAAATTCAGGAAAGTCGACGGCGACTGGAAGATATCCGATCTGCTTTCGGTGACCGGTGAATGGGCGCTCAGCCAGTATCAGTGCGAATAATGTTGATTGAGGGTCAGCGCCTGCGATCCTTCGCGCCCCCCTCTGTCCTGCCGGACATCTCCCCCACGGGTGGGGAGATCAGCAGTTCCAGCGTCTCGCCCGCTTCGCAAGATTTGAGATTAGCGAAAGCCTATGTGGCGGCCAATCTCCCCCCGTGTGCGGGAGATGTCCGGCAGGACAGAGGGGGGCGCTGTCCCGCTAAAGGTCCGCAAAATAGCTTCAGCCCCTTCCGCGATAGGGGGCAACGCCGGTGTCGGGCAACCAGGCGCCTTCGGGCGGAGCGCCGGTCTGCCAGAAGACATCGATCGGAATGCCGCCGCGCGGATACCAATAGCCGCCTATGCGCAACCACAGCGGCTTCGTTGCCGCCACAATGCGGCGGCCGATCATCACCGTGCAGTCTTCATGGAAAGCGCCATGGTTGCGAAACGAGGTCATGAACAGTTTGAGCGACTTCGATTCCACGAGCGTGGCATCGGGTGCGTAGTCGATGACGATATGAGCGAAATCCGGCTGTCCGGTTACCGGGCAGAGCGAGGTGAATTCCGGGCAGGTGAAGCGCACGATCGCCGGCGGTCCGTCGCCGCGCTGGAACGGCACGGTCTCCAGGACCGCGGTCTCCGGGCTCTGTGGCGTCTCGACGTGGGCGCCGAGCTGGGTGAGGGTTTTGGTATCGATCATCGTGGTTTTCCTGGGGATTTTCCGCGCTCATTAGCATCGGATCAAAAAGTGTGCAGCGATTTTCGGATAAATTCGATGCTCAAGACAAGAACTGGAGCAGCGCGCGCTGCTCCGACACAAACTGGAATGGCAGGAAGATGATGACCAGCAACGACCCGCTTCTCCAGCCTTACCAGCTCAAACACCTGACGCTGAAGAACAGGGTGATGTCGACCAGCCACGAGCCGGCCTATTCAGAGGACGGCATGCCGAAACAGCGCTACCGGCTCTACCATGCCGAAAAGGCCAAGGGCGGCATGGCGCTGACCATGACGGCGGGCTCGGCGATCGTCTCGCGCGACAGCCCGGCCGCCTTTGGCAATCTGCATGTCTATGACGACCGCATCGTGCCGTGGCTGGCCGAACTGGCGGACGCCTGCCACGAGCATGACTGCAAGGTGATGATCCAGATCACCCATCTTGGTCGCCGCACCGGCTGGAACAAGGCAGACTGGCTGCCGGTGCTGTCGGCCTCGCCGGTGCGTGAGCCGGCGCACCGCGCGTTCCCGAAAACTATCGAGGACTGGGACATCGAGCGCATCGTCGCCGACTATGCGTCCGCTGCGCAGCGCTGCCAGGCGGCCGGCCTCGACGGCATCGAGTTCGAATCCTACGGCCATCTGATGGACGGCTTCTGGTCGCCGGCCACAAACCATCGCGACGACGAGTTCGGGGGTTCGCTCGACAACCGGCTGCGCTTCACCGACATGGTGCTGGATGCCGTGCGGGCTGCCGTCGGTGAAAAGTTCATCGTCGGCATCCGTATGGTCGCCGATGAGGATTTTGACAAAGGCCTGTCGAAGGCCGAGGGCGTCGAGATCGCCAGACGGCTCGCGAATTCCGGCAAGGTCGATTTCCTGAACATCATCCGCGGCTCGATCGAAAGCGACGCGGCGCTCACCAAGGTTATCCCGGTGACCGGCATGCGCTCTTCCCCGCATCTCGATTTCGCCGGCGAGGTGAGGGCGGCAACGAAATTTCCGACCTTCCATGCGGCGCGGATTTCCGATGTCGCCACGGCGCGCCACGCCATCGCGACCGGCAAGCTCGACATGGTCGGCATGACCCGCGCCCATATCGCCGACCCGCACATCATCAAGAAGGTCATGGAAGGCCGCGAGCACGAGATCCGGCCTTGCGTCGGCGCCACCTATTGCCTCGATCGTATCTATGAAGGCGGCGAGGCGCTGTGCGTCCACAATGCCGCGACCGGCCGCGAGGCCGAGATTCCGCATATCATCCTGAAGACCGAAGGGCCCAGGCGGAACGTCGTCGTCGTTGGCGCTGGCGCTGGCGGGCTCGAGGCAGCTCGCGTCATGGCCGAACGTGGCCATCATGTCACGGTGCTTGAAGCCTCCGGTCAGGCCGGCGGCCAGGTCCGGCTGGCGACGCAGAACCCGCGCCGCAAGGAACTGATCGGCATCATCGACTGGCGGCTGGCCGAACTCGACCGGCTCGGCGTCGGGATCCGCTACGATACATGGGCCGAGCAGGACGATGTGCTGGCGCTGTCGCCCGATGTGGTGGTGATCGCCACCGGCGGCCTGCCGCAGAACCCGCCGCTGACATCAGGCGACAATCTCGTCACGTCGAGCTGGGACATCATGGCCGGCAGCGTCAAGCCGGCGGAGAACGTGCTGCTCTTCGACGACAATGGCGGCCATCAGGGCATGGGCGCGGCGGAGCTGATCGCCAATGCCGGTTCGAAGCTGGAGCTGGTTTCGCCGGAGCGCTTCTTCGCCCCCGAAATGGGCGGCATGAACCACGTGCCCTATATGCGCGCCTTCCAGGAGAAGGGCGTCACCATCACCATCAACACCAGGCTGCGCTCGGTACGGCGCGAGGGCAACCAGCTGGTCGCCGAACTCGCCTCCGACTTTGCCGACGGCTGGCGCGGCGAGAGGCGGGTCGACCAGGTGGTGGTCGAGCACGGCACGGCGCCGCTCGACGATCTCTATCTCCAGCTGAAACCGCTGTCGAAGAATGGTGGCGCGGTCGACTATGAGCGGCTGGTCGGCGGCGGCGATATTTTTCCTTCACGCAATCCCGAAGGCGGCTTCGTGCTGTTGCGCATCGGCGATGCAGTCGCCTCGCGCAACATCCATGCCGCCATCTATGACGGCATCAGGTTCGGCTTGCGGGTTTGAGCCTACAAGCCGGCCTACGGCTTGTTCCAAAGCTCGATCTCACCCTTCCGGCGGGCGCAACTCGATCGATCAAAGTGATGGGTGGCGCGCAGCCAAACCTCTGTGCGGAGAGCCACCTTGCACATCCGTCCGAACTGCGCGCCGCGTACGCCACCAGCCGAGAGCCAGGCGACGCACCATGCGGAATGCTTTTCAACCGGGAGGCAACGCGCGGCAGGGCTCAAATCATCCTGGCCGTCGCCATGCAAAGTACGGTGAGTACCAGAAGCCAGGCGGCGATGCGCTCGCCGCGGGCCATTTTGGTGCGCAGCGCCGCTTCCGTTGCGGCGTCCGCGCCGGCAAGCTGCCGGCTGGTCTTGCGGACGACGACGCTGAGAACGCCGGCAGCGGCGAAGGCGGCCAGGATGCCCAGCGCCAGCACCATTTCCATCGAGCCGAAATAGGCGCCGTGGAAGAAATACCAGAGCAGGGCGCCGGTCACGAACACCATACCGGCCGAGCCCATTTGCGGTCCAATAAAGCGCTCCGCCCTGATCTCGGGGTCGCGGGCAAGCGTGATGGTGGTGCCGGCCCAGAACACACCGGCCATGACGTGAAGGCCGATAACGACGATGTAGACATATTGCATGACCGCTTCCTCCTTGCCCGCCGCCCGTCCTCGGATCCCTGTCGAATGCGGGATAATACGAACTCGGTAGATCGACACGCATGATAGTTAGGTATCAAATGGTTCGATGTCAATGTATAATGCCGCGTTCCATCGCTCGGCGCCTTGTTCTACTGTCGGCGCATGACTCCCTTTGACCGTCCGCCAATCGGCATGAATCTCGCGCGCACCTCCAAGCTGGTGGCGCAGGCCTTTGACGCCGCTTTGGTCGAGGCCGGCGGCACGCTGCCGGTGTGGCTGACCTTGCTTTCGGTCAAGTCGAGCGAGCTTGCCAACCAGCGCGAACTTGCCGGCATGATCGGCATCCAGGGCGCCACGCTCACCCACCATCTCAACGCCATGGAGGCGCAAGGCTTGCTGACGCGCCGCCGCGATCCGGACAACCGCCGGGTTCATCTGGTCGAGCTGACGCAGGCGGGCGAAACGATGTTCCTGAAGCTGCGGGCGGCGGCTCTCATCTTCGACAAGCGGCTGCGCGCGGGATTGCCGGACGACAGGCTGGCGGAGTTCGCCGAGGTGCTGGCGGCATTGCGGGCGAATGTCGCGCCGGCCAAATGACCGGCACCGGTGGGCAATAGTCTAGGCTAAATTGCCCTGAAGCACCTTCAGCTTGGCTTTCTTCGGGCTGCGCGCCAGCAGCCATTCGCGCGCTTTGTCCTGCGGCATCGGGAAGGCGATGGAATAGCCCTGCACCTGGTCGCAGCCGATTGCCATCAGCGAATCGAGCTCGGCTTCGGTTTCCGCGCCCTCGGCGACGATCGAAATGCCGAGACCGCGCGCCAGCTCGGTGATGGCGCGCACGATCTTGGTGTTGTCGCCATTCTCGTTGATGTTCTGGACGAAGCGGCGGTCGATCTTCAGCCGGTCGATCTCGTTGGGATTGACGTGGCTGAGCGAGGCATAGCCGGTGCCGAAATCGTCGAGCTCAAGATGGACGCCGGCAGCGCGGATGTGGCGCAGCTTCGCCGCGATGCCCGTCTTCTCGTCGTCGAGAATGACGGATTCGACGATTTCCAGCGACAGTTTCTGCGGAGCAAGGCCGGCCTTTTCCAGCGTCGCGAACAGGAAGCGGTCGAAGTCGGGTTCGCGCAGCTCGGTGCCGGACACGTTCACGGCGAGCCGGCCGAAGGCAATGCCGGCGCGATCCCATTCGGCTGCTTGCTCGATCGCCTTGGTAAAGACGATGCGGCCGATCTCGGGCATGAAGCCGCATTTTTCGGCGACCGGAATGAACTCGCCCGGCGCAATCATGCCGCGCTCGGCATGCTTCCAGCGCACCAGCGCCTCGATGCCGCTGATGGCGCCGTTGCTCAGCGACACCTGCGGCTGGAAATAGACTTGGAAGGCGTTCTCCGAAATCGCGACCTTGATGTCGTGCTCGAGCTGCTTGCGGTAGTCTAGCTCGCGCCTGAGTTCCTCGGAGAAGAACGAGAAGCTGCCGCCGCCGAGCTTTTTGGCGGAATAGAGCGCGAGGTCGGCGTGGACGAGCAGATCCTCGGCATTGTCGGCGTCGATGGGATAGACGGCAACGCCGGCGCTGGCCCCTGGAAGGATGGTCGTGCCCTGGAAGGTAATCGGCTCGTTGATCTCCTCCAGGATGCGCCGGGCCAGCATGTTGATGTCCTCGGGGCCGCCGGCGCCATTGAGGATCATCACGAATTCGTCGCCGCCAAGGCGCGCGCACAGATCCGACGCGCGGCAGGAATCGCGCATGCGCTGCGCGGTGACGACCAGAACATAGTCGCCGGCGGCGTGGCCGAGTGTGTCGTTGATCTGCTTGAACCGGTCGAGGTCGAGCTGGATCACCGCCAGCCTCTCACGCCGGCGATGCGCGCCCTTGATCAGCGTCTCGAAGTGATCGGTCAGGAAGGTGCGGTTGTGCAGGCCGGTCAGCCCGTCATGTACGGCGATGAAGGCCATCGAGTTGCGGGCATCGACAAGCTCATGGGTCTTGCGCAGGATCGCCTTCGACATCGGCCGGAAGATGAAAAGCGCCACCAGCACGATGACGCCGATGGTGGCGTAGAACAAGGTGCGGTGGAGATCGAGGAGCTTTTCCGACCGCTCGTCGGCGAATGCGGCGATGCGTTGGCCGAGCGCGGCATAACCCGACAGCGTCGCATTGGCGACGGAAGCATCGAGATTGACGCGCTCGCCGCCGCCCTTGTAGGCGGCATTGCCGGAGAGCTGGGATTCGAAGGACGAGATCAGCCTTTCGCCATTGGCGACCAGCCCGACCGAGAAATAGTCGAGGTGGAACGGCTTGCCGTAGAGCACGCTCTCGATCGACCTTGGGTCGGACAATGCCGGCGACAGCGGGTCGGCTCCCGTCTGTTTGAGGAGCAGGTCGTAGTTCGTCTCGAACTCGGCGGTCGCCTGTTTCAGCGCGGCAACCAGGGCCGGCTGCTTGTCACGCGCGGCGGAGCCGGTTGCGCTGGTCAAAAAGACGATGCGCTGCGACAGCGCCTTCTGGGTGCTGACGATGTCGAGCAGAGTATGGTTGTGCTGTTGCGCCGCCATCATCTGCTGCAGCAGGATGAAGGAGGCCATCACCATGGCGGCGATGATCAGCAGCGCCAGCCAATAGCCGCTCTTGATCAGCAGGATGAGTTTGCCCGAGACGGTTTGCGCCGGCTGCTGCGACATATTCTAGGTGACCCCTCGGTCGAACTGATTCTGCCACCGATTCGTGGCGAGAAGACCATTGCCTTGAAAGGGTTAACAGGTCTGGAAGCCGGCGGAACTGTTGCTTCGGCAGTAAACGAAAGCTGCCGAGATGGTTATCATGTTCTTTCGCGGCATAGCCGTATTCGCGTGCCTGCTACTCCAGCACGCGGGCCATGCGATCGGGTCGCGCCAGGGTTGAGCCCGCCGTGCCACCGAAACGGTCGCTTTTGCGATGGATTTTTAGTGCGCGTAGCGCGACAGTCGCGCCAATCTCAACAGGACCTGATCCATGAGCGCGGCATTCCTCTCCCATATCGACAACGAACTGCAAGGGCTGAAATCCGCCGGGCTCTACAAATCCGAGCGGGTGATCACCTCGACCCAGTCGGCTGAGATCGAAGTCGGCGGCGACAAGGTGCTGAATTTCTGCGCCAACAACTATCTCGGCCTCGCCGACAGCTCAGAATTGCGCGATGCAGCCAAAGGCGCGCTGGACCGCTACGGTTACGGCATGGCCTCGGTGCGCTTCATCTGCGGCACGCAGGAAGAGCACAAGCAGCTTGAATCAACGATTTCATCATTCCTCGGCATGGACGACACCATCCTCTACGGCTCCTGCTTCGACGCCAATGGCGGCCTGTTCGAAACGCTGCTCGGCGAGGAGGATGCGATCATCTCCGATGCGCTGAACCATGCCTCGATCATCGACGGCGTGCGGCTGTCGAAGGCCAAGCGTTTCCGCTATGCCAACAACGACATGGCCGACCTCGAAGCGCGGCTGAAAGAGGCGAAAGACTGCCGCTTCCGCCTGATCGCCACCGACGGCGTGTTCTCCATGGACGGCATCATCGCCAATCTGAAAGGCGTCTGCGACCTCGCGGAAAAGTACGGCGCCATGGTGATGGTCGACGACAGCCATGCCGTCGGCTTCGTCGGCAAAAACGGCCGCGGCTCGGCCGAGCATTGCGGCGTCGAGGGCAGGGTGGACATCATCACCGGCACGCTCGGCAAGGCGCTCGGCGGCGCCTCCGGCGGCTACACCTCCAGCAAAAGCCAGGTCGTCGACTGGCTGCGCCAGCGTTCGCGGCCTTATCTCTTCTCCAACACGCTGATGCCGGCGATCGCCGGCGCCTCGATCAAGGTTTTCGAGCTGATCCGAAATGGCGATGCGCTACGCGAGCGCCTCTATGCCAATGCGGCGCGGTTCAGGTCCGAGATGGGCAAGCTCGGCTTCACATTGGCCGGCGCCGATCACCCGATCATCCCGGTGATGCTGGGCGATGCCAGCCTGGCGCAGGAAATGGCGGCGCGCATGCTGAAGCGCGGCATTTATGTCATCGGCTTTTCCTTCCCGGTGGTGCCGAAAGGCCAGGCGCGCATCCGCACGCAGATGTCGGCGGCGCATTCCGCCGCCGACATCGACCGCGCCGTGGCGGCATTCGCCGCAGTCGGCAAGGAACTGGGCGTCATCTCCTGAGCCGCCAAAAGCGATTCCGGATCAAAGGATTCAAGGGACAAAAGCATGTCGAACATGATGAAGGCGCTGGTGAAGGCCAAGGCCGAGCCGGGTATCTGGATGGAAGAGGTGCCGGTGCCGGAGATCGGCCCCAACGACGTGCTGATCAAGGTCAAGAAGACCGCGATCTGCGGCACCGACGTGCATATCTACAATTGGGATCAGTGGGCACAAAAGACCGTGCCGGTGCCGATGGTGACCGGCCATGAATTCGTCGGCACCGTTGCCGATTTCGGCTCGGCGGTCACCGAATACAAGGTCGGCCAGCGCGTCTCCGGCGAAGGCCACATCGTTTGCGGCCATTGCCGTAACTGCCGCGCGGGCAGGGGCCATCTCTGCCGCAACACGCTCGGCGTCGGCGTCAACCGTCCCGGCGCCTTCGGCGAGTATCTGGCGATCCCGCAGCACAATGTCGTCTCTATCCCCGACGATGTGCCCGACGAGATCGCGGCGATCTTCGATCCGCTCGGCAATGCCGTCCACACCGCCCTGTCCTTCGATCTCGTCGGCGAAGACGTGCTGGTCACCGGAGCCGGACCGATCGGCATCATGGGCGCGCTCGTTGCCCAATGCGTGGGTGCGCGAAAAGTCGTCATCACCGACATCATCCCGGTGCGGCTGGCGCTGGCCAAAAAACTCGGCGTCCAGCATGTCGTCGATGCGTCCAAGGAAAAGCTGCGCGACGTCATGCCGGCGCTCGGCATGACCGAGGGTTTTGACGTCGGCCTCGAAATGTCGGGCGCCGCGCCCGCCTTCCGCGACATGATCGACACGATGAACAATGGCGGCAAGATCGCCATTCTCGGCATCGCGCCGACCGGCTTCGAAATCGATTGGAACAAGGTCATCTTCAAGATGCTTCATCTCAAGGGCATCTACGGCCGCGAGATGTTCGAGACCTGGTACAAGATGATTGCGCTGGTGCAGGGGCCGCTGGATGTGTCGGGTCTGATTACGCACCGCATTGGGATCGACGATTTCCAGACGGGGTTTGACGCGATGCGGAGCGGCAGTTCGGGCAAGGTGGTGATGGATTGGTGAGGCGCAGAGGCACGTTCTAGCTGGAGAAGCCGGCGGGACAGCACCCCCCTCTGGCCTGCCGGCCATCTCCCCCGCAAGGAGGGAGATTGGCAGCTTTGACGCCTCGCCAACCTCTGCAACATTGGAGATTGGCGAAAGCCTTCGCGACATCTGATCTCCCCCCTTGCGGGGGAGATGTCCGGCAGGACAGAGGGGGGTGTGAAGGATCACGGCGGAGCAGATTCTTTATTCACCCAACGCTCCCTCCAGCGCCGCCACGCCGCTCACAATCGCTGTCCGCTCCTCTGTGCTCAGCCTCTCCAGCAACTCCCGTTCAAACGCCTTCGCCAGCGGCACCATTTCGCCATAGGCCGCCAGCCCCGCCTTTGTCAGCGCCAGATGCTCCACGCGCCGATCATTCTCGTCAGTTGTGCGTACCAGCCAGCGCCTTCGCTCCAGTTCCCCCACCGCGCGCGACACCTTTGTCTTGTGCATGGCCGACTGCTCGCCAAGCGCTGTCGCCGTCATGGTGCCGCGCTGTCCGAGCCCTGACAGCGTGCGCCATTCCGGCCGCGTCAGGCCGTGGCGGTCGCGGTAGATTTTTGAAAATTCGCGGCTGACGGCGTCGGCCAGCCGGTAGAGCCGATAGGGCAGGAAATTTTCGAGTTCGAGGGTTTCCATATGCGCACCGTGGATGCGGCATCAGCCGTTGATAGTTACATTTTCGATGGTTACAAATGAAACCAGTTTGGTCAACATCGCCGGCAGGCCGCGCTTCGCGGCGGTCGGGATCAGGGAGGATCGGATGGAATTTTCCTACATGCCGGGCTTCGGCAATGATTTTGAGACTGAAACGCTGCCCGGCTCGCTGCCGCAAGGGCGCAATTCCCCGCAGCGGCCGGCTTACGGACTTTATGCCGAGCAGCTCTCGGGCTCGCCCTTCACCGCCCCGCGCGGCACCAATGAGCGCTCCTGGCTCTACCGCATCCGGCCGAGCGTCAAACACACCGGCCGCTTCAAGGCGGCGAGCTATCCCCTGTGGAAGACCGCTCCCAATGTCGGCGACCACGAGCTGGCGCTCGGCCAGTACCGCTGGAACCCGGTGCCGATGCCGAAGGAGCCGACCGATTTCATTCAAGGGATGCGCACCATCACCACCGCCGGCGACGTGCTGGGCCAAAGCGGCATGGCGGCGCATGTCTATGTCGCCAACCGCTCGATGGTCGACGACCATTTCTTCAACGCCGACGGCGAGTTACTGATTGTCCCCCAGGTCGGTGCCTTGCGCTTTGTCACCGAGATGGGCGTCATCGAGCTTCGGCCCGGCGAGATCGCCGTGCTGCCGCGCGGTCTGGTGTTCAAGGTCGAGCTCGCCGACAAGGAAGTGCGCGGCTATGTCTGCGAGAATTACGGCGCCAAGCTGACGCTGCCCGACCGCGGCCCGATTGGCGCCAACTGCCTGGCCAACCCACGCGACTTCAAGACGCCCAGCGCCTGGTTCGAGGAGAAGGAGACGCCGTGCCGGCTGACGGTGAAATGGTGCGGCAATTTCAACGTCACCGAGATCGGCCATTCGCCGCTCGACGTCGTCGCCTGGCACGGCAACTATGCGCCCTACAAATATGATCTGGCGACGTTTTCGCCGGTCGGCGCCATCCTGTTCGACCATCCCGATCCGTCGATCTTCACCGTGCTGACGGCGCCGAGCGGCGAGGAAGGCACCGCCAACATCGACTTCGTCATCTTCCCGCCGCGCTGGCTGGTGGCGGAAGATACGTTCCGGCCGCCCTGGTACCACCGCAACATCATGAGCGAGTTCATGGGCCTGATCCAAGGCCAGTACGACGCCAAGGAGGAAGGTTTTGTCCCGGGCGGCATCAGCCTGCACAATCTGATGCTGGCCCACGGCCCCGACGCGCCTGGCTTCGAAAAGGCCTCGCGCTCCGAGCTGAAACCGGTCAAGCTCGACAATACGATGGCGTTCATGTTCGAGACCCGATTCCCGCAAATGCTGACCCGCTACGGCGCCGAGCTTGAAACAAGGCAGGACAATTACATCGACTGCTGGTCCGATCTGAAGAAGCGCTTCAACGGCACTGTGGAGGGCGACTGGTCTTGAGATCAGCCCGATGAGCGACCGGCTGCTGCTTCTCGGCTCGAAAGGCGGCCCGGCATTGCGGCCGGGCGGGCCGTGGCCGAGTTCGTCGCTGCTGGAACTGGGCGGGCGAACCATTGTCGTCGATTGCGGGCTCGGCGTCACGCGCGGTCTGGTCGATTCCGCCGTCAGCCTGAAGGCGCTCGACCTGGTCTTCATCACCCATCTGCATTCCGACCATGTGCTGGAACTGGGCCCGTTGCTCCACACCGCCTGGACCGCCGGGCTCGCCAGCCCGGTGACGCTGTTCGGACCGCCCGGCACCGACCAATACTGGCGCCGTTTCTGCCAGGCGATGGAGTTCGACATCGAAATTCGCATCGTCGATGAGGGCAGGCCGGACATTCGCGATCTGGTTTCGATCGTCGAATTCGGCGAGGGCGAGATTCTCTCGAAGGGCGGCCTGAAGGTCTCGGCACTGCGCGTCGACCATCCGCCGGTGACCGACTGTTTCGCGCTGCGCTTCGAGCATGGTGCGAATAGCGTCGTGTTCTCGGCCGACACAGCCTTCTTTCCGCCGCTCGCAGGCTTTGCCCGAAATGCCGACATTCTCGTCCATGAGGCCATGCTACAAGAAGGCATCGAGGGGCTGGTCGCCAGGACCGGCAATGGCGCGCGGCTGAAAGAGCATCTGCTTGCCAGCCACTCATTTGCCGAGCAGGCAGGTCGCATCGCCAGCGATGCCGGGGTGAAGAGGCTGGTGCTCAACCACCTCATTCCGGCCGACGATGCCGAGATCGGCGAGGCCGACTGGGAGGCCGCCGTCAGGAAATCGTGGGCGGGTGACTTGACGATTGCCCGCGACGGCCTTGTTGTGAACTTAGACGGCGCCAAAGCCGCATCAGGAGAGGAAACCGCATGAAGCTTGCCACATTGAGGGACGGGACGCGCGACGGAAAGCTTGTCGTCGTCTCGCGCGACCTGACGCGCTTCACCGACGCCTCGTTCCTGGCGCGAACGCTGCAGGCCGCGCTCGACGACTGGCAGCGGGTTTCGCCGCATCTGGCAACCATCGCGGAATCGCTGGAAAACAATGCGGTGCCGTCGGCGCGCTTCCATGAGCATGACGCCCATTCGCCGCTGCCGCGCGCCTATCAATGGGCCGACGGTTCGGCCTATGTGAACCATGTCGAACTGGTGCGCAAAGCGCGCGGGGCCGATATGCCGGCAAGTTTCTGGACCGATCCGCTGATCTATCAGGGCGGCTCGGATTCCTTCATCGCGCCGCGTGAGCCGATCCGCATGGCCGGGGAAGCCTATGGCATCGACATGGAGGCAGAGGTCGCCGTCATTGTCGACGACGTGCCGATGGGCGCCAGTATCGACCAGGCGCGCGCCGCCATCCGGCTGGTCATGCTGGTCAATGATGTGACGCTGCGCGCGCTCACCGGACCCGAGCTCGCCAAGGGGTTTGGCTTCTTCCAGTCGAAGCCGTCCTCGGCTTTTTCGCCGGTGGCGGTGACGCCGGACGAACTCGGCGACGCCTGGGATGGCGGCAAGGTCAACCTGCCTCTGCTCGCCGACGTCAACGGCAAGCCGTTCGGCCGTGCCAATGCCGGCGTCGACATGACCTTCGACTTCCCGGCGCTGATTGCCCATGCCGCAAAGACACGGCCGCTGGTTGCCGGCACCATCATCGGTTCCGGCACCGTCTCCAACAAGCTGGATGGCGGGCCGGGCAAACCGGTGGCGGCCGGCGGCGCCGGCTATTCCTGCATCGCTGAACTGCGCATGATCGAGACCATTGAGTCTGGCGAGCCCAAGACGCCGTTCCTGCGCTTTGGCGATACGGTGCGTATCGAGATGAAGAATAAAAGCGGAAACTCGATCTTCGGCGCCATCGAGCAGAAGGTCGAGAAGTCCCAGGCATAAGAGGGGGCAATAGTGACGGGAGAGGCGTTCTACCTGCTGGCCGGCGTCTGGGCGCTGGCCATTCTGGTGGTCTTCATCCAGGCGATCCGGCTGAGCTACCGCATCGAGGCGCGCTCGCCCGATCTGACCAACCGCAGTGGCTACCCGCGCAAGGCGATGATGTTCCACACCATCACCAACACCAATGTGGCGCGGGACGAGGAGACGCAGGCGATGCGGCGGCGCATGAACCGCCTGTTGCTGATCGTTGTCGCGGGCTTCGCGGTGATGGCGGCAGGCTTGTATCTGATGCGATCGACGGGAGCGTGAATGGCAGATGGCCTATACCGCTTCTTATCTTTGGTTTCTTGGGCTTTGCAGCGTCGCAACCGGCTGGCTTTTGATTTCCGCAATTCGGCTCTGCCGGCAGGTCGAGGATCGGTCTGAAAGGCTGCGTAATTTCAGCAGCGAGGCGCGCCTGCCGAGGCTTGTGTACGTCGCTTTGAACCGGGAAGTCGCAAGCGATGCAGGAACGCAAGAACTGCGCCGCGGTATGAACGCTCGTCTTCTGGGGATAGCTGCCATACTCGTCATTCTGAAGTTGGTGGACTTGGTCGGTTGGCCAAGCGCATAACATGGATATTCTCACCCACTTCAGCCGCATGGCCGGCAACAATCTCTGGTCGAATGACCGGCTCTACCGCGCTGTGCTTGCGCTGAAGCCCGGCGAATTCGAAGCCGAACGCACCAGCTTCTTCCCGTCGATCAAGGCAACGCTCAACCACATCCTTGCGGTCGATCATCTCTATCTCGATTTTCTCGAAGAAGGCGGCGTCGGTGCGGCCGCCTATGACGACTACGTGCCGTTCGATGTGCCGCAGGCGCTGTTTGCCGCCCAGGTCGCAGCAGATCGACGCCTGATCGCCTTTTGCGAGAAGCTGTCGGAGGCGGATCTCGACCGTCAGGTCATCACCGACCGGCGCGAGGATGGCATGATCCGCGAAAAAATCGGCGACATTCTCGCCCATGTCTTCCTGCACGACATCCACCATCGCGGCCAGGTTCACGCGATGCTCTCGGGCAGCTCGGTCGCGCCGCCGCAACTGGACGAGTTCTTGCTCGATTATGATTTGAAGGTGAGGAGGGAAGAGGTCGTGCGGCTGGGCCTCTGACCTTTATCTGGTGTACTCGTTCCATTCAGGGCCGAGTTTGTCGAAATCGTCAGAAATCCAAATCTTGCCCTTCAGGGCACCTATGCGCGACAACAAGTCTTCTCGAACTGGTGGCACGAGCCGCGCCGCGATCTTGCCGTGATGAGTGATGACTATCTCCTCGCCGGCCTCCGCGCGGCCGACGAGTTCCGTTAGTTTGGCCTTTGCTTCGGTTATGGAGACGTTCACGGTTCACGCCGCCTTGCCATCGACCTTGATCACGCCGCGCTTGATCTGGTCCTGCTCGATCGACTCGAACAGCGCGCGGAAATTGCCTTCGCCAAAACCTTCGTCGCCCTTCCTCTGGATGAATTCGAAGAAGATCGGGCCGATCACGGTTTTGGAGAATATCTGCAGCAGGATCTTGGTCATGCCGCCGTCGACCACGCCTTCGCCGTCGATCAGGATGCCGTGCTTCTTCATCCGCTCGATCGGCTCGTCATGCCCGTTCACCCTGTTGTACGACATGTCGTAGTAGGTCTCCGGCGGACCGGGCATGAACTTCAGCCCGTTGTCGGCAAGCTTGTCGGTGGCGGCGTAGATGTCGTCGGTGCCGACGGCGATATGCTGGATGCCTTCGCCATTGTACTTCTTCAGGTATTCGGCGATCTGGCTGGTGTCGTCCTTGGATTCATTTAGCGGAATGCGGATCTTGCCGCAGGGCGAGGTGATGGCGCGGCTGACCAGGCCGGTGATCTTGCCGTCGATGTCGAAGAAATGGATCTGCTTGAAGCCGAACAGCTCGCGATAAAAGTCCCACCATTTGTCCATCTGGCCGCGATAGACATTGTGGGTGAGGTGGTCGAGGAAATAGAAGCCGACGCCTTGCGGCCGCGGGTCGCGTTCGCCCAGCCACTCGAACTCGGCATCATAGGCCGAGCCCTTCTTGCCATAGGCTTCGATGAAATAGAGCAGCGAGCCGCCAATGCCGACAATGGCCGGCACGTCGAGCGCCTTGTCGTTGCCGTCGTAGGGCGTGGCGCCTTTCGATACCGCATGCTCGAATGCGTGCTTGGCATCGACAACACGCCAGGCCATCGAGGCGGCGCAAGGGCCGTGTTTGTCGACGAACTTCATCGCATGCGAGCCCGGTTCGGCATTGACGACATAGTTGATATCGCCCTGGCGCCAGACGGTGATGTCCTTCGTGCGGTGCTTGGCCACCGCGACATAGCCCATGCGGGTGAACAGTTCTGCTAGCTTCTGCGGCTCCGCATGCGCGAACTCGACGAACTCGAAACCGTCGGTGCCGGCGGGGTTTTCCTTGCTGATCTTTGCGGGCGGGGCGTCGTGCGGGAAGGGACCCATGGCATTCCTCCAAACGGATGGTGGCCGCATCGGACCACGAGATGACGCATGATAGTGCGAAGTGACCGCACGGTGCTTGCATTCAAACGCTTGAAATGATCATCTCGTGCGTAATTCATGCATGATTGGAGATGAATCGATGAATGAAGCGCGCATCGATCAATTTGACCGCAAGATAATGGCTCTCTTGCAGGGCGACGCGCGGCTCACCAACAACGATCTCTCGGAGCGCGTGAACCTGTCGGCATCGCAATGCTCACGCCGCCGCCAGCGGCTGGAGGAAGACGGCTACATCAAGGGCTATCGCGCCGTGCTCGACCGCGACAAGCTCGGCTTCTCGCTGGTCAACGTCATCTCGGTGACGCTCGCCACCCATAACCGCGACAATGCCAGGCGCTTCGGCGAGCTGCTGGCGCGGCTGCCGGAGGTGCAGGAGGCGCACGCGCTGACCGGCGAGATGGATTATATCTTGAAGGTGGTGACGCCCGATCTGAAATCATTGTCGGAATTCGTCAACGGTGTGCTCCTGCCGCACGAATCCGTGCAGCATGTGAAGACGGCGATCGTGTTGGAGACGCTGAAGGAGACCGGCGCGCTGCCGATCTAGTTTGAGAGAGTTTCAGTTGATACGTCTGCGGGACAGCACCCCTCTCTGGCCTGCCGGCCATCTCCCCCGCAAGGAGGAGATCAGCAGCTTTGTCGATAGCGCTCATCCTGCAACGTCGGCGATTGGCGAAGAGCGAAGGCGACATCCGATCTCCCCCCGGGGGAGATGTCCGGCAGGACAGAGGGGGGTGTGAGGGATCGCCAGCGCCTCAGGATGCTCACCCCTTGGACTGCTGAATCAGCCCGTAGAGATTGGTGCAGCGCGCGCCGGAGCGGCAATAAGCAAATACCGGGCCTTCGAGCGCGTCGAGCGCTTCGGCCTGATCTTCGACGTTCTCGGCTGTGATCTGGCCGCTGATTACCGGGATGTAGCGGAAGGCCAGCCCCGCGGCTTCGACCGCCGCCTTGACGCTGTCGGCCGAAGGCTGGTCGGGCTGCTCGTCATCCGGCCGGTTGCAGATCACGCTCTTGAAACCGGCTTCCTTGATGGCGGCGGCATCTTCGGGCTGGATCTGGCCCGAGACCGAATAGTCCTCGCTGATTTCGCGATATTCCATGGCTCTCATCCTCGCAATCTGGTTTGGCGCGAAGTCTTGCCACTCTCACACGAGGTCGGCAATCCGCGCCGGAAAGAAATCCCTCGGCGCAGATAGACATTTGCGGCCCAAGATCCAACCCAGGCTCAAGAGGTTTCGCGCTGTTGACCTTGCCCGGAGGCGGCAGCGACTCTAAACAGGCGCACCGACAAACGAAGGAACCATCCAATGAGCATTCGTCGCATCGATGTTGGCCCGCGCATGAGCCAGATCGTCATCCACGGCAACACCGTCTATCTCGCCGGCCAGGTCGGAACGCCCGGCGCCAGCGTTGGCGAACAGACCAGGTCGATCCTCGCATCTATCGACGAACTGCTGGCCAAGGCCGGCACCGACAAGACCAAGATCCTGCAGGCGATCATCTGGCTGGCCGATATGGGCACCTTCGCCGAGATGAACAAGGAATGGGACAAGTGGGTCCCGCAAGGCAACACGCCCGCCCGCGCCACGGGTGAGGCCAAGCTTGCAGGGCCGGAATACACCGTCGAGATTATCGTTACGGCGGCGATTTAAAGTGCAGCCTTCTACCTCCCCCTTGTGGGGAGGTCGGACCGAAGGTCCGGGCGGGGGGCTGGCGCCGACCCCCACCCCGCTGCTTCGCAGCGACCCTCCCCACAAGGGGGAGGGTAAAGGAGCTACCCCTGCGAAGGCTTGAACCTCGCCACCAACGTGTGGCTCTCCGCGGCGTAGGTGAACCTCACCTGCGTCACCGGGTGCTCGGCGCTCCAGGTTCGGCGCTCGACCACCAGGCAGGGCGCGCCGGTTGCGATGTCGAGCGCTTCGGCAATATGTCTGTCGGCCGCGACCGCGCGGATACGGTGCTCTGCCTCGCTCCATGGCACGCGGCCGATCAGCCAAGGGCCGGGGGCGATGTCGAGAAACTCCTCCTCGGCGGCTTCCGCGACGGCGGCGAGATTGATCAGCCGCTGTTCGTGCGCGAATGGCCGCTTGCCGGCGAAATGCCGGCATTCAAGCGCCAGCACCTGTCCGGCTGCGTCCAGTTCCAGCAAGGCGCGATCCTCGGCGCTGCTGCGCCTTTTCTGCCGCGCCAAGCGCTCGTAACGATAAGCTAGGCCAAGCGACTCAACCTCGATCCTGATGTCGTGGATTTCCAGCACCGCGGCCTGCGACTGCGGCTGGCGGACAAAGCTGCCCGAACGGCGGCGGCGCTCTATCAGCCCGGCCTTGGCCAGTTGCGACAGCGCCTTGTTCACTGTCATGCGCGAGCAATTGTATTCGGCCGTCAACTCGTGCTCGAACGGGATGCGGTGACCCGGCGCCCAGGCGCCGGACATTATTTTCTCGCTGATGTCGGACAGGATGCGCTGGTGCAGCGAACCGCCGCCTTCCACCGCCGCTGTCTCTGATATGCTCATGCCGAAAGCGCCGTCATCACATGGCGAAAGCGCTCGGCGATCGTCTCACGCGCTGCATGCCGGCCGCCGCTGACTTGTTTTTTTCCGTGCACCCAGACGCAATCGACCTTGCCGCCATTGGCAAAGATCCAGGCGTCGAGGATCGCATCGCCACTTTTTCCGGCCAGCGAAGGATGGTTTTCGTCGAGTGAGACGAAATCGGCTGCGGCACCGGCGGCGATCCGCGACGGGCCGGCGCCGAGTGCAGTGCTGCCGCCATCGCGGGCCGCGTCGAACAGAGCCCGCCCGGTCGAGCCGCCGGCCACCGCCAGCACATTGCGGGCGCGGTGTGCGAGGCGCTGCGAATATTCGAGCTGGCGCAATTCATCCGGCAGGCCGATCAGCACGTTGGAATCCGAGCCGACGCCGAAGCGGCCGCCATGTTCGATGAACAGAGGTGCTGAAAAGGTGCCGTCGCCGAGATTGGCCTCGGTGATCGGGCAAAGCCCGGCAATGGCGCCGCTTCTGGCCATGCCGGTTGTCTCATCCTCGGTCATGTGGGTGGCGTGGATCAGGCACCAACGCTTGTCGATCCCGGCATTGGCGAGCAGCCATTCGACCGGTCGCGCACCCGACCACGCCAGGCAATCCTCGACCTCCTTCACCTGCTCGGCGACGTGGATGTGGATCGGTCCGTCCGGCGCAATGGCGGCAACAGCGCTGAGTTCCTCCGGCGTCGCGGCGCGCAGGCTGTGCGGGGCGACGCCAACGACAGCCTGATTCAACGCACGAACCGATTCGCGGCTTTTCTCAAGCAAGCGTTCGAACCGATTCACATTATTGATGAATCGCCGCTGGCCTTCGTTGGGCGCAGCGCCGCTGAAGGACGAATGGGCATAAAACACCGGCAGCAGCGTCAGGCCGATCCCGGTTTCGCCGGCGGCCGCGGCAATACGTTCGGCCATCTCGGCAAGGTTGGCATAGGGTTTTCCGTCGCGATCGTGGTGGAGATAATGAAATTCGCCGACGCGCGAGAATCCCGCCTCCAGCATTTCGACATAAAGCTGGGCGGCGACCGCCTCGACCTGGTCCGGCGTCATCGACAGCGCGAAGCGGTACATCACCTCGCGCCAGCTCCAGAAGCTGTCGGCGGAGGGACCGCGCAGTTCGGCAAGCCCGGCCATGCCGCGCTGGAAGGCGTGGCTGTGCAGGTTCGGCATGCCGGGCACCAGAATGGCGTGGCGTTCGTCACCGCTCCGCGGTGAAGAACCTGGCTCCACCTTCGCGATCTGACCGCCGCTCAGCGAGATCCGCACCTTGTCATGCCAGCCATCGGCCAGCAGCACCTGTTCCGCAAAGATCGCCGTCACGTTTTTCTCCGCATTCCATCAACAATGCACTTGCAGCGCGTTTCAATATGTATATACATAATCGCCATCCAAGCAACGGAAAAAGATGATGGCGGCACAAGACAAAAGCCGGGCAGGGGGCCTTCAGCTTTGGCGTAATGCGCGCCTGGCGACCATGGCCGAAGGCGTTGCCGGACTGGGCATTGTCGACAAGGGCGCGATCATCGCCCGTGACGGCGTCATCGTCTATGCCGGTCCGGAAGCCGAGATGCCGTCAGCGTTGGCTCAGGGCGGCGAGACTACCGATTGCGAAGGCCGCTGGATTACGCCCGGCCTGATCGACTGCCACACCCATCTCATCCATGCCGGCAACCGTGCCAACGAGTTCGAGATGCGGCTGGCCGGCGCCAGCTATGAGGAAGTCGCCCGTGCCGGCGGCGGCATCGTCTCCTCGGTCAAATCCCTGCGTGCCGCGAGCGAAGACGAACTGGTTGCGCAGACTCTCCCGCGCCTTGACGCGCTGATGGCCGAGGGCGTCACCACGGTAGAGGTAAAGTCGGGTTACGGGCTCGATCTCGGAAATGAACGGAAGTCGCTTCGCGCCGCGCGGCAACTGGACAAGCAACGCCGGGTCACGGTCCGCACCACCTTCCTCGGCGCGCATGCGCTGCCGCCGGAAGCAAAAGGCGACAAGGACGCTTTTGTCGATCTCGTCGCCAACACCATCCTCCCCGCAATCGCCGCCGAGGGCCTGGCTGACGCCGTAGACGGCTTTTGCGAGGGCATTGCCTTTTCGCCGGAACAGATTGCCCGCGTCTTCGACAAGGCCAAGGCGCTTGGCCTGCCGGTCAAACTCCATGCCGACCAGCTGTCCAATTTGCATGGCGCCGAACTCGCCGCCCGTTATGGTGCGCTGTCGGCAGACCATCTCGAATACACCGATGAAGCAGGTGCCGCAGCCATGGCCAAGGCCGGCACCGTGGCGACGATCCTACCCGGCGCCTACTATTTCATCCGCGAAACCAGGAAGCCGCCGATCGGCCTGTTTCGCCAGCACGGCGTCAAGATGGCG
Organism: Mesorhizobium sp. M0058; assembly: GCF_040323095.1. Lineage (NCBI taxonomy): Bacteria > Pseudomonadati > Pseudomonadota > Alphaproteobacteria > Hyphomicrobiales > Phyllobacteriaceae > Mesorhizobium > Mesorhizobium sp. M0058. The sequence continues at coordinate 208,265 of NZ_JAMYUQ010000002.1, forward strand.
GTCGCCACCGACAACAATCCCGGGACGTCGCCGCTGACCTCGCTGCTTCTGACCATGAACATGGCCGCGACGCTTTTCGACCTGACCGTCGAGGAGTGCCTGGCCGGCACCACTCGCGAGGCTGCCCGTGCGCTGGGATTGCTCGGCCAGACCGGCACGCTTGAAGCAGGGAAATCCGCCGACCTGGCGATCTGGGACATCGAGCGTCCGGCCGAACTCGTCTACCGCATGGGCTTCAACCCGCTCCATGCCCGCATCTGGAGAGGACAATGACCGAACTTAACCTGAAGCCCGGCAATGCATCGCTGGCCGACTGGCGCACCATCTATCGTGGCGCCGTGCCGAAGCTCGACGCTGCCTGCCGTCCGAAGATCAAGGCCAGCGCCGAGGCTGTCGCCCGTATTGTCGCCAAGGGTGAGCCGGTCTATGGCATCAACACCGGCTTCGGCAAACTGGCCAGCGTCCGCATTCCGGCCGCCGATTTGGAAACCCTGCAACGCAACATCGTTTTGTCGCATGCCGCCGGCGTCGGCGAGCCGATGCCGGTCGCTGTGGTTCGGTTGATGATGGCGCTGAAGCTGGCCAGCCTGGCGCAGGGCGCGTCGGGCGTGCGGCCGCAAACCATCGAATTGCTGGAAGCGATGCTGGTCAACGACGTCATCCCCGTCGTGCCGGCGCAGGGCTCGGTCGGCGCCTCCGGAGATCTCGCGCCGCTGTCGCACATGACGGCGGTGATGATCGGCGTCGGCGAATGCTTTACACCGCATGGCCGCTTCCCGGCCAAGGTCGCTTTCGTCTCGCACGGCCTGGAGCCGGTGACGCTTGGCGCCAAGGAAGGCCTGGCGCTGCTCAACGGCACGCAGTTCTCCACCGCCTATGCGTTGGCCGCTCTCTTCGAGGCCGAAGTGCTTTACCAGTCGGCGCTGGTCGCCGGGGCGCTGTCGACCGACGCCGCCAAGGGCTCGGATGCACCCTTCGATCCGCGCATCCATCTCCTCAGAAAACACCCGGGCCAGATCGAGACGGCGGCAGCGCTGCGCAATCTGATGTCCGGCAGCGCCATCCGTGAATCGCACCGCGTCGGCGATGAGCGCGTGCAGGATCCGTACTGCCTGCGCTGCCAGCCGCAGGTGATGGGTGCTGCACTCAGCGTGCTGCGCCAGGCTGCCGATACGCTCGGCACCGAGGCCAATGGCGTCACCGACAATCCGCTGATCTTCGCCGAGGACGATACTGCGCTTTCAGGCGGCAATTTCCACGCCGAGCCGGTGGCTTTCGCCGCCGACATGATCGCGCTCGCCGTCTGCGAGATCGGCTCGCTGTCGGAACGCCGCATCGCCATGCTGGTGGACCCGGCGCTGTCCGGCATGCCGGCATTCCTGACGCCGAAGCCCGGCCTGAACTCCGGCTTCATGATCCCGCAGGTGACGGCGGCGGCACTCGTTTCCGAAAACAAGCAGAAGGCCTATCCCGCGAGCGTCGATTCCATCCCGACCTCGGCCAACCAGGAAGACCACGTCTCGATGGCCGCACATGGCGCGCGCCGGCTGATCGGCATGGTCGAGAATGCGACAGCCGTCATCGGCATCGAACTCTTGGCCGCCGCGCAGGGCTGCGATTTCCATGCACCGCTGGCGTCGAGCGCGGCCCTTGAAGCCGTGCGCAAACTGGTCCGCGCAGAAGTGCCGCATCTCGACAACGACCGACATTTCCATCCCGATATGGAAAAGGCCATCGCCATGGTGCGCAGCGGCGCTGCCATCAAGGCTGCCGGCGCGGTGACACTGCCTTCGATTTCGGGAGTCTGACATGGCCGACTGGCTGACAGTGACGGAAGGCACGGCACCCCTGTTGGTGTCCATCCCGCACACGGGTATCGATCTCGCCGGCATCGACAATCGGCTGGTCTCGCCCTGGCTCGGCCGCCGCGATTGCGACTGGTGGATCGACAATCTCTACGATTTTGCCGCCGGCCTTGGCGCGACTGTCGTGCACACGTCGATCTCGCGCACCGTCATCGACGTCAACCGCGATCCTTCCGGCGCCTCGCTCTATCCCGGGCAGACGACAACGACGCTATGCCCGACCGAGACCTTCGACGGCGATCCGCTGTATTTGCCCGGCGCGGAACCGACGCCGTCGGAGATCGATCAACGCCGCATAGCGTATTTCGTGCCCTACCATGAAATGCTGGCGGCTCAGTCCGTCAGGCTGCGCGGCCTGCATGAGAAGGTCGTCATTTACGATTGCCACTCGATCCGGTCGGTGCTGCCGCGCCTGTTCTACGGCACGCTGCCGGTGTTCAATCTCGGCACCAATGACGGCCAGACCGCGGATCCTACGCTGCAGGCGCTGGTTGGCCAGATCATGGCCGAGAGCGGTGAAAGCAATGTCATCAACGGCCGTTTCAAGGGTGGCTGGATCACCCGCTATTTCGGCAATCCGCAAGGCGGCTACCATGCGCTGCAGATGGAACTTGCCGATCGCGGCTATTTGCGCGAGCCCGAGGGCAAGGGCGAACCGGACAATTGGCCGGTGCCTTATGATGCCGAGTTCGCCGCGCCGATGCGCGCCACACTGACGAAAATCCTCCAATCCGCCATTGACTGGGCCGGGCGCTGAGACGCCGCCTTACTCCAAAGGGACAATGATGAACAATCCTCGCCACAACATCCGCGAAGTGCGCGCGCCCCGCGGCGACAAGCTCAACGCCAAATACTGGACGACCGAAGCGCCGCTGCGCATGCTGATGAACAACCTCGATCCCGATGTCGCCGAAAACCCCAATGAGCTCGTTGTCTATGGCGGCATCGGCCGGGCCGCGCGCACCTGGAACGATTTCGACAGCATCGTCGCCTCGTTGAAGACCCTCAATGAAGACGAGACGCTGCTGGTCCAGTCCGGCAAGCCGGTCGGCGTCTTCCGGACGCACACCGATGCGCCGCGCGTGCTGATCGCCAACTCCAACATCGTGCCGCATTGGGCGACCTGGGATAAATTCAACGAGCTCGATAAAAAAGGCCTGATGATGTACGGCCAGATGACGGCCGGCTCCTGGATCTATATCGGCACGCAAGGCATCGTGCAGGGCACTTACGAGACCTTCGTCGAAGCCGGCCGCCAGCACTACAATGGCAACCTTACGGGCAAATGGATCCTGACCGGCGGCCTCGGCGGCATGGGCGGCGCCCAGCCGCTTGCCGCCGTCATGGCCGGCGCCTGCTGCCTCGCCATCGAATGCAATCCGGACTCGATCGATTTCCGGCTGCGCACCCGCTATGTCGACGAGAAGGCCGAGACGCTCGATGAAGCGATGGAAATGATCGGGCGCTGGACCAAGGCCGGCGAGGCGAAGTCGGTCGGCCTGCTCGGCAATGCGGCCGACATCGTGCCGGAAATGTTCAAGCGGGGCATCCGCCCCGACATGGTCACCGACCAGACCTCGGCGCATGACCCGATTAACGGCTATCTGCCCAAGGGCTGGACGATGGCTGAGTGGCGCGAGAAGCGCGTCTCCGATCCCAAGGCTGTCGAGAAGGCCGCCCGCGCCTCAATGCGCGAGCATGTCGAGGCGATGGTCGCGTTCTGGAATGCCGGCGTGCCGACGCTCGACTATGGCAACAACATCCGCCAGGTCGCCAAGGACGAAGGCTTCGAGAACGCCTTTGCTTTCCCGGGTTTCGTGCCGGCCTATATAAGGCCGCTGTTCTGCCGTGGCATCGGCCCGTTCCGCTGGGCTGCTCTTTCGGGCGATCCCGAGGATATCTACAAGACGGACGCCAAGGTGCGCGAACTCACCCCCGGCAACACCCATCTGCACAACTGGCTGGACATGGCACGTGAGCGCATCGCCTTCCAGGGCCTGCCGGCGCGCATCTGCTGGGTCGGCCTCGGCGACCGCCACAGGCTGGGCCTCGCCTTCAACGAGATGGTGGCCAGGGGCGAACTCAAGGCGCCCGTCGTCATCGGCCGCGACCACCTCGATTCCGGCTCGGTGGCTTCGCCCAACCGCGAGACGGAAGCGATGAAGGACGGCTCCGACGCCGTCTCCGACTGGCCGCTGCTCAATGCGTTGCTCAACACCGCGTCGGGCGCAACCTGGGTGTCGCTGCATCATGGCGGTGGCGTCGGCATGGGCTTCTCGCAGCATGCCGGCATGGTCATCGTCGCCGACGGCACGCCGGACGCCGCAAGGCGCCTGCAGCGCGTGTTGTGGAACGATCCGGCGACCGGCGTCATGCGCCACGCCGATGCTGGCTACGACATCGCCATCGAGTGCGCGAAGGAGCACCAGCTCAATCTGCCCGGTATTTTAGGCTGATTGGCTTAAATGATGCGCATCCTACGGGCCGCCGACTACCGCGTCATGCCGTGGAAGAATGGCGGCGGCACGACCACCGAGATCGCCGTCTCGCCGGACGGCGTCGGGCTGGACGATTTCGACTGGCGCGTTTCGATGGCGCGAGTCGAGGGCAGCGGCCCGTTCTCGGGCTTTGCCGGCGTCGACCGCACGCTTGCCGTGCTGGAAGGCGAGGGTATCGTGCTTGATATTGCCGGCCGTCCGCCGGCCGAAGTGACGGCGGCTTCCGCCCCGCTGTCCTTCCCGGCCGATGTGCCGACCACGGCCGCGCTGATCTCCGGTGCGATCACCGACCTCAACGTCATGACCCGCCGCGGGCGGGCAACGCACTCGGTCCAGCGTCTGATGGTTTCGGTTCCGACCGATATCCGGCCGACCAGCGCTATGACCCTGATCCTGCCGTTCGACGGTGAGGTCGGCGTGACCGGCGCGACATCGTCGCGCCTTGGACCTCGCGACACGCTGTTGCTCGGACCGCAGGCCGCGAAACTGCGGCTTGAACCGGTGCGGCCGACGACCGTGTTCGTCATCCGGATAGCCAGCCTGGGCTAGCCGCACCGCCAGCACAACGATTAACGCCTGTTGCCAAACATGATCGCACGCCGGAGAAATCTGGCGTAAGCTGTTGTCTGGATCACGAAAAAGCCCGAATCCTTCCGTCGTTCCAAGGCGGACGGAGGGCAGGGGTGCTCGTCCTTGAGTTGTCGAAAGCCCCGCTTAAAATGTCGAAGGGATAACGCCTCTGGCGTGGTGCGAAGCAAAACTTTCGGCCAGTGTAATCATGCAACCAATTGCATTTGAATCGGTTTTAGGGACATTGCCGTGGCGGTGGCGCCGCATCGCGTCCCCCATGCGGAATTTTCAATGAATATCCAGACAAATCCTGCCCAAATCGAAAAGTCCAGCGCCGGCTTCCCGGTCATCACCGAAGAGCCGATACGCTCCAATTTCCTGCCCGAAGAGCGGCTGCGCGCGCTGGGCGAAAGCCTCGCCAACGGCGACATCAAGGACCTGTTCGGCCTGACGCCGTTCGATTTCCAGGCCCGCATCCGCGACAGCGCCAAGAAAATCCTCGAAGTCTACCGCTCGACCAATGCCGCCCAGGCCAAGGGCGAAACCATCACGCCTGCCGCGCAATGGCTGCTCGACAACAATTATCTCGTCGAGGAGACCATTTTTCAGGTGAAGCGCGACCTGCCGCGCCGTTTCTACCGGCAGTTGCCGACCCTGGAAGTGGCCAACCGCGCCGCGGTGCCGCGCGCGCTGGCCCTGGCCTGGAGCTATGTCGCCCATTCCGACAGTTCGGTTTCGGCGACCATGTTCAAATCCATCGTCGAGGGTTTTCAGTCGGTCGAGCCGCTCAAGATCGGCGAATTGTGGGCGCTGCCGTCGCTGCTGCGCTTCGTTTTGATCGAGAATCTGCGCCGCATCGCCGTGCGCGTCGACCGCACCAGGCAGATGCGCCATATCGCCAACGAGGTCGCCGACCGCGTGCTGGCGACCGACGACAATGCAGACCGCCGGAAGATCCTGTCGGGCTACGGCGCGCATGCGCAGGACACCACCTTCGCCACCCAGTTGCTCTACCGCCTGCGCGACGGCTCGCAGAATGCCGGCAGGGCGCTGGAATGGCTGGAGGTCGAGCTCGAGAAAACCGGCTCCGACGCCGAGGAAATCATCATTTCCGAGCATCGCACGCTGTCCAGCGGCAATGTCACCACCGGCAACATCATCCGCGGCCTGCGCCTCATCAACGACGTCGACTGGACGGTGTGGTTCGAGGGCGTCAGCCGCATCGACACGCTGTTGCGCGAGCGCACCGATTTCGCCGCGCTCGATTTCTTTTCGCGCGACCAGTACCGCACGTCGATCGAGCAACTGGCGCGCCGCTCCGACCTGTCCGAATTCCGTGTCGCCGAAAAGGCCATCGATCTGGCCAGCCATGTTCCCGGGGTCACCGATGCCTCCGGCGTGCCGGATGCATCAGCCGATCCGGCCATGCATACCGATGTCGGCTTCTTCCTGGTCGGCCCGCGCCGGCCGGATCTGGAAAAGGCGATCGGCTATCGGCCGCCCTTCCATGTGACCTTCAAGCGCGCCTTCACCGCCACGGGCTGGCTCGGCATCGTTGTGCCGGTCTTCCTGCTGACGGTGCTACTGCTGGTTGTCTCCGGCAATGCGCTTGCCCATCTCGGCCTGTCGGTGGAATCCATCACGCTGATGCTGGCGCTGTTTGCGGTGCCTGCCAGCGAAGGCGCGCTCGCCTTCTTCAACACCGTTGTTTCACTGTTCCTGAAGCCGACGCGGCTCGTCGGCTATGACTACAAGCACGGCATTCCGGCGGCATCACGCACCTTGGTCGTGGTGCCGTCGCTGATCGGCTCGCGCGATGATGTCGAGGAAAACATCCGCAACATCGAGGTGCATCACCTCGCCAACACGGCCGAAGAAATCCATTTCGCGCTGCTGTCCGACTGGCCGGATTCCAAGACCGAGATCGACGCCGCCGACATCGAGATCCTGCAATATGCGCGCGACGAGATCGCCAGGCTCAATGCCCGTTATCCCTCGGAAGGCGCGCCGCGTTTCTATATCCTGCATCGCCGCCGGCTCTACAACCAGGCGCAGGGCGCCTGGATGGGCTGGGAGCGCAAGCGCGGCAAGCTGCATGAGCTGAACCTTCTCTTGCGCGGCGACAGCGACACCACCTTCCTGCCGCTCGACGTGCCGCTGCCGGAAAAGGTCGTCTATGTCATGACGCTCGACGCCGACACGCGCACCACGCGCGACGCCGTGTCGTCACTGGTCGGCAAGCTCGCCCATCCGCTCAACCGCCCGCATTTTGACGCGACAAAGCGCGTCGTTACCGCCGGCTACACCATTCTGCAGCCGCGCATCACAGCCTCGCTCACCAGCGGCGACGACGCTTCTTTCTTCCAGCGCGTCTTCTCGTCCAACAGCGGTCTCGATCCTTACGTCTTTGCCGTCTCGGATCTCTACCAGGACGTCTTCAGCGACGGCTCCTTCACCGGCAAGGGCCTTTATCACGTCGACGCTTTCGAGGCGGCGCTGCAGGGCCGCATCGAGGAAAACACCGTCCTCAGCCACGATCTGCTCGAAGGTGCGCTAGCGCGCGCAGCACTTGTCACCGACGTCGAACTGGTCGAGGACTATCCTACCCGCTACTCGGTCGACGCCTCGCGCCACCACCGCTGGGCGCGCGGCGACTGGCAGCTGCTGCGCTTCATCTTCTCGCCGCGTTCCGGCGTGCCGGCGCTGTCGCGCTGGAAGATGGTCGACAATCTGCGCCGCTCGCTGACCCCGATCTTCTGGGTGATGGCGGCGATCGCCGGCTGGACGCTGCTGCCCTTCACGCAGGCCGCGCAGTGGCAGGCGCTGCTGATCCTGTCGCTGTTCATGGCGCCGACCTTCGATGTCGTCAACGCCATCCTGCCCAAGAGCGGCGACCAGACGCCGCGCGGCCATTTCTCCGCACTGGCGCACGACACCGTCTTCGGCACGGCCCTTGTGGCGCTGAAAGTGCTGTTGATGGCGCACAATGCCTGGATGATGGGCGACGCCATCGTGCGCACGCTCTACCGCCTGTTCGTCAGCCGCCAGAACCTGCTGGAATGGCGCACCGCGTCGCAGGCGCACAAGGGCGGCGACAACGATATCGGCTCCTATTACAGCATGATGTATGGCGCCGTGATCATCGGCGTCGTCGGTCTCGCTATCCCCGTGCTGGCCGATTCCACCGGTGCCTTCGTCGCCTTCTTCTTCGCTCTGTTCTGGATCGGTTCGCCGGCGGTTGCCTGCTGGATCAGCCGCTCGGCCGAGACCGAGGACCGCCTGCGCATATCGCAAGCCGACATCCACGCGCTGCGCACCGTGGCGCGCCGCACCTGGCATTATTTCGAAACCTTCGTCACGGCCGAGCACCACAATCTGCCGCCCGACAATTTCCAGGAAAGCCCGGCGCCGGTTGTGGCGCCGCGGACGTCGCCGACCAATATCGGCGTCTACCTGCTGTCGGTGGTGTCGGCACGCGATTTCGGCTGGATTGCGCTCTCCGACGCCATCACTCGCATCGACGCCACGATGACGACCATCGAGAGCATGCCGCGCAACCGCGGCCACCTCTTCAACTGGTACGACACCACGACGCTCAAGCCGCTCTATCCGCTCTACATCTCGGCCGTCGACAGCGGCAATCTGGCCGGACATCTGGTCGCGGTGGCGGCGGCCTGTGCCGAGTGGGCGGAAGCCCCGTCCGTTCACCTGCAGGGCGATTTCGAAGGCGTCCTCGACACGGTGAGTATCCTCGACGAGAGCCTCGAGGAATTGCCTGACGACCGCCGGCAACTGCGGCCGTTGCGCCAGCGTCTGGCCGATCGCCTCGATGGCATGCGGCGCGCCGTCATGACCATCCAGGCGCAGCCGGAGATGGCCTCGATCCGCACCATTAACCTGGCCGTGCTTGCCGGCGAGATCCGCAAGCTCGCCACCGCCATCCACACCGAGGCCGGATCGCAGCGCAGCGACATTATCGCCGACTGGGCGGCACGGCTGGAAGCGACCTGCGAGGCGCATGTGCATGACTCGCACAGCGACGAAAACGCCGTCGAAGCCTTGCGCGCCAAGCTGCTGGCGCTGCGCGAACGCTGCCGCCGCTATGCCTTCGAGATGGATTTCTCTTTCCTGATGCGTCAGGAGCGCAAACTGCTCTCGATCGGCTACCGGGTCGAGGAGCACCAGCTCGATGAGAGCTGCTACGATCTGCTCGCCTCCGAGGCGCGGCTGACCAGCCTGTTCGCCATCGCCAAGGGTGACCTGCCGACGGAGCATTGGTTCCGGCTTGGAAGGCCGATCGTCGAGATCGGCTTCCAGGGTGCGCTGATGTCCTGGTCGGGCTCGATGTTCGAGTATCTGATGCCGCCTTTGGTGATGAAGGAGCCGCAGGGATCGATCCTCAACCAGACCAGCAAGCTGATCATCAAGCGCCAGATCCAGTACGCGCGTTCGAAGAACGTGCCCTGGGGTATTTCGGAAGCGGCCTACAATGCCCGCGACCGCGAACTGACCTACCAGTATACCAATTTCGGCGTGCCCGGACTTGGTCTCAAGCGCGGCCTTGGCCAGAACACGGTGATCGCGCCTTACGCCACGATCCTCGCGGCGCAGTTCACACCGCGCGAATCCGTCCAGAATCTGGCCAGGCTGCGCTCCATCGGCGCTCTCGGCCGGCATGGCTTTTATGACGCCGTCGACTTCACGCCGCAGCGCGTGCCGGAAGGCACCGACCATGCCGTTGTCCTGAACTACATGGCGCATCACTCCGGCATGTCGATCGCCGCCGTTGCCGACGCCATCTTCGAGGGCAGGCTGCGCGACCGCTTCCACAGCGATCCGGTGATCGAGTCTGCCGAACTCCTGCTTCAGGAGAGGGCGCCGCGCGACATCCCGACCGCCACGGTCAGGACCGAAGCCGACGAGCGCTCGAAGGACGAGACCGAGGTCGAAAGCCCGGATTCGCGCATCGTCCTCGACCCGCTGAGGGCGTTGCGCGCCACCAGCGTCATGTCCAATGGCCGCTACTCCGTCATGGTCTCGGCCACCGGTTCCGGTTACAGCCGCTGGGGCGAACTCGCCGTCACCCGTTGGCAGCCCGACCCGACCGAAGACCGGCTCGGCTCCTACATCTTCCTGCGCGACGCCGGCAGCGGCGACTGGTGGTCGGCCACCGCGGAGCCGAAGCAGGCGACCGGCGAGAGAGTGCAGACGCTGTTTTCCGACGACAAGGCGAGCTTCGTCAAAACAGTGGGCTCGCTGCGTTCGGAGGTCGAATGCATCGTCATCTCGGAAGGCAATGGCGAGGGACGGCGCGTCACGCTCTACAACGACGGCGCCACTGACCGGCATATCGAGGTGACCTCCTTTGCCGAGCTGGTGCTGGGCAACGAAGCCTCCGACAATGCCCATCCTGCGTTCTCGAAAATGTTTATAGAGACCGAGATCGCTGCCAACAACGGTGCCATCTTTGCCACCAGGCGCAAGCGCGACAAGAACGAGCCTGACGTCACCATGGTGCATTTCGTCACCGATCCGTCCGGGTCGGCGCGCGATGCCGAGGCCGAAACCGACCGCCGTGCCTTCATCGGCCGTGGCCGTACCATCGCGGAAGCGGCGGCCTTCGATCCCGGCGCCAAGCTTGGCGGTCACCACGGCTTCACCCTCGATCCGGTAGCGGCCCTGCGCCGCCAGGTGCGGGTGCCGGCCAACAAGAAGATATCGCTGACCTTCTGGACCGCCGTCGGCGCCAACCGCGCCGAACTGGACGAGGCCATCGCCAGGCTCGACCATCCCGAAAGTTTTGCTCGCCAGGCGATGCTTGCCTGGACGCGTTCGCAGGTGCAGACCCGCCATCTTGGTCTCAGCCTGACCGACGCCGCCAACGTGCAGAAGCTGGCGCGCTTCCTGATCTATCCCGATCCGTTCCTGCGCCTGCCCGGCGAATCCATCGCTTCGGGGCTGGGCAAGCAGTCCAGCCTGTGGCCGACCAGCATTTCGGGCGATTTCCCGATCTTCCTGGTCCGCATCGGCGACGTGGCCGACCTCGAAATTGTCGCCCAGGCGCTGCGCTTCCAGGAGTATATGCGCGCCCGCGGCATGATGATCGACTTCGTGGTCGTCAACGAGCAGGCATCGTCCTATGTCCAGGACCTGCAGCGCGCGGTCGAAACGCTGTGCGAAAACAGCCGCCTGCGCGGCAAGGAACTCGGGCCGCGCCAGCACATCTTCGCCGTGCGCCGCGACCTGATGGACGAGGCGACGTACAAGACGCTGCTGGCGGTTGCCCGCGTGGTTCTGCACACGCGCAACGGCACCATCTTCGACCAGATCGAACGCGCCGAGGCGGCAGCCTTGCAAGCACGCGATGCCCTGCAGCCGGTGGCCCCCGCGTCGCTGCGCGAGCCGTCTCTGCCGGTGCCGGCGGCGCCTGCATACCATGCCGCGTCCGACAGCAGCGCCGACGGCAGCGGCCTCAGCCAATGGAACGGCTTTGGCGGTTTCGAGGGCGACGGCCGCCACTATGTCACCCGCCTTGCCGGGCGGCGCTCGACGCCGCAGCCCTGGATCAACGTCGTCTCGAACGCCTCGTTCGGATTCCATGTCTCGGCCGAAGGCGCTGCCTTCACCTGGAGCCGCAACAGCCGCGATTACCAGCTGACGCCATGGTCGAATGATCCGGTCACCAACCGGCCGGGCGAGGGCATCTACATCTACGATCAGGCCAGCGGCAAGGCATTCTCGCCGCTGGCTGCCGTGGTCCGCGATCCCTCGATGACCTATGAGACATGGCACGGCCAGGGCTTCTCCACCTTCCGGTCCAAACGCGGCCCGCTGTCGATGGATCTGACGCACGTCGTCGATCCCGTCGATCCAGTGAAGATCACGCGGCTGCGCATCCAGAACTCAGGCTCGGCGCCGGCGCGGCTGCGCGTCTATGCCTATGCCGAATGGGTCCTCGGCAGCCATCGCTCGAGCACGGCTGCGACCATCATCCCGTCCAGGGATCCAGCGACTGGCGCGCTTCTGGCGCAAAACCCCTACGGTCTCGATTTCGGCGACCGGGTGGCCTTCCTGGCCGCCACCGGTCCGGTGCATTCGGTGACATCCGATCGCGGCGAGTTCATCGGCAGGCATGGCACCAGCGCCTTCCCGCACGCCGTCGTCAGCGGAGCCGGCCTGTCGGGCCGCGTCGAGGCCGGCGACGATCCGTGCGCAGCTGTCGCCAGCGATGTCGACATCCCCGCCGGCGGCGACGTCACGCTGGTCTGGCTGCTTGGCGACGCCGCCACATCAGCCGAGGCGAGCGCGTTGGTGCAGACCCATTCGGGCAAGGATTTCGACCAGCGGCTGGCCGACAATGAACGCGTCTGGCGCGGCTTCCTCGACACCATCCAGGTCGAGACGCCCGACAAGGCGCTCGACGCCATGGTCAATCACTGGCTGCCCTATCAGAGCCTGGCCTGCCGCATCCGCGCCCGCTCGGCCTTTTATCAGGCAAGCGGCGCCTTCGGCTTCCGCGACCAGCTGCAGGACACGCTGGCCCTGCTTGCGCACGATCCGAAACTGGCGCGCGACCAGATCCTCAATGCGGCGCGCCGGCAGTTCCCCGAAGGCGATGTCCAGCATTGGTGGTTGCCGCGCACCGACGCCGGCGTGCGCACCATGATCTCCGACGATGTGGTCTGGCTGGCGCATGCCACCAATCGCTACATCGAGGTGACCGGCGATACAGGGATCCTGAAGGAGCAGCTGCCTTTCATCGACGGGCAGGTGCTGGGCGAAGGCGAGCACGACGCCTTCTTCACGCCGGAAATCTCCAAGACGAACGCGTCGCTCTACGACCATTGCGCGCGTGCGCTCGACCTTGCGATCAAGCGCAGCAGCCCGGCCGGGCTGCCGCTGATCCTCGGCGGCGACTGGAATGACGGCATGAACCGCGTCGGCGAAGCCGGCAAAGGCGAGAGCGTCTGGCTCGGCTGGTTCCTTTTGAAGACGCTGGGCGACTTTACCACCGTGGCCAAGGGGGAGGGCGACACCAAGCGGGCGCAGGCCTGGACAAAACACGCCGATGTGCTGAAGCGGGCGCTGGAAAGCACCGCCTGGGACGGCCAGTGGTATCGCCGCGGCAGCTACGACGACGGCACGCCGCTTGGCTCGCACAATTCGGACGAGTGCAAGATCGACTCCATCGCGCAGTCGTGGAGCGTGCTCTCCGGCGAGGGCGACCCCGCGCGCTCGACCACGGCGATGCAGCAGGCGACGAACCTGCTGGTCGACGACAAGCTCAAGATCGTCAAACTGTTTACCCCGGCCTTCCAGAACACGAGAAAGGACCCTGGTTACATCAAGAGTTATCCGCCGGGCGTGCGCGAGAACGGCGGCCAGTACACCCATGCGGCGACCTGGTTCGTGATCGCGCTCGCCGAAATGGGCCGCACCGACGATGCCTATCGCTGCTTCTCGATGCTGAACCCGGTCAACCATGCGCTCGACAATGCATCGGCCGAGCATTATCGCGTCGAGCCGTACGTCGTCGCCGCCGACATCTATTCCGGTGAGGACAAGGGCGGTCGCGGCGGCTGGACCTGGTATACGGGCTCAGCGGGATGGCTCTACCGTGCTGCGGTCGAAGGCATTCTGGGCATTGAGCGGCGGGGCAAGCAGATCACGTTCCGGCCGAAACTGCCCAGCCATTGGGACGGCTATTCTGCCACGCTGAAGATACTGGGGGCGGAGGTCAAGGTTCGCGTCATCCGCGACAAAAAGGCCAAATCCATCTCGCTCGAAGTCAATGGAACCAAGACAAAGTCTTCCGGTTTTCAGCCGAAGGCCGGCGACAAGACCGAGGTGGTCGTCAAGATACCCGCGTAAAATCAAGGGCTTCAGAATGTTGACGCGCGCCTTTCGAGGCGCGCGTTTTCTACTTGGGCATGCTCCTGGCGCAGTACGGCGTGCCTTCCCGGATACCGGCGGTCCAGGCGTGCAGTGATTAAAAATGTGGCAGCGCTAGATGCTGCCATGATTTTGCCGCAAGACTGACATTTCACCTTTTATCTCAAACCGTTAGGTGATCACGGCAGATTTCGCAACGTCGTCATCTTTTGTTCGCAGAATGGGAACGGAAGAGGTAGACGGGCATTGTTTTGCGACCCGTTAACCGGTACGTGTCAAGAAATGGTGCGGTGCACAATAATGTTTTGGGCGGAGTAGCTGAAGTGTCACTTCTGCAAATCTACTGGAGAGCGCTGGGTTATCTCGCAGCCGACAGGAAGCGCGTTGCGTTTATCTGCGGTGCGAATGTCGCGCTCGCCATTATCGCCATCCTCGAGCCGATCATGTTCGGCCGGGTAATCGACGCCATCTCCGATAAGGGTTCGGTGTTTTCGACGCTGGCGCTGTGGGCCGGTCTCGGCGCCTTTAACATCGTCGCCTTCGTGCTGGTGGCGCGCGGCGCCGACCGTTTTGCCCACAAGCGGCGCAGCGAGGTGCTGTGCCAGTCGTTCGAGCGCGTGATCACCATGCCGCTCGCCTGGCACCACCAGCGCGGCACCTCCAACGCGCTGCACACGCTGCTGCGCGCCGTCGAGACGCTGTTCAGCCTGTGGCTTGAATTCATGCGCCAGCATCTGTCGACGGCGGTTGCGCTGGCTCTGCTGATTCCGACCGCGATAAGCATGGATCTTCGCATGTCGCTGGTGCTAATGGCGCTGGGCGTTCTCTATGTCGGCATCGGCCGGCTTGTGATGAAGCGCACCAAGGCGGGCCAGGCCGCGGTCGAGCGTCACTACCATCAGGTCTTCGCGCATGTGACCGACTCGGTCAGCAATGTCGCCGTGCTGCAGAGCTACAACCGTCTCGGCCACGAGGCCGATACGCTGCGCCGCTATGTCAAGAACCTGCTCGACGCGCAGAACCCGGTGCTCGACTGGTGGGCGATGGCCAATGCGTTGCACCGCCTGTCGTCGACCATATCGATGATGGTTGTGCTTTTGATCGGCGCCTATCTGGTCACCCATGGCCAGCTCAAGATCGGCGACGTCATCGCCTTCACCGGCTTTGCCACGCTGCTGATTGCCCGCCTCGACCAGATGTCGGCTTTCGCCAACCAGATTTCGGAAGCCCGCGCCAAGCTCGAGGACTTCTATCACCTCGAGGATTCGGCCGCCGACTCCGCCGAGCCGGACGGCTTGCGCGACCTCACCAACGTCACCGGCCACGTCCGCTTCGAGAATGTCGGCTTCGAGTTTGCCAATTCGAGGCAGGGCGTCGACGACGTCTCCTTCGAGGTCCAGGCCGGGCAGACGGTTGCCATCGTCGGCCCGACCGGCGCCGGCAAGACGACGCTGATCAACCTCTTGCAGCGCGTCTTCTCGCCGTCTCATGGCCGTATCCTGATCGACGGCATCGACACCCGCACGGTGACCCGCAAGTCGCTGCGTCATTCGATCGCCACCGTCTTCCAGGATGCCGGCCTGCTCAACCGCTCGATCGAGGACAACATCCGCGTCGGTCGTGCCGAGGCGACTTATGACGAGGTTCACGCCGCCGCCAATGCGGCTGCCGCGCAGGATTTCATCCTTGCCAAGAGCGCCGGCTATGACACCGTCGTTGGCGAGCGCGGCGGCCAGCTTTCAGGCGGCGAGCGTCAGCGCATCGCCATTGCCCGCGCCGTGCTCAAGGACGCACCGATCCTGGTGCTCGACGAGGCAACGAGCGCGCTCGATGTCGAGACCGAGGACCGCGTCAAGGAAGCCATCGACGAACTGAGGCGCAACCGCACCACCTTCATCATCGCCCACCGCCTGACCACCGTCCGCGACGCCGACCTGGTCGTGTTCATGGACAAGGGCAAGGTGGTCGAGATGGGCGGCTTCGCCGAACTGTCGCTGCGCAATGGCCGTTTCGCCAGCCTGCTGCGCGCCGGCGGCCTGCTCAACGACGAGGAAGTCCGCCGCCTCAGCCGCACCGTGAATATCGAAGCGGCGTAGCTTTTTTACCTCCCCCTTGTGGGGAGGTCGGACCCGTAGGGTCCGGGTGGGGGTAGTGCCCCACCACCCCCACCCCGCTGCTTCGCAGCGACCCTCCCCACGAGGGGGAGGGTAAATAAGACTGCGACATTCCCTCGATTGCCCCGAACGCGCCGCCGGTCTATCTAGACCTTATGAGCGATACCTCCTCACGCCTCGCCGGCTGGACCGACCTCGCCAACCCCACGCGCTTTGTCGGGCTGGCCGATAGGCTGGTGCCGTGGCTGGCGTCGATCGCCGCGATCCTGCTCGCCATCGGTCTCTATATGAGCTTTGCCGCGCCTGAGGATTTCCAGCAGGGCATCACGGTGCGCATCATGTATATCCACGTGCCTTTCGCCTGGCTCGCCATGATGTGCTACACGGTGATGGCCGTCGCCGCGCTCGGCACGCTGGTCTGGCGCCATCCCTTGGCCGATGTCGCGCTGAAGTCGGCAGCCCCGATCGGCGCCACCTTCACCGCGCTTGCGCTGGTCACCGGCTCGATCTGGGGCAAGCCGATGTGGGGCACCTGGTGGGTCTGGGACGCGCGTCTGACCTCGGTCTTCATCCTCTTTCTTATGTATCTCGGCATCATCGCGCTGACGCGCGCGCTGGATGACGCCAGCCGCGCCGCCTGGGCCGCCGCCATCATCACGCTCGTCGGCTTCATCAACATCCCGATCATCAAATTCTCGGTCGACTGGTGGAACACGCTGCACCAGCCGGCCTCGGTGTTCCGGCTCGGCGGACCGACGATCGATCCCAGCCTGCTATGGCCACTGCTGGTGATGGCGCTCGGCTTCACCGTGCTGTTCTTCGCGCTGCATTTGACGGCGATGCGCACCGAGATCCGCCGCCGGCGGGTCATTGCCATGCGGCGCATCGCGGCGCGGCAGGCAGAGCAACGCGACTAGGCGGTTCTCTTTTCCGGCACTCGAATGACAAACGAAACAGCAGCCTTTGCCTGTCTCCGTCTAAATTAGAATGTGCTGCTATGTTGCTGTATAGCAACGAGGGTTCCTGAAAGAGTGCCCTGACTGCGTCTGCTTATTGACAGCTCCAACCGCAGGCGAGCAAGTAGCTGGAAGGCTACGAGGGAATCGACGATGAAACTGCTTCTACTGGCTGGTGTGTCGACAACGGCATTGGTGCTTGGCTGGAGTTCGGCGTACGCCGCCGACGCGATCGTCGACGTTCCGAGGGCAGAGGATCTCTGGTACGTCACGCTCTTCGGCGGCGCCAGTTTCCCGAACCATGTGAAAACGGACTACAATGGTACTGGGTATTCAGTCGATCTTGATACCGGGTTCGTAATCGGCGGCGCTGTCGGTCGGCGCATCAACGATGTGTTTCGTGTCGAAGGCGAACTGTCCTACGCGCGCTACAAGGCAAGCGAATACAGCTACACGGGCGTCGGCAACTATCCGGCTTCCGGCAATCTGTCGGCCACCTATCTTCTCGCCAACGTCTGGGCCGATGTTGCGCATTTTGGTGATGCCAAACTCTATGTCGGCGGCGGTCTCGGCGCGGCCTATGTTACCGCCGATACTCACTTTGATGGCCACGCCTTTGGATACGGGCCTGGCGGCTGGGGTTTCGCCGGCCAGGTGGGCGCCGGTGTTACCTACGCGGTAACGCAGAATGTCGACCTCGATTTCGGTTACCGCTTTAAGGCCGTGACAAGCGTGGATCTAGACGACAATGATGGCGGCGGCACATACGAGAACGCCAAATTGTACTCCCACAATCTCCAGCTTGGCGTTACCCTGAAGTTCTGATTGGTTCGTCGCAGGCCGCGACCGGGATTTGACGGATGCCGCTCTTGCCACGCCGGCAACCCCTGGGCCTGCCGGCAATGATCCCAGCCTCGCTGCCGACCGCCGGTGAGCCGGCGGAAAAGACATTGCAGCGCGGCATCGACCTGCAACGGCGCAAGCGTTTTCGCGAGGCCGAGTTCTGCTACCAGACGGTGCTTCGCACGCAGCCCAAAAATGCCATGGCGCTGAACCTGATGGGCACGCTCGCCATCGAGGCCGAGCATCATGACGCCGCCATTGCCTATATGGAAAGGGCGGTCAAGCTCGAACCGGGCAACGCCATCTTCCGCAACAATCTCGGCAACGCCTACAATGTCACCGGCAACGTCGACAAGGCGCGCAGACATCTGAGAAAGGCGATCGAGCTCGACGGAGGGCTCATCGAAGCGCTGTGCAATCTCGGCCGCTCCTACCGCGGCCAGCTCGAGGGCGACATTGCCGAAGGGTTCTATCGCCAGGCGCTGGCTATCGACGGCCAGTCGGTGATGGCACTTGCCGGTATGGGCGATTTGCTCACCGACATTGGCCGGCCGGCCGAGGCGGTAAAATGCTTCAGCAAGGCCCTTGCCATCGACCCGGGCCATGTCGAGGCGCTGGCTGGAATGGCGCTTGCGCGCCGGGCGGTCAAGGACGATCCGACGTTGCCTTTGGTGCTGAAACGCCTGGAATTGCCGACAACCACCGATCGCGAGCGGGTAGTGCTGCACCACGCCGCCGGCAAGATGCTCAATGATCAGCGCGAGTATGGCCTGGCCATCCGCCATTTCGCGAGGGCCAAGGCGATTTCCGGCAATGATTTCGACATCGACCGGCACACCCAGCTTTACGACAGCTTCATCGACACCTTCGACGCTGGCTTCTTCAAGACGCGAGCCAATTTGGGAAATCCATCCAGACGCCCGGTCTTCATCGTCGGCATGCCACGGTCGGGAACGACGCTGACCGAGCAGATATGCGCCAGTCATCGTGATATCCATGGCGCCGGGGAGTTGTCGACCATTCGTTCACTTGCCGGCGAACTTGGGTTCGACAAGCTCGACCCAGCCATTTTCACCAAGGCCATGGCGGCGCTCACTGCAGCCAAGGCCAAGGAGCTTGGATCGAAATATCTCGACGATCTCAAAAAGCGCAACAACACGGTGCGGCTTGTCGTCGACAAGATGCCGCACAATTTCGAGCTGCTGGCCTTCATCAGCCTGATCTTGCCGAATGCCCGCATCATCCATTGCCGGCGTGACCCGATGGACAATTGCGCGTCCTGTTTCATGCATAATTTTTCCGAGGCGCACGGCTATAATGCCGATCTGACCAAGCTTGGGCAGTATTACCGGCAGTATGACCGCCTGATGCGCCATTGGGCCAAGGTCATCCCGCTGGATATCCACGACATGCCCTACGAAGAAACGGTCGCCGATTTCGAAAATCGCGCCCGCGGATTGATCGGATTCCTCGGCATCGAGTGGGACGATGCCTGCCTGCGTTTCAACGAGACCGAGCGCACCGTGCGGACGCCGAGCCGCTGGCAGGTGCGCCAGCCGATCTATTCATCCTCGGTCGAGCGCTGGAAGCTGTATGGCGACGCGCTGGATCCGCTGAAGGCGGCGCTGGGTCCGGTTTATCCGTCCTGATTTCAGTTGGCCCGAACAACCTCGCGCTCGACGCGCGCTGGCGTAGATTAGACCTGAGTTGCATCGTGCTTTGGGGCCAAATGAAAGCCGAATGCTTTCATGACCGCCAGTGTGGTTTCCAGCGTAGGATTACCGTTTTCGCTGAGCGAGGTATAAAGATGCTCGCGAGCCAAGCCGGTCTTTCTGGCAATGTTGCTCATCCCCTTGGCGCGGGCAACGACACCGAGGGCGGACGCGACGAATTTGGCGTCTCCGGTTTCCATTGCCTCTGCCAGAAACGCCTCGATTGCCGTATCGGAATCGAGCATTTCGGCGGGATCGAAGTCATAGATTTTTTCAACCATTGTCGTCACTCCATTCTACGGCCAGGCGCTTTGCTGTCCGTATGTCGGTTTCTTGTGAACTTTTATCCCCGCCGCACAGGAGCAGGATGACCGTTTCACCGCGCTTGTGAAAATAAACGCCATAGCCGGGCCCATAGTGAACGCGCAATTCACTGATGCCTTCACCCACTGGGGCCACGTCGCCGGATTTCCTACAATCAAACGTTGCAGCCGAACGGCAATTGCCGCCTTGGCTCTTCCGTCTTTCAGCTTTTGGTGCCACCTCCGAAAGGTGGCTGTCTGCTTCAGGATTGCCATGGGGACTAGTAAGTTATAAATTACAAATCGTCAATGTCGAAATAGGGCGAGCCTCCAAACCGAAAAGCCTCACCCCATCCGCCCACGCGCTTCCACCTTCAGCGTTTCCAGCACCTTGTCACCGTCGATCAGATGCACCTGGTCGAACAGGTTGGTCACCACGCAGCAATGATCAGGCACCACGCGAACGCGTTCGCCGATGCGCAGGCTCGCGCCATTCGCAAGCGTGACCGTGCCATGTTCCTCGCTCAAGCTGGTGACGCGGGCGCCGGGCATGCCGAGCAGCTCGCCAAAATCGGCGAGCCCCAGCGTGTCGCTGGACAGCGCCTTGCTGCCGCTGTCCAGGATGGCGCGGGCCGGCGTCGGATGGCTGACCACGGTGGCGAGCACCGTCAGCGCACAATCGTCGAGCGTGCCGACGCCTTTGGCGACCTGGTAGCGGTCGAGGTAGATGTAGGTGCCGGGGCGGTATTCGGTCACCACGCTGTCCTCGCCCGAGCGCCACATGTCAGGCGTGCCGCCGCTGGAGATGCGTTCACAGGCGAGACCCGAGGCCGCGAGCGTTTGTTTGGCGCCGGCCAGCCACGATTCAGCCTCGGCGGCGCGGCCGGCCGCGGGGTAGGTCATCAGCCCGCCGAAGGTGAGCCCCTTGGCTTGGTCGATCAACTTCGCCAGTGCCAGCGCCTCGGCGGCGCTCTGCACGCCGCAACGGCCCATGCCGGTGTCGCATTCGACCAGGACGGGCAGGGGGTGCCCGGTGTCGGTGAAGGTGGCGGCGAGCCCATCCAGCGTTTCGAGGCTGTCCACGGTCACTGACAGTGTCACACGGCCATGCAGCGCCTTGAGGCGCTCCAGCTTGGCGCGGCCAAGGATGTTGTAGGGCAGAAAAATATCGGTCAGCCCGGCATCGGCCATCACTTCCGCCTCGCCGATCTTCTGGCAGGTGATGCCGACCGCGCCGGCCGCCATCTGCTTCTTCGCCCAATAAGGCAGCTTGTGCGTCTTGATGTGCGGCCTGAGTTTCAGCCCGTGGCGGTCGGCATGCGCCTGCGCTCGTGCGATGTTGGCTTCGGCGCGGGCCGCGTCGATGAGGATCGCCGGCGTGTCGAGGTCGTCTATGCCTTGCATGAAATATCACCTTGGGAAATCTGGCTGACTTATGGCCCCGATCCGCACGGATGTCATGGGGCCAGCACGCAGTTTGCGTCGACACCGCAGCGCTGTTCGGCTATGCGCTTCAGATAACTCCAGGGAACGCGACGCGAAGGGATCACGATCATGAAACGCTCCACCGTCAACGACATCATCCGCGATGCAGACGCCTTCATCCGCTCGTTCGGCTACATCATGCCGCCCTTCGCCTACTGGAGCCCGGAAGAGATGAAGGCGCGCAAGGCCGACTCCGCCGCCATTTTCACCTCGCGGCTCGGTTGGGACATCACCGATTACGGCCAGGAAAAATTCGACGAACTCGGCCTGTTCCTGTTCACCGTTCGCAACGGCGTCTATGCCGACATGAAGAAGGGCATGGGCATGCTTTATGCCGAGAAGATCATGATCTCGCGCAAGGATCAGCTGTCGCCGATGCACCGCCACAACATCAAGGCCGAGGACATCATCAACCGCGGCGGCGGTAAGCTCGTGCTGGAACTGTTCATGCACGATCGCGACGGCGGCATCGATCCGAAGGCCGAAGTGACGGTGCCGGTCGACGGCACCATCCACAGGCTGCCGGCAGGCGGGCTCCTGAAGCTCGACCCGGGCCAGAGCGTGACGCTGCTGCCCGGCGTCTGGCACGCCTTCTGGGCCGAGGGCAAGGATGTGCTGATCGGCGAGGTCTCGACCGTCAATGACGATCTCACCGACAACGTCTTCCGCGAGCCGATCGGCCGCTTCTCCAACATCGACGAGGATGTCGCGCCGGTGCACCTTTTGGTGTCCGACTATGAGAAGTGGGTGGGGTAGGCGAGGCCTAATCGCCCCAATTCACCTGCTGAAAGAACGTCCAGATGCTGATCGTGCTGTCATCCCGATCGCTCGTGCTGTGCAGCGTCAGGACAATATCCACGGTGGGCGGCGCCTTGATCAAGACTGTGATCAGGCGCGCGCTGCCGTCAGGCACGATACCTATGCCTGAGGTCATTTCCCAATTTCCGTCGGCTTGCTGAAGTCGGGAAGAAGTATCTCCGAATTGCTCCCTCATCGATGCATCGTTTGGAAACGGTTCGTCGGTGAGTTCTGCAAATTCCTTCCAGGATCCGGAGACTGCCGCCTGAATGGCGCGTTCTATTCTGGCTTTTTCCGCTTCGCTAACTTGAGCCGGCATCCCGAACTCCGATCTACCGCTGGTACTTATCCGCCTTACGCGTCCCCAGCAGAAGCTTGCGCTCAAGCTGTGCCCGCAGCTCGCCATAATAGGCGGTGAGGAAGGCCCTGGAATCGACCGGCTCGACCATCATGCCGATCTTGCGCCCGATCGTCTCGGCCACGGCTTTCAGTGCGAAATAGTCGTCGCGGCGCAGCACCTCTTCCAGCTTGTGCAGTTCGGCGATGCCATAGGCATCGAGCTGCGCCTGGGTGAAGCGGAAGGCGCGGGTAGTGGTGTCCTGGCGTTGCGACAGGTCTTCGACCAGCGCCAGTTTGGGCGCCTCGACCACCCAGGTTCCGGCCAACAGGTCGCCGATGCGCATGCGGTCGCGGTTGAACAGCGGGAAGAGCGCAAACAACAGCGTCCACACCATTCCGAAGATCGTCGACAGCGTGTCGGCGAGCCCCATCTCGCTGCGGCCAAGGATGATCGACAGCGGCAGGAATATCTCGATCTCGCGCATCAGATTGCGGGCAATGACCTGATCGACTGACAGGCCGGCGCCGCTGCGCGACGCCACCCGGATGCCGAGCATCCGTTTGCCGGGCGTGGCGGCGCGGCGGCCGGCTTCGAAGACGATGAAATAGGCGTTGCGCAGGAAGAAGATCAGGATGATCCAGACGATGAACAGCGGCTGCGCGCCTTCGCCTTTGAGGCCGGCCAGCCCGAACAGTGCAATGATCGAGATCACGATCGCCGTGACGATGATGATGACAAAGTCGAGCAGGAAGGCGGCGGCGCGAGTGCCGGCATCGGCGAGCTTGATCCGGAGACCGACCCCTTCCGGCGTGATCAGCGGCCGTATCGTCGAGACGGCAGCACGCCTAGCGGTCGCCATGCCGCACCACCCTGAACACATAGAAATAGCAAAGCCACAGCGTCAGCATGCCGCCGCCAATGGCGTAGCGTGTCACGTCGCTGGTGATCACCTGCCGACCGATGCCTTCGAGCAGGCCGGCAAACAAAAGCATGATCGTCACGCCGACCATGGTGGTGGCGGCCACGCGCCCGGCATCGGCAGCAGCCGTCATCCGCGTCAGTTCGCCGGGGAAGGCGATGCGCGTGCCGATGCGCATGCCGGCGGCGCCCGCCAAGGCGATCGCGAAGATCTCGGTGGTGCCATGGATGGACAGCCATCCGCCCAACTCCAGGCCGAGCTCCTTGGCGACGTAGATCTGGAACATCGCGCCAAGCAGGCAGCCATTCATCAGGATCAAGAGCACGCTCGGCACCGCGAAGGCAAAGCCCAGCGCGAAGGCCAGGATCGCCACCTGGACATTGTGCGTGAACAGATAGGCGGCGAAGCCCGACAGGAAATTATTCTCGGTGCCGTCATAAAGCACCTGCCGCAGCACTTCGGCCGAGGCATCCGGGTTGCGCCCGCCGGCCAGGCTCGGCGGAATGATGGCGTCGAACCAGCCCTTGTCTTTGGCCACCAGCCAGTAGCCGGCGCCGGCGCCGACAAAGGTCAGGACGACCGACAGCAAGGTCTCGCGCCACAAATCGCGAATGGCGTGTGGCCAGTCATGCAGGAAGAAGTCGCCGATGCGCTGCCGCAGGCCGCGACGTGCGCCATAGAGGTAGAAGTAGCCGCGCAGGCAAAGCGCTTCGAGATAGCTGACCAGCGCATTGTCGAGCGACGTCGCCCGCGCCACCGAAAGCGAGGACAGCGCCGAGCGGTAGAGCAGTGGCAGCGACAGCAGTTCGTCTTCCGACAGCGTGCGTGGCGCACGTTTCTCGACCCGGGCAAGCAGCGCCTCGAACGCCTTCCAGTCGGCCTCGCGCTCCGAACGGAAGCTCGCCAGCGACTGGCGCACCGCATCCTTGCCGACCAGCGCGTTCACAACAGATCCTCTCGCTTCAGCTCGAGATAGCGCTCGACCAGCGCCGGTCCGAGCCTCTGATGGTCGGCTTCGATGACATGCGCGCCGAGCAGCCTGAGCCTGCCGATGACGACCTGCCTTTCGCGCAGCAGCCCGCCGGCGACGACGGAGCGCGCCACATCCTCTGGTGTGTCCGGCGGCATGTCGGCCAAGGTCTCCAGCTCGACATCCTTCATCATCATGAACAGCACCAGATGGCGTTCGGTGAGCCGGCCTACTGTGCGCAGCATCAGTTCGGCGCTGATCGGATCGACGAAGTCGGTGAAGATGATCACCAGCGAGCGTCGGTCGAGCTTTGCTGCAAGGGTCGTCAGGGCAAGGGTGAAATTGGTCTCTTCGGTGGAATAGTCGATTTCCGCCGCCCGCTTCTGGATCATGGCGAAGCTGGCGGAGCCGCGCACGGCGCCGCTGGAAACGCGCGGCCGCGCGTCGAAGCCGAACAGGGAGACCATGTCGCCGCCCTTCAGCGCAATGAACGCCGACAGCAAGGCTGCGGTGACGGCGCGGTCGACCTTCGGCACGCCGTCGACGGGCTCGCACATCAGCCGGCCGCTATCGATGGCCAGCACGATGTTGTTGTTCTCCTCGATACGGAATTCGCGCGCCAGAAGCCTGCCGTGGCGGGCGCTGCGCTTCCAGTCGATCATGCGCCGGCCCATGCCGGGCTGGTAGTCCTTGAGCGCCTCGAATTCGCGGCCCTGGCCGGCGCGGCGCTGCGCATGGCCATCGGGCAGCGCCTGGCGCTGCAGAAGCGTGATCGCCTCGTCGCGGGCGCTGCTGACGTTGGGCAGCACCGCCACCTTGCCGTCCATCGGCAGCACGACCTGGTTCCAGACCAGCCCGAACGGCCCGCGCCAGCGCACCCACAGGCGATCGAACCTGGCAATGCCGCGCCGCAGCGCCTGAAATTTGAGATCGAGCGATGCGCTGCCGGCCTCGGCGGTCAACGCGCCGCCGGTGCCGCCCAGCGGGGCCAGCCGCTCGTCATGGCCGAGGCGCGCCTGCACCGCGCGCGACCGTCTGCTGAGCCCGGCAGTGACATGGACGGTGAACTGGCCGCCGACGCTGACTTGCGGCGGGGCATGGATGCTGGCATCCAGGGAAGCGCGTCCGCGCCCGGCGGCGGCGTCCACGGCCAGGAAAGCAAGCAGCGCGCAGATCCACAACAGGCCGAGATACCACAGCGACGGCAGCGCGAGCGCGATCAGGAAGGCCGGTATTGCACCTGCCGCACCTGCCCAGACTGCCCGGCCGCTCGGATAGATCAACGTGGCGCTTCCGTCTGGTCGACCAAGTCGGTGACGATCTGCTCGACCAGGCGGCCGTCGATCTGCGCCGCCGGCGACAGGATCACGCGATGGCGCAGCGCCGGCACCGCAAGCGCCTTGACGTCGTCGGGGATGACATAGGCGCGCCCGTCGAGCGCTGCCCGGGCGCGTGCGGCTCTCGCCAGCATGGCGCCCGCACGCGGGCTGGCACCGACTTCCAGATCGGGGCTGGCGCGCGTGGCCCGCACCAGCCTTGCGATATAGTCCACGACGTCGTCGACAATCGTGACCTCGCCGACGGTCGCCAACGCCTTTTCCAGCGTCTTGCGGTCGGCCTGGGCGGTGATGCCGTATTGCTTGATATCGTGCGAGGCGGTGCCGCCGCCATGATGGATGATGATCGCCTTTTCCTCTTGCGGGCCGGGGTAGCTCACCCGGTGCTTGAACAGGAAACGGTCGAGCTGGGCCTCGGGCAGGGGATAGACGCCCTGATGCTCGATCGGGTTCTGCGTCGCCACCACCATGAAATTCTGGCCGAGCGCATGGGTGGTGCCGTCGAAGGTGACGGCATGTTCCTGCATCGCCTCCAAAAGGGCGGCCTGGGTCTTGGGCGGCGTGCGGTTGATTTCGTCGGCGAGCAAAAGGTCGCAGAAGATCGGGCCGCGCGTCAGCGTGAATTGCCCGGTCTGGAAATTGTAGATGTTGGAACCGACGATATCGCCGGGCATCAGGTCGGGCGTGAACTGGATACGGCCATAGGCGACCCCCAGCGCCTGGGCAAAGCAGCGCGCCGTCATCGTCTTGGCCGTGCCCGGCGGTCCTTCGAGCAATATATGCCCGCCGGCGAACAATGCCGTCAGCATCAGATCGACCGTATCGTGTTGCCCGGTGATGGCCTTGGCCACCTCTTCCCTGATCTGTGTCGCCAGGGCCTTCACATCATCGACGTTCACCGAGCCTCCTTGCCGTCCAGTCGTGCAGCTTTTCGGCTGCATCATGCATTTGTGTCAGGGTCTTTGCCGCGTTCGCAGCTTGCAGGCGGGTCGTGAAACCGCCGGCTTCGTCCTTGTCGCGGGAATCGAGCCAGCGGTCGAGCGCTTCGCCCTGCAAACCGTGCGGCGCGCCGAGCAGCGCGCCGGCGCGCACGCGTGCCAGTGCTCCATAGCGGTCGCCCAGTTCCTCCAGCCGGCCAGCGCGGCGCAACAGCATCGCCGTGGTATCGACCAGCGCGCGCTTGCCGAAGGCGATGGCGCGCTGATCGGCCCGCGGCGGCCCGAACCGGCCAAGGCCATGCAGGAAGGCAAGTGCCGCCGCCGCCAGGATGGTCAGCGTCAGCGCCAGGAAGGGCGGCTCGACCAGAAGCTTGGCGAGATCGTATTTTCGCCCGACGCCATGCAGCGTCAGGTCGAACATGACGGCACCCTCTTCGGGCTGCAGGAGCTCGATCAGCTTGAGCGCCGCCGCCGCCTTGTCGGGATCTTTCAAGCCGGCGTTATTGATGAGATCGGGGTCCGTCAGAATGTAGAACCGCTCGTCTTCAACCTCGGTCAGCACGGCCTTACCGTTGCCGGCGGCAATCAGCGGGTGTTCGTCGGCCACCCATTGCAGCTGGCCGGGAACGCTGACCATTTGCCCTGCGACGTCGAGTTGCTTGGCCATGGTCTCACCTTCGCCGAGCGTCGCCTTGGCGATGCGGCCGAGCCAGTCGTTGACCATCACATCCGGCAGCCGCTGGATCTTCATCTCCCAGCCCTCATGCTGGAACAGCGGCAAGGTCGCCCATTTGGGCAGAACGAACAGCGTATCCAGGCCCTTGCGAAGCTTGATGATGTTGGCAAGCGCATCCGGGTCGCTGTCGGGTGAAATGGTGACGATCAGCAGCATTTCGGTCTCGAGATCGCTGTCGGACCGCGCCATGTCGGGCGCTTCGCCGGTTAGCTCCAGCCATTGCGCCAGACCGGCATAGCCGATGCCGCTCTTCGACAGCGGCGTTGCGCCACCGACGCTCGGCTGGCGAAAGTCGGGCGCATAGGTGGACAACAGGAAGAAGCCTGCGGCCGCGAGCAGGCTGGCGAAAATGCCCCAGAACAGCGTCCTGCGGCTGAACGGTTCCTGCTGGGCGATGTCGGCTGTCGCGTCACTCACGTCCAGGCATCCCTGAAGACGAATCGCTCATAGGCGCTGCGCGCCTCCTGCCAGCCCTCCGGCCCGACCGGCCGGCGCGCGAACAGAGCGGCCTCGACGATGCGCGCGATCTGGGTAAAGGCGCTGCGCGCCCGCGTTGGCAGCGACGCCGCTCCCGCGATATCGCGCGCGGTCAGCGACGGGCGCAGGAAGTCGGGCAGGCGGCCGGCAATGTCGGCAACGCTGCGGCGAAGCAGGAGATGCACCGCCTCGTCGTAATTGCCCCGGGCGGCGAGCGCATCGGCTTCCGACAGCAGGACCTGCGCGGCGCCAACGTCGGGGTGCCATGTCGCTTCCGCCTCGGTCTCGCTCTTTTTGCGCCACCAAGGCAGGCGCCAGGCGACGCCTTTCACCTCAAGCAAAATCAGCAGCAGAATGATCGCGGCACCTGTGATCACCGCGCCCCAGAACAGGTAGATCATGTACGGGCCGAGCGATTTCAGGAACTCGCCCAGCGGTCTCAGCCACTCGGGTGTCTCGGGTGGTCTGTAGGCCGGCAGGTCGAACTGGATCGAATCGTCTGACAGCAACTGCTTGTGCAGTTTGGCCAGCCATTCGGCTTGCGCAGCGTCCGGCTGTGCAGCAGTCACCTTTTCGCCCCCCTGCAACCTGCGGTTCGCGGGCCGACACTGGCAATGCAGCGTAACTTTTGCAAGTGGGCTAGACGCCAGTCGTTAATCTTGGCAAATTTACTACTGCGGCTGCCGGACAATATTCGGCGGTGGAACAGGGGGCGCATCATGACTTCGGCAACATTTGCACGGCCTGAGAAATTTCAGATCGGCAGGGTCTTCAACAACAGCTTCTCCGTCATCGGCCGCAACGTCATACTTTTCGTGGGGCTTTCGGTGCTGTTTGCGGGGGTGCCGGCAGTTATTCTTCGGCTATGGACCGAATCGCGCATGCAGGCGCTCCTGACGGCCAATCCCGGCGCTGCGGCCGACCCCGCCCTGGTGTTTAGCAACATTTGGGTGACGCTCCCGGCCAGTTTCATTGCCTCCCTTTTCGTACTGGTGCTGCAGTCGGCGCTCGTGCGAGCCACAATCGAGGATTTGAACGGCAAGCGGCCGACCTTGGGCGATTGCCTGCAGATAGCCATCCGATATTTTCTGCCGACATTGGCGATCGGCCTGCTCGTCGGCCTGGGCGCAGGCCTAGCCGCGCTTGCGTTGCTGGTGCCCGGCATCATCTTGTGGCTGGGCTGGTCGGTTGCGATACCGGTTCAGATCCAGGAGCGGCTCGGCGTGTTCGGCTCGATGTCGCGCAGCCGCGCCCTGACCAAGGGCAGCCGCTGGTCGCTCTTCGGCTTGTTCCTTGTCCTGATCATCATCGGCATGGTCATCCAGGGCGCGGTAGGCGTGTTTGTCTACCTGTTTCACGACATTGTCGCTACTGTCGTGGCGGCACTGGTGCAGAGCGTGATGTCGATGTTGCTGTCGGTCGCCGCCGCGGTCAGCTATGTCGAGCTGCGCCAGGTCAAGGAAGGCACCAGCGTCGACGAACTGGCCGAGATCTTCTCGTAAGCCGACGGGTTTGCACCGCCTTGACCCGGTCAGGTCAAGGCGGGTGCCAGGGCAGGAGGCATCGTGACGTCACTGGCGCAGGACCGACCGGAAAAATTCCGCGTCGGCAGGGTTTTCAGCAACAGCTTCGCGGTCATCGGCCGCAATCTGGGTTTCCTTGCTGTGGTCGTCGGACTTTTCTCAACCCTGCCCGCACTGCTGTACAACCTCTGGAACCTGTCCCGGGTCGCTACATTGGTGAACGTCGACAGCGCCGGGAACGCCGCCGCTTTCGAAACGTCGGCCATGGGAGACTACTCGGGCTTATCGATAGTCGCTTCCTTGATCATTTTCGTTCTGGCCTTGCTGGTGCAAGCGGCGCTTGTCAGGGCGGCAATCGAGGATTTGAACGGCAAGCGGCCGGTCATCGGCGACTGCATCCAGATAGCATTGCGCAGCTTCTTGCCCACGCTGGGCATAGGCATTCTGATCATTGTCACTCTGGTGGTGGCTGTTTTTGTGATGGTTTTCATCGCCTGGGTCATTCCCCCTATCGGGTGGCTGATCGGGCTTGCCCTGGCGTTTATTCCCGCTTTCATGTGGCTGATTTCCGTATCGGTTTCCGTGCCCATTGCGGTTCAGGAGCGGCTTGGCGTGTTCGGCTCGATATCGCGCAGCCGTGCCCTGACCAAAGGCAGCCGCTGGTCGATATTCTGGCTGCTGCTGATCATTGGCGTGGCGGCGATGCTCATCCAGGCGGTGTTCTCGTTGTTTTTCGGACTGGCGCTCGCCACCGCCGGCGGCGTCACCGGTGTCGGTGTCCTGGTCGGAGCGATTGGCAGCACTCTGGTGTCGACGATCTTTTCGACGATGCTGTCGGTGACCATTGCCGTCACCTATGTCGAACTGCGCCAGGTCAAGGAAGGCACCAGCGTCGACGAACTGGCGCAGATTTTTTCGTAACGGCACATCGACCGGGGTAGGGCAATCGTGACGTCGATGACGCCGGAGCAGCCAGGCAAATTTCGCATCGGCAGGGTTCTCCGCGATACGTTCGCGATTATCCGGCGCAATCCGGTGCTGTGCTTGGGAGTGGCGTTGTTCGTATACGCCTTGCCGGAGTTTGGATTTTCCTACTGGTTCTGGGTATCCGTCGGGTCGGTAGAGCCCGAATACTCGATGCGACGGTTGACGATCACGGCAATCTTCATGTTGGGCTTTTTTGTGCTGGGGGCTTTCATGCAGGCGGCATTGACGCGAGCGGCCCTGATGGATCTGCGCGGCGAACGGCCGTCGGCACGCGATTGCATCAGAACAGCCTGTGCGCTTCTGCTACCGGCAAGCGCCGCCTCGATCCTGATCACATTCGCCTTCTGGCTGGGCCTGGTACTCATCATCGTTCCCGGACTGTTGCTGCTGGCGCGCTGGTCGGTCACGACGCCGGTAATTGTCGGTGAAGGGCGTGGCGTGTTCGCCAGCATGCAACGCAGCCGCGACCTGACCAAAGGCAGCCGCTGGCCGTTGCTGTGCATCTGGCTTGTCGTGCTCGTGCCTTCAATCACCGTGGATATTTGGGCGAACGCCTTCTTTTTCTCATTTGGTCTGACACTGGGCTTTTTGCTCAACGCCCTGGTCGATACAGCCCAAGGCTTGGTGGTATCGATCGCCATCGTCGTCATGTATGTGGAGTTGCGACAGCTCAAGGAAGGCACCAGCATCGACGATCTGGCTGAGATTTTCTCGTGAGCGAACGTCGCCGATTTCGGTCGGTTGGCTGCCCTCTCAACGACAGCAGCTACGGTCCGCCTGCGGTCTCGTCCGGCACAGGCATGACGACGTGATCGCCACATTAGCCTTGGCCAGTGCTACGTCGAGCTTCTCCTGCACCCCCGGCAGTTCCACGCTCTCGCCGCGCCGCTTCAGACATTCCACCAACCCGTTACTCGCCGCACAGCACATGGATATGGCCCGGCATATGGTTCATGTGGCCGGCATCGGGGCACATGGTGCCGAGCCGGTCCGCCGAGCGCATGCCGCGTTCCGGCTGCGTCGACATCTCGAGCAGATGGATATGCAGGTGCAGGATCGCCGGATGCGGCGCAGTGCCGGCTTCGTCCGACAGCCGGATCGATCGCTCGCAGACCTCCAGCGCCTCCAGCACATCTAGTTCGGCGCCGGCTTGCCGGTTTTCAAATCCCACAGCCGCCGCACGGTGCGCATCATCAGCGCCTCGACGGTGAGAGCCATCACGTCATGGTAGTCGGGAAAGTCACAATAGACCTACCGCATCGCGGCGGCAGCGTAAGCATTGTCCCATTGTTCGAATTCCGCCGGCGTCACGCCATGCGGCTGCTGGAAGCGTGCGGCCAGCGCCTCGATCAGCCGCTGCTCGACGGGGCTTGCGCCCGCAGAACCAGCCCGCGCAAGCTGGACATGATCAAAGCAGCGTCGCGCGGCGCGGTTAGCCTCGTCCTTGCCGTGCTCCTTCCAGGTGAGGTTGTAAAAAGGCTCGGCGGCATAGGCGATGCCCCAATACACGAAGGCGCAATCAGGATCGGTCTCCAGCGCCTTTTCGAAGCACTTTATGCCTTCCTCATGGTTGAAGCCGTAGCACCAGTTCAGCCCGATATCGAACCAGCGCTGTGTTTCAGCCGAAGAGGTGGAGATGGGGCGGCGGTAGGTGCCGAGGTCGAAATGATCCATGCGTACATTTCTCACACATTGAAGTGCCATGGGACTAGCTGATGCTGGATATCACCGACGAGTCGCCGATAGGTGCAACACGTCGAAGTGTGTATAACCTCAGGCGGAATGCCGAGCCGCCAACGACAGCGCTGCAGAATCGTGCTAGAAACCTTGCTTAATGTTCTCTATATGTTCTCATTCGTTCTGACCTTGGGGCATCTAAGCGAATGATCACTTTTCTTGAAAGCAGCGTATTTGAATCTCCCGCGCAGACGCTGGTGAACACCGTCAACACGGTGGGTGTCATGGGTAAGGGAATCGCCAGGGAGTTCAAAAGCAGGTACCCGCGAATGTTTCGGGAGTATCGCGATCTTTGCGAGGCGCGCGCCCTTCGGATTGGCAATCTCCATCTGTGGCGATCCGACACGCGGTGGGTGTTGAATTTTCCAACTAAAACCACTTGGAAACTGCCATCGAAGATAGAGTACATCGAGCACGGTCTGCAGAAGTTCGTCGCGGCTTATAAGGACTTAGGGATCACCTCGGTTTCTTTTCCGCCTCTGGGATGCGGCAACGGCAACTTGAATTGGGAAGACGTTCGTCCTTTGATGGAACGCTATCTGGCTCGAGTAAGTATCCCCGTTTACATCACGACATACAGGTTCCTTCGGATTTTGTAGCAGAGCACAAAGAGCGAGTAAGAATCCCGGAAGATTTTGCGGAGTTCTCTGAGGATCTTAGGAAGCTTGCCAAAGGTCACGTGTTCGCAACTTCCAAAGAGTCTCAATTCACGGTGCAGATGCAAACAGACAACTCTCTTGTTGTGGAGCATCAGTCGGGGAAGAAAGAGCGAATTGATGGGGAGTTGCTCCAAGCCTCATGGGTCAGGCTGCGAGAGAGGATACTCTCAATAGATAGTTTCTCAGACGCAAAATCACAGCGCCTAGAGAGTTACCTTTTTCCGATCCTGTCCGAGCTTCCTTATATCTGTTCGGTGAAGTCTCGAACAGGTGCTTCAACCGCATCTCGGGCAGAAGCGCTTTTCTTAGATCGCGATCAATACACTCCCTACACTGTGGCGAAACCGACGCAAGGATGGCTATTTCAATAGCGAGGGCCGATCAGCATATCGCGACCTGGGGACCTCGCCTTGATCGTTTTGCATCAAGGACGGGTTGGGGTCGGTCTCTCTATCACGCATGCCAAATCGAAGTTGCCGCAGAAATCTTGCGTGGTGGCGAGATTATATGCCGCAATGGAGTGCCCGCTTTGCTATGTGACGTCGCCAATCAGGGTGCTTTGAACAACAATCCAGCCGCTCATAACTATGTACGGTTATATTTCAGGCCCAAGAACAGATTCCATTTAAAGACCGACGGTATAAAGGCTCGGAGTGACCCCAATAGGGCGGATCCTCATATGTGCATTTCCTGGTGATGTTAGTGTTTGACCTAAAATCGGTGCTCACCCTAGCGTCTAGCCGTTTTGTTGCCGGAAACTTTGCTAATTCTAATCAGATACCGAGAGACGGAGACAATCAATTTGACCAACTCAAATTTGAACATATATATCATGACTCAGCAGTCTCTCAGGACGAAATGCAACACATTCACAATATGAGAATGTCTGAGGTTGTCGTCCCCAAAGACTGAGTCTCGCAACCCTGAATTACGTTGTGTGCAGGACGATCCATGAAGAGCGCTATCTGAAGCGGCTGCTTGGACCGGGAGCATGGAATTACAATTTCGCGGTAGAGAAAGGCGGATCAGTCTTTTTTCGTCGTGGTATGTTTATCAGTGAATTGTATACCGAAAACGGGGAATTGCATTTCGAGTTCAGATCACCTGTTTCTGCATCGAAACCCCAGTATGAGGTCAAGGTGACCTGCGGCGATCAGCATTTCCGATATGAGATAGCTCCAAGCAGATGGCGCATTCCGGCCATCGTAAATCCGAACCCCAATGCCATCTGGAAGATCGAGATAGAAGGGTGCACAGCATACGAAGGAGTAGTTCCAGCTGCTGGGCCAGTCGTCGCCTAGCTCTAATTCTGTCTTATCTACCCCGACCGGGCGACACCAATTGAATCAGCCCTCCAGCCACACCTTCTCAAAATGCTGTTCCAGCGACTGGTGCTGTTCGCAGCCTTGCACGCCTTTGCGATAGGTGCGGTAGACCGAGCGCCAGTAGGGCTGGATGATGATGCCGGCATCGCGCAGATTCTGTTCGATCTTGGCCATGATCTCCTTGCGCTGGGCAGCATCCGGCGTTGCCAGCGCCTTGTCGAGGAGTTCGTCGAACTCTTTGTTGGCGTAAGCGCTTTCGTTCCAGGCGGCGCCCGATTTATAGGCGAGCGCCAGCACCTGGACGCCGAGCGGGCGGCCGAGCCATTCGGTGGTGGAGAAGGGGTATTTGCTCCAGTCGTTCCAGAAGGTGGCGGCCGGCAGCACGGTGCGCTTGATCTTCAGGCCGGCTTCGCGCATTTGCGCGGCAATCGCATCGCCGGTGCTTTTTTGCCATTCGACGTCGACCGAGATGAGCTCGAATTCGTGGTCCGTCTTGCCGGCCTCGGCGAGCAATTTCATGGCCTGTTCCGTGTCGCGCTTGGCCGGGCCGATATCGGCAAATTCCGGGTGCATCGGGCCGACATGGTGATTGTCGGCAGGCTTGCCGCGGCCGCCGAGGCCGAGCGCCAGCACGGCCGAATTGTCGACAGCAAGCTGGGCGGCGCGGCGCACCTTGACGTCGTCATAAGGCGCGTTGCCGACATTGAAGCGGGCAACGATGGTCGAGCCGGTGGCGATCTCGGAATTCAACAAGCCCATCTGTTCGGTCTGCGACACGGCGTCGGACGCGGTCTCATGGTCGGTGTCGATCTCGCCGGATTCGAACGCCGACAGCATCGCGTTGGGGTCGGAGCCGTAATCGACCCATTTGATGCCGTCGAGGTAGAAGTCGCCCTTCCACCAGGGCTTGTCCTTGCGCTTCACCTCCGCACTGGTCTCTGCATTCCAGCTGCCCAGTTCGCAAGGGCCGGTGGTGATTGCGAGCGCCTTCATCGGATCGTCGCCGCCCTCATAGGAGCGGTGCATGATCAGCGCGGGATAGTCGGCCATCCCTGCAATCAGCGAAATGTCGGGTTTCGGCAGATTGAGCGTTACGGTGAAATCGTCGACCTTCTCGATGCCGCCATCGACCGGCTTCTTGGTGTCGGCATTGACCAGCGCGCCCATGCGCGCGGCGACCGAATTGCCGGGGACGGAAGCGTCGCACCAGCGGTTGAGATTGTGGATGACGTCATCGGCGTTGAAGGCGTCGCCATTCGACCAGGCGATGCCCTTGCGCACATGCAGCGTCAGCGTCTTGGCGTCGTCGCTGGTTTCCCAGCTTTCGAGCAGCCACGGCTCGAAGGTGAAGTCGCGGTTCCAGCGCACCAGATATTCGTTGCAATGGCGCGCTACATTGGACATTTCGACGCCGTCGAAAGTACGTGGATCCTTGAAGCCCTTGACGTTCATGGCGACGCGCAAGGTGCCGCCGCGTTTCGGCTCTTCGGCCCGGGCAGGCGAAGGGGAAAGGCCGCCCAGCGCCAGCGCGCCGGCGGCACTGACGCCAAAGCCGGCCATGATGGCGAGATATTCGCGGCGGTTGACACCGCCCTTCCTGAAATCATCGGCAACGGGCTTCGCCTGCGGGTGCAAATTACGGTCGGTCAGCATGAATTTCATCGCCGTTCCCTTTTTTGTTGGGCGCCCCGACGGTCCGCTTCCGCTGGGGGCGGATGCTATCGCCGAGGCGCCGTTGCCTGAGCAGGTGATGATAAAGCGGGCGGACACCGGGAAATGTTCGCTTTTCCGCAATTCTTGTGCACTGCTCCGCAGTGGTAGATGGCCAATCTCCCCCCTTGTTGTGTCCTTGTTGTGGGGGAGATGTCCGGCAGGACAGAGGGGGGCGCTGTCCCGCCATCCCGTCTGGCGACTGGAGTATCATCGCAGATAGTCGTTGCGTTGATTTAGGATATTGAAGGGCCGCGATCCTTCGCGCCCCCCTCTGGCCTGCCGGCTTTCGTCGTTCGGAAAGCCAAGCAATTGGCTTTCCATCCGCTACGCGGACCACTCCTCAACCCCCATGAGGGGGAGATCAGCGCTTCGCCGCCTCAATATGGCCAGTCGTTCTTGCCGAGCACGGCGACGGCGGCGATGGCTGCAAGCGTGCACACGAACGCCTCGCCGGCGCGCGGAACATTTTTGCGGGCGCGCAGAAAACTGTGCACGAGGCGGTTCTCCTCATACCACCAGGCGCGGCCGCCTGCCGCAACGATGCGGTCGCGATAGGTCTCGCCGTCCGACGACAGCGGATCGCATTGGGCGGTGATGATGACAGTCGGCGGCAGGCCGGAGAAGTCATTGTCGCTCAGCGGCGAAAAAGTCGGGTCGTCGGGCGACTGTGCCGGGGCAGCGCGAATGGTGCGGTAGAACGCGATGTCGCGCAGTGTCAACAGCGGTGCGTCGGCATGTTCGACATAGGAGCCGGCACTCTCGTCGCCGCCGAGGCCGGGATAAATCAGCACCTGGCCGGCCGCCCGGCGCAGGTGGCGGCGCGAGGCGTGCGCGACCGCGGCGGCAAGGTTACCGCCGGCGCTTTCGCCGACAAGCACGATCGGCAGGTCCGTTGTCACCGCCGCCCATTCGAACACGGTCAGCGCGTCGTCGAAGGCGGCCGGGTGCGGATGCTCCGGCGCCAACCGGTAGTCGGCCGAGACAACGTCGAAACCGGTGCCGGCGCAGATCTCGGCGCAGATGTCGTCATGGCTGTCGAGCCCGCCAAGCACAAAGCCGCCGCCATGATAGTAGACGATGACGGCGCGCACGGGCTTGCCCGCCATCCGGTAGTAGCGGATCGGGATGGCGTGTCCTTCATCGGCGGCGATGATGCCGTCGCTGGCCGAAACCCCCTTGGGATAACCCTGATGGAAGGCGCGGCACATCGCATCATAGACCGACCTTTGCTCGGCGATCGGAAGTTCGGCGATTTCGGGTGGGAACCAGTCATTGACCAGGTCGATATACTCCCACAGCGCCGGGTCGAGCAGGGTGGCGTATTTCCCCCGCCTGGCGGTCTTGAGCTTGTGGATCGTGCCCATCTCTCAGAGCTCGCCGTAGAGCCGTTCGGCGTTTTCAAAGGTGAAGCGCAGCGGCACCGAGCCCTCGACCCGCCATGCATCGACGGTATCGCCCGCCATCAGCCGGCACGCGTCTATCGTGTTGGTGACGGCGCCGCCATAGAGCCGGTTGGCAAGGTTGAGGATGGCGGTCTGGTGCATGGCGGTACTGCCGCTGCCGCAGGCATCCTTGACCAGAAGCACACGAAAGCCGGATGCGACCGCGTCCTTCACGGTGGCGTCGATGCAGGCCTCGGTCCAGACGCCGGCGACGATCAGCCATTCGATGCCGCGCGCCTTGAGTTCGGTTGCGGCAGGTCCGGCGCCGAAGGCGCTGGCCTGCGTCTTGACCAGCATCGTCTCGCCGGCCGCAGGCGCCACCTCATGGCAAATCTCGGTCAGCGGATCGGTCTTGTCGGAAAAGGCGGACTTGCCGTCGGCGTCGAGCGGATGGAACGGACGCGCTTTGGCGGTATCGACGACATAGGCCCAGTGATAGAGCGGCACGAAGTTGCGCCGCGCCGCCGCCTGCAGGCGCTGGACGTTGGCCAGCACCTCGCCAAAACCTTCGACCAGATAGCGCTTGTCCTGCCGATGCTCTTCCTGGAGGTCGACGAACGCCGCGGCGACCGTGCCGCGTTTGATCGAGATAGGGCTTTTCATGTGGACGGGCCTGGGTTGGCGACCGACGCCATTCCGTTCAGCGAAGTGGCGCAAACAGTGGTGATTGGCCGGTGCCTCCCCACCTTCGTCATCCACGGGCGAAGCAGGAGCGAAGCTCCGTCGCGGAGACCCGAGGATCCATGCCGTGACATTGGCCAAGGAATGCAGCCGAGCAAAACTTGCACCGTTGCGGCGCGGATGAGTCCCGGCATGGATCCTAGGGTCTGCGCCGCGTCGCTGCGCTCCTTGCTTCGCCCTAGGATGACGAAGGCATAGCTGCCGCGACTATTCCCGAAGGTTTGCGATACCGCGCTGACGTTAGTGAGGGACGCTGCGATCAAACCTGCTTCTCCAGAAACTCATCCTCGTAGGGAAAGCGCGACAGAAGCTCGGTGCCGGTGTCGGTGATCAGGATTTCGTCTTCCAGCTTGACGCCCTCGCGGCCGCCTTTCTCGCCGATATAGCTTTCCACGCTCACCACCATGCCGGGCACGACAACACCGTCGCGGCCGTAGGTTTCATAGTCCATGGCGTGCGCTATGAACGGCGTCTCGCCATGCATGCCGACGCCGTGCATCACCGAGGTATAGCGCTGGTCGACGAAACGGTCCGGGATTTTCCACGCTCTTTCGGCGATCTCGCGAAAAGCCATGCCCGGCCTGACGATCGAAATGTTGTGCTGAACCTGGTCGTGCGCCATGCGGTAAATCGATTTCTGATAGTCGGTCGGCTTGCCCGGCCCGCAGCGGAAGGTGCGCGAAAAATCGGAATAATAGCCATAGCAGCCGATCGTGTCGGTATCGAGCGCCAGAAGCTCGCCCGGCCGGATCTTGCGGCCGCTGGCCTCGTTGAACCACGGATTGGTGCGCTGTCCCGAGGTGAGGAGCCGCGTCTCGATGAACTCGCCGCCCTGGCGGATCACCTCGCCATACATGATGGCGAACAGCTCATTTTCGGAGACGCCGGGTTTTATCGCCTCGCGCACGGCGTAGACGGCGGCTTCCGCACCCGCCATCGACACCTGCAGACATTTGACTTCCTCGGGCGTCTTGACCGCCCGCACCGCCAGGATTTCGCCCTGGCAATCCCTGACGTCGCAGCCGCGCTTTTCCAGTGCCAGCGCCTGCAGATGGCTGCAGCGGTCGAGCCCGAGCTTCATCGAGCCGCCGCCGTGCTTCGTCAAAAGCTCGGCGATCTCGTCGGCGAAGGGGCCGGCGGTTTCGTCGTCGCGGCCCGACACCGAAGACCATACCAGCTTGGACGGCCGCGCCTCGTCGATCGTGTCGAGCACCATCGAGACATGGTAGCTCTGCGGGTACTCGAACAGCACGATCGGCCCGTCGGTGGGGATGAAGAAATAGCGCGTCGAGTTGCGCAGGAAATAGCCGAACATGTTGCGCGAGCCGGTGGCGTAGCGCTGGTTGTAGGGGTCGAACAAAACCACGCCCCCATAGCCCGCCTCGCGCATCCAGCCGCGCAGCTTGGCCAGCCGGCCCTTGCGCAAGGCGTCGGCATCGATGAAGGACGGCTCGGTATCCGACAGCCACATGCCGCCGGCGGAGTCGGCCGCGACCGGGTGGCGCATGCGGTCCTTGAAATCCACATCCTCGGTGCTGTCGGGGTCGAAAACGACGATGCTCATTGGGTGCGCCTCCTGAAGGGCTAGACCATAGCCATGCGCCGAAAAATGTCTGTGCGAGAATCCGCAGATGTCGTGCGAAATGCCGCAAGAAGGGCATGGATACAAAGGGCAATGTTGCGATCCTTCGCGCCCCCCTCTGTCCTGCCGGACATCTCCCCCACAAGGAGGGAGATTAGCAGCTTTCGCGTCCCGCTCGCCCTGCAACGTTGGTGATTGGCGAAAGCCGAGGCGACATCTGATCTCCCCCCGTGTGGGGGAGATGTCCGGCAGGACAGAGGGGGGCGCTGTCCCGCCAGCATCTCACCGCGTTAGCGCGCAGCGCCCTCTAATGCCGCCGCATCGCCTTCGGCGCGTGCCCATGCTCCTCGCGAAACGCTCGGGCAAAACTTGACATGGACGCGAAGCCGCAGGCCAGCGCCACATCTCGCACCATCAGCGTCGAATGGGCCAACAGGTCGGCGGCGCGCCGCAGCCGGAGCCGCCGGTAATATCCATTGGGCGAAATGCTGAGCTGGGCGCGGAAATTGCGCTCCAACTTGTCGGAGGAGACGCCGAGCCTTGCCGCCAGTTCCGTCATGCCAAGCCGCTCCTCGACCGCATCCTCCATGATGGCGATGGCCGACAGCACCAGTTCGTTCTGGACGCCGGTGCGCAGCCTGAGCGGCATCAGCTTGCGGTCGACGCTCGAGCGCAAGGGGCTGTGCACGAACCATTCGGCAACGCCCGTCGCGAGCTCGCCGCCATAATCGTTGGTGATGATCTCCAGCATCATGTCGAGGCTGCCGACGCCGCCGGCCGAGGTGAAGCGCTTGCGGTCGATGACATAGAGGTCGCGCCGAAGCTCGATATCCGGGAAGGCCTCGGTGAAGGCGGCCTGGCTGGTCCAGTGCAAGGTGCAGGCATGGCCGTCGAGCAGGCCGGCCCGGGCGAGGAAGAAGGCGGCGTCGGCCACCGCGCCGATATGGGCGCCGGCGCGCAGGCTCCTGCGGATCCAGGCAACCGCATCGTCCGCGACAAGCAAGTCCGCATTGCCGCCGGAGCAGACGACGATGCGGTCGACCTTCGGCGCGCCGGAGGCCGAGAACCCCGGTTGTATGACAACCCCATTGGACGCCTCGGCCGTGCCCTGGTCGGCGCCGACGATCACCCAGCGGTAACAATCGCGCTTGGCCAGCACGTTGGCGGCGCGCAATGGCTCGATCACCGAACTGAACGCCATCATCGGAAAGCCGGGAAAGACCAGCACGGCGAAGGTGAGGGGACCTTCGCTCGCTGCGGGTTGCGCCCGGTCGTGTGTTTGGCTGGCACGGTCGGTATTCACAATTGTGTATTTCCTGGGAGCGTCATTGGTGGCAGACAGGAAATGTAGCGGGCTTTTTGGCCCGCCGGCAATGGAGACGACGCCATGTTTGCGGCCCAGACCATCGACAGCACCGACAAGCCGGCCTTCTACCGCGAACTGGCCACCCAGTTGAAGGCGCTGCTGGAAGGCGAGAGCGACTCCGTCGCCAACGCCGCCAACACATCGGCGCTGATCTTCCAGATGGTGCCCGATCTCAACTGGGCCGGCTTCTATTTCCTGGCGTCCGACGAGGAGCTGGTGCTTGGACCGTTCCAGGGCAAGCCGGCCTG
The DNA here is from genome assembly GCF_040323095.1 of Mesorhizobium sp. M0058. Lineage (NCBI taxonomy): Bacteria > Pseudomonadati > Pseudomonadota > Alphaproteobacteria > Hyphomicrobiales > Phyllobacteriaceae > Mesorhizobium > Mesorhizobium sp. M0058. The sequence goes on from NZ_JAMYUQ010000002.1 coordinate 249,280, forward strand.
CGTGCGCATCGCCGTCGGCAAGGGCGTGTGCGGCACCGCGATCGATCTCGAAATGTCGATGCTGGTCAAGGATGTGCACGAGTTTGCCGGCCACATCGCCTGCGACGCCGACTCGCGCTCGGAACTCGTCGTGCTGCTGAGGGACAGTGACGGCGTCTTCGGCCTGATCGACCTCGACAGCCCGACGCCCGGCCGCTTCGACAAGGACGACCAGGCCGGCATCGAGGCGCTTGCCGCGATCTATGTCGCGGCGAGTTCGTTCGAGGACTAAGCGAACTTCACCAGCATCAGGCTGAAGCAGCCGATGAACAGGAAGGCGCAGGAGGCGAGCGCCAGCGGGCGAAGGCCGCGCGAGCGCAGCTGCGAAATGTTGGCCTGCAGACCCATGGCGGCGAGCCCCATGGTCAGCATGATGGTGGTGGCGAACGCCATGGCCGACTTCACTTCGGCCGGCACGGCAACCAGGCTGTTCAGCGCCACGACGGCGACGAAAGCGGCGACGAACCACGGTATCGGCGGCCGCGCACCGGATTGGCTGCTTGGGCGATCGCCATTGCTCTTGCGGCGCGTCATCAGGCCGAGCGCGATCACCATCGGCGCCAGCAGGGCGACGCGGGTCAGCTTGGCGACGGTGGCGATCTCGCCGGACTGGGCGCCGTTCTGGAAGCCGGCGCCGATGACCTGTGCCACCTCGTGGATCGAGGCGCCGGCCCACAGGCCGAATGCGTGCTGGTCGAGGCCGAGCACCGGCGCCAGCAGCGGAAAGCCGAGCATGGCGACGGTGCCGAACAGCGTGATCGAGGCGACGGCATAAGTGACGTCCTCGTCGCGCGCATCGGTGACGATGTTGGTGGCAACGATCGCCGAAGCGCCGCAGATCGAGGTGCCGGCGGCAATCAGCTGCGCCAGCTTGGCGTCGACGCCGATCAGCCGGCCAAGCGTAATGGTGAAGACGAAGGTCGCTCCAAGGGTCAGCGCCACGATGCCGACGCCGCCGGCGCCGATGGAGACGACCTGGCCGAGCGTCAGCTGAAAGCCGAGCAGCACGATGGCAAAGCGCAGCAGGCGCTTCTGCGAGAAGGCAATGCCGGCCTTGGCGTGGGCGGGCGTGCCGAGCACGTTGGAATAGATCATGCCGGCGACGACGGCGAGGATCATCGGGCTGAACAGCGCGAAGCCGGAGACATTATGGGCCGAGAAGGCCACCCCCGTGATCATCGCCACCAGCACGATCCCGGGGATGACGCCATTCCACACGGAACCGAGCCGCTTCCGGCCCACGGCCAGATCGGCGGAAATCATGCTGATCGGAATATCGTTCGCTAGCTGGGCGGCGGAAGACAATGCAATTCTCCACGCAAGTACCTCAGGAGAATGTCATTCCAGAATCGATCTTTCCAACGAATTGTTTTTGTTGAAATGATCGATTTTTGTGAACAGTCGGCAATGCCTTCAATCTTGCCTGTGCCATGCAAACGTAATGACTGGCTCGGTTATGCAGCTTGACGCTCTGCGTCTTGCACTCCAGCGTGGCGTCATGTCCATTTTCTCGCTCGCCATCGCCCAGCGACGTCGCCTCTGCACAGTGCGGAGCGGCAAGGCGCGACGACAAAGACCGGCACACTAAATCGGTTCGTTCGTTCCAGCCCCGCCCGCGACGTCTGCCGGCGGGGTTTTCATGTCTGGAGCCTTTGCCATGTCCAATTCTTCCATCCTGTTTCGGCCGGCCCAACCGGCGGACGGTGCCGCCATCAGGGACATTGTGCGTGCCGCCTATGCCAAATGGGTGCCTCTGATCGGCCGCGAGCCGCTGCCGATGCGCGCCGACTATGACAAGGCGGTCGCCGAACATCCGTTCGATCTCGCCATCGAAAATGGCCGCATCGTCGGCATGATCGAGACCATCCTGGCCGACGATCATCTCTGGATCGAGAATGTCTGCGTCGCGCCACAGGCGCAGGGCAGGGGCATCGGCCGGCTGTTGCTGGAACGGGCGGAGCAGAAGGCGCTGGAGGCCAGCTGCTTCGAGCTGCGCCTGCTGACCAACGGCGCCTTCATGGCCAATGTGTTGTTGTACAAACGGCATGGCTATACGATCGACCGGGAGGAGCCGTTCATGAACGGCATGACGGTCTATATGAGCAAGAAACTGGGTGATGGCCGATAACAGGGAGGATCGGATGGCAGTCAGGGTCCGGTTGAAGCCGCTCACGGGGCGGTATGCGGTTTCGCGCCTCGAAGCAAAAGACAGCATTCCCGGCTGGGCGGACGGGCCGGGCTTCGTCAGCATCACCAGGACAGAGGACGAGCTTTCGGTCGTCTGCCTGCAGGATCGGGTGCCGGACGGGGTGAAGCATGACAGGGACTGGGTCGCCCTGAAACTCCAAGGTCCCTTTGCCTTCGACGAAACCGGCATCGTCCTGTCGGTGATAAAGCCATTGTCGGAAAGCGAACTCGGCATTTTTCTGGTATCCACCTTCGATGGTGACCATCTGCTCGTCAAAGCCAAGGATGAAGCCGCGGCAAGGGGGCTTCTGGTCGCGGCGGGGCACACGCTTCTGTAGCCGTAGGCTCAATCGCCCGCCCTTGCGTTTGACATCGCTCTTGCCCCATCGTTATCCCTGAACCGATACGACGATCTGGCGATCGCCCCCATCAATTCAGAATCCCCCGAGGAGAAGCCCGTGTCACACAATCTGCAGTTCTATATCGACGGCGTGTGGGTCGATCCTGTCGTGCCCAGCACACTCGACGTCATCGACCCGTCAAACGAAGATGCTTTCGCGCAGATTTCGCTCGGCTCAAAGGCCGATGTCGACAAGGCGGTTGCGGCCGCCAAGCGCGCCTTCGAGACATTCGGCTTCACTTCGGTCGAGGAGCGCCTCGATATCCTCAACCGCATAATCGAGGTCTACAAGAAGCGCAGCGCCGATCTGGCGCTGGCCGTATCGCGCGAGATGGGCGCGCCGCGCCAGATGGCACTCGACAGCCAGGTCGGCATTTGGCCTGGCACATCTGCAGAAGATGGCCGAGGTGCTGAAGTCGTTCGAATTCCGCCACGTCAAGGGCTCGTCGCTCATCGTCAAGGAGCCGATCGGGGTCGTCGGCCTGATCACGCCGTGGAACTGGCCGCTGAACCAGATCACCTGCAAGGTCGGTCCTGCGCTCGCCGCCGGCTGCACCATGGTGCTGAAGCCCTCGGAAATCGCGCCGCTCGACGCCATCATCTTTGCCGAAATCATCGACGAGGCCGGCGTTCCCAAGGGCGTCTTCAACCTCGTCAATGGCGACGGCCCGGGCGTCGGCCAGGCGCTATCCAGCCATCCCGATGTCGACATGATGTCGTTCACCGGTTCGACCCGCGCCGGCATCCTGGTCGCCAAGGCGGCCGCCGACACGGTCAAGCGCGTGCATCAGGAGCTTGGCGGCAAGTCGGCCAACATCCTGTTTCCCGATGTCGATCTCGAAAAGGCCGTCAGCAAGGGCGTCGCCGGCTGCTTCAGCAACTCGGGCCAGTCCTGCAATGCGCCGACTCGTATGTTCGTGCCGCGCGACCGCCATGACGAGGCGACCGGCTACGCCAAGACGGCGGCCGAAAAATTGACCGTCGGCCCGGCCGATGCGGCCGGCACCAAGCTCGGCCCGGTGGTCAGCCAGATCCAGTTCGACAAGATCCAGGACCTGATCCAGGCCGGCATAGATGAAGGCGCCACGCTGGTCGCGGGTGGACCGGGCCGCCCGGCAGAACTCAACCGCGGCTACTATGTCCGCCCGACCGTGTTCGCCGACGTCACATCAGACATGCGCATCGCGCGCGAGGAAATCTTCGGGCCGGTGCTGGCGATCATGCCTTACGACACAGTGGAAGAGGCGATCGGCACCGCCAACGACACCGTCTATGGCCTGGCCTCCTACATTCAGGCCAAGGACATTCAGAAGGCCCGCGAAGTCGCCGCCCGCATGCGCACCGGCAACGTCTACATCAACTATCCCCAATGGGACGCCGGCCTGCCCTTCGGCGGCTACAAGCAATCCGGCAACGGTCGCGAATACGCCGAATACGGCCTCGAGGATTTCCTCGAGATCAAGGGCATCGCCGGCTACGAGGCGGCGGAGTAGGGGCTACCCCTTGGGGACCGGCAACCAGCCGGTCCCGAGGCTTCAGCTCTCAAACGTGCGGCTTCACTCTTCCCGGAAAGCTTTCTGGATCTGATCCGACAGCGGCTTCACCAGATAGGAAAGCATCGTCCGGTCGCCCGTCGGGAAGAACACCTCGGCCGGCATGCCCGGCGCCAGCGCCAGCCCGCGCAGCTTGGCGACCTCCGTTTTCGGCAGCGTCACCCGCGCCACATAGAAGGCTGCTCCGGTGCGCTCTTCGACGGTGAGATCGGCCGAGATCCGCGACAGCGTCCCGGTCAGCTCCGGCGTGGTTTGCCGATTGAACGCCGACAGGCGCAAAATCGCATTCTGGCCCATCGTCACCTGGTCGATATCCTGCGGTGCGATATGCGCTTCAACGGTCAGGTCGTCCGTCACCGGTACGATCTGCATCACCTGTTCGCCGGGGGTGATGACCCCGCCGATCGTATGCACCGCCAACTGCAGCACCACGCCATCCTGCGGGCTGCGCAGATCGATGCGCTTCAACTGGTCCTCGGCCGCTACCTTGCGTTCGACGAACTCGGAGATCTTTCCCTGGGTATCGCGTAAATCGGTCGCGACCTCGCTGCGAAGATCCTGGTCGATCTGGATGATCTGCAGTTCGATCTCGGACGCCTTGCCTTTCACCTGGGCAATTCCCGCGGTCAACTGGCCATGCTCGCCTTCGAGCCGCACCGCGTCCCGTTCCAGCGACGTCATGCGGTCGATTCCTATCAGCTTGCGATGCCAGAGCGACCGCACACCTTCCAGCTCGATCTGGATCAGCTCGATCTCGCGGCGTTTCGCCTGCAGCTGCTCGGTCAGGCCGGCACTCTCCTGCTTCAACTGCGCGATCCGTTCGCGCAATTGCGATCGCTGGCCAGACCGCGCCTGGTGCCGGAAATCGAACAGCGATTGTTCTCCGGCCATCGATGCGGCGACACCGGCTTCGTCGCGCCGCGATGTCAAAACGTCCGGAAAGCTGATCGTGTCCTTGCCGTCACGCTCCGCCTCCAGGCGCGCCAACCGTGCATAAAACTCATCCAGACCTTTTGAGACGATCGCCAGATTGGCGCGTGTTGTCGTTTCATCCAGCCGCACCAGAATATCGCCCGCCTTGACCCGGTCGCCTTCACGCACCCTGATCTCGCCGACCACGCCGCCCGTCGGATGCTGAACCTTCTTTACATTGGAATCGACCACCAGCCGGCCAGCTGCGATCACCGCACCCGACATCTTGGTCACCGCCGCCAGACCGCCAACACCTCCGACAAGCAGCAGACAGGTAGCAACGCCAGCCACGAGATAGCGGCGGACCTGCCGATGATGCAAAGCGCTTCTGTCCTCGCTCATGCAGGAACGCCTCTTTCCGTGGCGGCAACGACCTTGAGCGGTGCCGCCGATCGGAAGACCTTGTTCAGCACCTCGTCCTTCGGACCGAAGGCCTGCACATGGCCATTGGCCATCACCAGCACGGTGTCGACATTGGCCAGCACACTGGATCGGTGCGCAACGACGATAACGATGCCGCCGCGGTCCCTGATGCCCTGGATGGCGGCGGACAAGGCCACTTCACCCTCCGAGTCGAGATTGGAATTCGGCTCGTCCAGGATGACCAGGAAGGGATCGCCATAAAGAGAGCGGGCAAGGGCGACACGCTGGCGTTGCCCCGCCGACAGCGAGGCGCCGGCTTCGCCAACCTTTGTGTCGTAACCGTCGGCCAGATGCACGACGAGATCATGCACGCCGGCGGCCTTGGCTGCCGCAAGCACCATATCGGACGACGCATCCGGGTCGAAGCGGGCGATGTTCTGCGCAATCGTGCCGTCGAACAACTGCACATCCTGCGGCAGATAGCCGATATGTTTACCCAGCTCGTCGGCCGGCCACTGGTCAAGCGTCGCGCCGTCCAGCCGCACGGCGCCGCGCGCCGGAAGCCAGACACCTGCAAGCGTACGCACCAGCGATGATTTGCCGGAAGCACTCGGGCCGATGACCCCCAGGCCTGCTCCCCTGGCCAGTGAAAAACTTGCATCCCACACCACCGGCGTGCGTTCGCCCGGCGGGGCGACACTGACATTCTCGACCGCCAGCGCGCTGACAGGCGCGGGCAGGGTCACGCCGGTTGCGCCTTCCGGCAGCGCGGACAGAAGCTGCTTCAGGCGTGCCCAGCTTTGCCGCGCTGAAATGAAGCCCTTCCAATGCGCTATCGCCAGTTCGATCGGAGCCAGCGCCCTGCCCATCATGATCGAGCTTGCGATCATGATGCCGCCGGTCGCCTCTTGCTGGATGACCAGATAAGCGCCGATCGCCAGCATTGCCGATTGCAGCATCAACCGCAGGATCTTGGAAATCGTGCCAAGCGTTCCCGCGACATCGCTGGCCGCCGCATGGGCGTTCAGGTACTCGGCATTGACGGCAGACCACCGCTCGGCGATACGCCCGCCAAAACCCATGGCCTGCATGGCTTCGGCATTGCGCCTTGTCGCCTCGGCCAACGTGCTGCGAACGGCCGCGTGCTGTCCGGCGATCCTTGTCGGGCCGCGGGTCCGGAATTCGGCCAGAAGCGTCAGTGCAAACAGGACAACGGCGCCGGCAAGCGCGGTAACGCCGATCCAGAAATGAAAAATGAAACAGATGCCGATATAGAGCGGCATCCATGGCAGGTCGAACAAAGCGGTCGGTCCGGCACTGCCGATAAAGGAGCGGACCTGATCGAGATCCCGTAGGGGTTGCAGCCCGTCGCCGGAAGGCTTGGCGCGCAGCGGCAGGCGCATCAGCGCCGAATAGACCGACGGGCTCAGCTTTGCGTCCAACCCCTGTCCCAGCCGCACCATGAGGCGAGAGCGGATCAGCTCCAGCACTCCCTGAAACACGAACAATGTTCCCGCAAGCACCGCCAGGCCGACCAGCGTCGGCACGCTGCGACCCGGAACGACGCGGTCATAGACTTGCAACATGAAGAACGAGCCGGTCAGGGTCAGCACGTTGACGACCCCGCTCATCAGGACGATGCCCGAAAACGCACGTCGAAAGGACGCCAGGATTCCGACCAGCGTAAGCGGCGTCGATGGCGTCAGCTGCATGCAGGCTCGCAATCAGGATATGGCATCTCGTCCCTTCAATAGATAACTGCCTTGAGTGTGACATGGACGGGCAAGCCGGCCTGGAACTGCGCGCTGCCCCGCGCCACCAGCCAGCCGTCCGCACGCTCCAGGCGCGCAACGACCTGCAGCGTTGGTGAAGCGGTCGAGCTTGCGGGCAGGGGCAAGGAAAATTCTATGGTCTTTGAGCCGCCCTCGCTCTTGAGGCTGGTTTTGGCGGCGCGGCGTCGCCCACTGTCCTGAATGGCGGGATCCTCAAGATAGATATCAAGATGACCTTCCGGGATAGCCTTGCCGCCCACAAAGGTGACGGCGCCGCGAATATCTGTTGCGCGAATATCTGGCGCGCGAATATCTGGCGATTGCGCTGCCGCTGCCCCGGTGGCCGCGGCGACTGCCGCAACTCCGGCGGCCATTAACACTGTGCGGCGGTCGGTCATCGCGTCCTCTCCCTTTTCACTGCGCTGGGGTATGCGGGAGGGGAGCCTGACGGCACCCCTCCCCCGGCAACGCGTTAGATGACAATGAAGTCTGCAGCCGAAAGATCCAGATTTGTGTTCAGGTGTGCAAACTGAACGGCTGCTCCCTGTCCGGAACCATCGGCGTCGTAAGACAATATTCCACTGTCGGTGTCGTAGATGATGCGGTCGTCGGCATCATGAGCAGCACCGGCTGCGCTCTTGTAGAATGAGCCCAAAGCGAGGGCGCCGTCGCCGCCAACGCTGGCAAAGATGAGGTTGTCCAGCAGGATCGTATCGTCGGCGACCTTGAAGTCCTTGATCCAGTCGATATTGCCGTTCCCGAGTTCTGTCGAGAAGCGGAAATAGTCGTCGCCGGCGCCGCCGGTCAGCGTATCGGCAGCCAGCCCGCCATCCAAAAGGTCGCTGCCGCCGCCGCCGTTGAGCGTATCGGCGCCCGCAACGCCCGGCTGAGCTGGTGCCGGCGGGAATTCGACCGACACGTTCAGCTTGTAAGTCGAGCCCTCCGGCACGGATTCGACCCAGCCATCGCCAGGAGCCGAGTCCGACCATTCGCCCTCCACAATATAGTAGGTTCCGGTTTCCTGAACGATGAAGCTGGTGCTCGAATCGCGGCCGTTGTTGGAGCCGGGGTCGTTGCCGCCATCGTCGTTCTGGGCGACGATATTGCCATCGCTGTCCAGCACCCTGACGATGCTGTCATGGACATTGGGGTCGGCAATGCCATCGATGTCGATGGTGATGATCGTGCCGGCCGCCAGGTTGATGCTGTAATATCCGCCCAAGCCGTTTCCGGTGGCATTGACGGTGGTGTGAAGGGTGGTCGTCGAATCGAAGATGTCGGGGTCGGCGGTCAGCGAGAAGTTGTTCGAGATGTCGAAGGCGGTCGAGACCGAATTGTTGGTCGCGTCCGGTCCGAGCGTGGCGTAGCCGGTGCCCATGCCCGGGCGTGGCGGAGCATCGCCCTGATAGGCGAAATCGCCGAGCAGGGTGTCATCGCCGCCGCCGCCGTCGATCTTGTCGGCGCCGCCCTGGCCGGTCAGCACATTGGCCGCGCCATCGCCGGTCAGGTGATCGTTGAAGCCCGAGCCAGCCAGATTTTCGATCGAGATATAGGTGTCGCCGCCGGATTTGCCGCCACCCAGTTTGAGGTTTTGCCCGCTGGCCGCGTCGGCGTAGTCCGCCGTGTCGCTGCCGGCGCCGCCATTCAATATATCGGCGCCGCCACCGCCGGTCAGCGTGTCGTTGCCGGCGCCGCCGGAAAGTTTGTTGGCCTGGGCGTTGCCGATGAGATGGTCGTCAAAGAACGACCCGACGGCGTTTTCGAAGCCGACCAGGATGTCGTGCCGGATAACGGTGCCGCGCCCGACGATCTGCACCGGGCCATCGCCGTCGCCGCCATTGGCCGTGCCATTGGCGAGGTCGATCGTCACGCCGGCGGAACTGCCTTCGTAGACGACCGTATCAATGCCGGCGCCGCCATCCAGATAGTCCTGGCCGGCGCCGCCGATGATCGTGTCGTTGCCGGCTTCACCGTACAGGATGTCGCCGTCATTGCCGCCATCCAGTATGTCGTTGCCGCCGCCGCCGTTGAAATAGTCGCCGCCGCCCCGGCCCCAGAAATGATTTGCCGCCGACGTACCGATGAAACGGTCGATGCGGTCATCGGAGCCGATCAGGTTTTCGATGCTGTAGAAGGTGTCGCCGGTGGCGGTGCCGCCATTGGCAACGTTCGTCTCGAGGTTGACGAGCAGTTGGAAGGGGCTCTCCTTGCTGAAGTCTACCGTGTCGACGCCGGCGCCGCCCCTGAATATATCGACGCCATCCTGGCCGCTCAGCGTATCGTCGCCGTCGCCGCCGTCGAGGATGTCGTTGCCTTGGCCGCCGAGGATCGTATCGTTGCCGCGGCCGCCATAGAGCGTGTCATTGCCGTCGTCGCTCTCGGTCTGGTCTGGAAGGTCGGCGACATCGATGGTGTTGTTGATGTCGCGGCTGGCGAGCGAGTCGCGGCCGCCGATGATGAGGTCATCGCCGCCCTGGCCGAAGATCGTGTCGTCGCCGGCGCCGCCGTCGAGCGTATTGTTGCCATTGTCGCCGAAGATGACGCTGGTCATCGTGTTGTCGCCGATGGTCGGTGCGGTTTCGGTGCCGCCGTCTCCAGGCTGGAGTGTCGACTCGTCGGCGTAGATGATGTGTTCGACGTTGGCGATTTTCCGGATATTCAAGTTCCGGTTCAGCAGAACGACCGTGTCATTCCCGCCATTCGCTTCCTCGCGCACGATGTCGTCGAGGGAATCGACGAAGTAGGTGTCGTCGCCGCCATTGCCGGCCATGCGGTCGCCGCCGCCGCGGCCATCCAGCACGTTGGCTCCGTCATTGCCAATCAGGACGTCGTCATAGCTGCTGCCGATGCCGTTCTCGATGTAATAGTCGGTGCCATCGGCGTTGTGCCCGGCAAAGATCGACACATTGTTGCTGTGGCCGTTGACGCTGGAGAACTGTCCGGCGCGCAGATCGAGGATCGTGCCGGCCGTCGAGCCGGAGAAGTCGATCGTGTCGGTTCCGCCGGTGTCATGGATGACAAAACCGATATCGTGCTGCATGCCCGAGGAGGTCAGCCGGTAGCCGTCCACGGCACTGCCGAAGCCGTAGACGTTGTCGCCCATGTTGAGATCGATATGCTGATAGGTGCGCACGCCGTTCTCGTCGACGGTGGAGAAAAAGCGGCGGATGACAGCCTCGATGTCGGCCATCATCGGCGTTGACGCCGACCAGCGGCTGGTTTCACCGACATCGATCCCGTCGAAATAGGACATGACGCTGTATTGCTGACGGTCGTAGGTCCAGGTCGCATTGTTCAGAAATTGATCTGTACGCCGCCTGGGCCGCTGTAATTGTAGAGCCCGGGGTGGTTCAGCCCGAACTCATGACCGAATTCATGGATGAAGGAATCGAAGACATAGCCGCCAATATCCGTCTTGTTGACCTCGGTGTCGTGGAAACGCTGGCCGATGCTGACATAGCGGTCGTTGGAATAGGCGCTGCCGTCGTCCTCTTCGCCCAGTTCGGGGCTGACAACCTGCATCCAGTCCGTTGCGCTGTTGTATGGTGCATTGTCGACGATTTCGAACTTCAACGGGGTGACACTGGCCCACATCTGCAAGGCGCCGATCGCGGCGGCCTTGTATTCGGGATGGTCATTGAGCTCGGAGACATTTATCCTCAGCGTTCCCGCCGCGATCGCCGGCGTTATCGACCGGTCCAGCGCTCCAAGGTAGGTGAGGAAGGCCCCGTAATCTTCGCTTTTGCCGTACGGGTTGTCCGGCGTCTGGTCGTTGACCCACCATTGATCGCTGGTTTGGCTTGAGTTCGGCATCCTTGGGACTCCTTGGTCTCGCAGCCGTGGCAATTACGGCTGTACGGTTTAGCAGTTGCCAACCACCGACAAGCATCGTTTGCGTTTGCCGGTCGAGCCCCGTCCCAGTGCCAACAATGCTATTGGAATCTTCACTTGTCTAGCCTCAGTTCGCGCTCGGTACATATGAAGGTTCTTGGGCGCGCTTGTACCGGCGGGTTTTGAGATACTGGTTTGGTGTTAATTGAGCTATCGCTAATCTATGGTCGTACCTCGCCCGTAGGCACGAGGGGCTGAATGCGCAAGCGTGCTTCAGGAACCCGTCCGGCGCGCGAAATGTTCATATGTCACGCGCCAGGGGTCGCTCTCCGCTCGTCTCTCCTCACCGATCCAGTGAAAGCTGCCGGCGGTGATCTCGGTGAACCGCCACCGAGCCTGCAGGCCGCGCGAGTCGGCGCCCATCTGGACGATGTCCTTGCCTTCGGCCCGCCCGATCTGGCGCGAGTAATCCTGGTTGAGCGGATCGCTCCAGATGATGTGCCAGCCACCCATCCCGGGATCGAAGACGCGCAAGGTCGTGCCATACATGGTGGACGGGGCAGGGCGCCTGGGCCTGATCCAGATGTCCTGAATGGCGCGGCCTTCGAGCACCCAGCCAAAGTGACACTCGCCATCCCATTTCTGAATTGTGCCGTCGTTGCGGTGGTGGAGCGTCTCCAAGTCCCAACTGCCGATCAACCATCCATACAGGTCCATGTCTTTCGCCCGGTCGGCTGGCGGACCTTCGGATGAAACGTCGCCATGATTGTCTCCAGGCAAGCCGCGCCGAAACGCTGGGCGTTCCAACCCTTGCACCGTTGCGGGTTCCTGGTCTTGGGAAAAATTGCGGTAATGCTGCTGTGAAGGCAGCCGGCCTTCCGCGTTCGCGCCATACCAAATCTATGCGTGAATGCTAATGTAGCGTCGGCGGGTACCCCAATGCCCGCCTGGCCGGCGCCTCCTCAGGCAATCTCTTGATGAGCGGCGCCGGCCGCTGGCTTCGGCGGCAAACTCCTGCCGGAGGATATCAGGCTTGGCACGCGGTTATTGCAGGGCAGTTTTGGCAGGCTTCCGATCTCGGTCTGTATCCCCAGAACGTCCGCTGCCCAATCGCAGTTCCGGAGAAGCATCGCTCGATTTCATGATCATTGGAACCCAATCAATTCTCGGGTGGCGCTTCATCTTCCCAGCCGGCCAGCTCCGGCAGGTCGTCAAGCCAGCTTTTCTCTGTGATCGAGGCTTCGCCGGCCTGCGGCACAGCCTCAGTCGCGTTTTGAATGAGCCAGTCCATCCACTTGCGATAGGCAGGCGGGGCCAATTCCGGCGGAAGCACCTTGGCCTTGGCCAGCATGCGTTTGCGGAAACTGAGTTGCCGGCGCAGTTTCGTCGTCGTGAATTTTATCGCCTTGCCCTGATATTCCACCGTCCAGCGCCCATCGCCGTGGCTGGTCAGCCTGTCGATGGCAAAACCGGCATCGACCGGCCTGTCGCGCCAGGGAAGCTCGATGGCATTCCGCCTGAGATCGAGTGCCCATCGCCGGTAATCGGCCCCGGCACGCTGCGGCGGCAGAACGCCAGCCTGTTCGAGGATTTTCCTGCGAAAGGTAGGCTGCTTCTTGATCTGGCCGGTTGTCAGCTCGATGCGATGCCCACGGAACTCGACATGCCAGCGGATTCTCCCGTTGCCGACATATTTTGCCAGCCTGTCGATGGCGAACTCGTCGTCGGACAACTCCACGCATCCCTGGCGGATGCGTTCGAGGATGTACTGGCTGTCAGTGGGCATGACGTGCCTTGGCTGGGGAACCTGGATTCGAACCAGGACTAACGGAGTCAGAGTCCGTGGGTCTACCGTTAACCTATTCCCCAGCAGGCGCTGTCGCGCTGGTGGGCCGCCGAAGCAGCCGCGCGTGCCTTGTAGCCGCCGCCGGAAAATAGTCAAGCCTAAGCTGCGTTTCAATCACAGCGTTTCATAGGGGCAATTACGCCCGGGTGGCGCGCCGCACCCAATCATCCTCAGCTCTCCGTCCGGCTGTATTGCGAATGCTCGAAGAACAGCACCACGCCGAGCGCGATCAGCAGCGGGATGATCAGGTAGAACAGGCGAAACACCAAAAGTGCCGCCAGCACGCCGACCGGGTCCATCTGCGACAGGCCGGCGAGGAACACGACCTCGAACACGCCAAGCCCGCCGGGCGCATGCGAGATCTGCGCAACCGAGAACGACACCAGGAACACGCCGAGGATAACGAAATAGCCGGGATTGCCGGCCACGGGCAGGGCAAAGAAGATGATCGCGGCTGCCGCCAGCAGCTCGATCGGGCCGATCAGCAATTGCCGTGCCACGATCGGCAGCGCCGGGTAATGCAACTGGAAACCGGCGATCTTGAGCGGCTTCAGATGCAGCCAGCTGCCGAAGATATAGGCGCCGACCAGAATGAGCAAAGCGATGCCGGCGGCGATCGCCAGCCCATGGTGGGGCGCGCCGGAGAAGCGGCCGATGATCTGCGGCTCGAACACCAGCACCAGGCCGCCGACCAGCAGGCTGGAGAGCACGAAAGTGATCCAGCAGATCGCCACCAATATGCCGACATCCTGGCCGGTGAGCCCCCTGGTGCCATAAGCGCGGTAGCGGATCACCGCGCCCGAAAGCACCGAGCCGCCAATGTTGTGCGACAGCGCATAGGTGGTGAAGGAGCAGAAGGTGACGAACAGCCACGACACCTTCTTGCCGATATGTAGAAGGGCAATGTGGTCGTAGCCGGCAAGCGAGGCGTAGGCGACCACCGAGCTCAGCGCCGCCAGCACCCAGCCGCGCGTCGGGATGGCTGATATGCCGTCCCAGACATCGTCGATCGAGATGCCGCGCAACTCATGCCACAGCAACAACAGCGACCCGATGACCGCCGCGACACCGATGACCGGCCACAGATAGCGCTTCCAATTCGTGCCCCCCCAATTCATGGAGTTGTCGTCATGTGTTGCTGCCCATCGCCCAGGCGGGCGTTAAAACGTCCGCGATTCACCAATTCCCCCTCATTTCAGAAATGCCTCATTGAAGCCGGCTATTCAACCGGCAAGGGTGAGCAGCCGGTTCGCCAACGGCGAATTCGTCGTGCCAGTGGCAAGATGAAAAGGCTAGCGAACGCCGGGACGCTGCAAAGCAGCGGGGACGTGGCAGGACGCAGCCGGCAAAATTTGGCCCCTTGCTCTTGGTGATCCGGTCCGGCGCTGCTACTCTGGCGGCAACTTAAAATTTTTAAGCGCCTGCTGCGTCCGGTTTTCCGGTTCGCGCGGCGCCGGAAGGAACTGAAGTGGAAGACCACGACACCGGCGCTGGCGCGCCGGAAGTGGGCGTGTCCAGGGCTTCGCCGCCGTCAGGCGGGCCAAGCCCATCCGCCGGGTGGCCCCGCCAGGCGGGGCCTCAGTCCGGCAACGGACAGGCCGGCGAAGCCCAGCATCAGCGAGGCAAGGCGAGAAAGCGGCGCAAGCGCCGGCGTGGGCGCAAGGTTTTTGCGCGCGACGACAGCCCTCTCGCAACGGCCGCAGCGGTTGGTGCGCCGGCCTCCGTCGGCCCGGCCGCTCCAGCGCCGGTGCCTTTGCCCTCGGCGCCACAATCCCGACCGGAACAGCCAATGCATCGTCCGCCGATGCAGGAACTGCCGGTGTTTGCCGCGCTCGATCTCGGCACCAACAATTGCCGGCTCTTGGTCGCGGTGCCGCAGCGCCATGGCCAGTTCCGCGTCATCGACGCCTTCTCGCGCATCGTCAGGCTGGGCGAGGGGCTGACGGCGAATGGGCACCTGAGCCAGGCGGCGATGGACCGCGCCGTCGAGGCGCTGAAGATCTGCGGCGACAAATTGCGCAACCGCAAGATCCGCAAGGCACGGCTGATCGCCACCGAGGCCTGCCGCACCGCCGACAATGGCGTGGAATTTTTGCAGCGCGTCGAACGAGAGGCGGGGTTGAAGCTGGAAATCATCGATCGCCAGACCGAGGCGCGTCTGGCTGTATCCGGCTGCGGCTCGCTGATCGAGCGCGACACGCAAGGCGTGGTGCTGTTCGACATTGGCGGTGGCTCGTCCGAAATCGCGCTGATCGACCTCACCGGCCAGCGCTCGCCGCGGCTGGCCAACCACATCGTGTCGTGGACCTCGCTGCCGGTCGGCGTCGTCTCTCTGGCCGAACGCTTTGGCGGCCGCACGGTGACGCGCGAGATCTTTGCCGCCATGGTCGACGACGTCGCGGTGCGGCTGAAAGCCTTCGACGGCCGCGACCGGCTGAGCCATGTGCTGGCCAGTCCGAAATTCCATCTGCTGGGCACATCCGGCACGGTGACGACGCTGGCCGGCGTCCATCTCGATCTCGAACGCTACGACCGCCGCCGCGTCGATGGGCTGTGGATGGACCGCGACAGCGTCGACCGCATGGTCGAAAAACTGGTCGGCTGGGACTTCCAGCAGCGCTGCGCCAACCCTTGCATCGGCGCCGACCGTGCCGATCTTGTGCTGGCCGGCTGTGCTATCCTGGAAGCCATCCGTGCGGTGTGGCCGTCGGAGCGGCTGCGCGTCGCCGACCGGGGCTTACGCGAAGGCATTTTGAGCGAGCTGATGGCCGATGACGGCGTCTGGCGCAACAGTGGGCGGGGCCGAGCATGATCCGCATTGCTTTGGTGAACGGACCACCCCCCCTCCGTCGTGCTTCGCTCTACACCTCTCCCCCGATCGACGGGGTAGAGGAAGGGCGCGAACTTATGCAGACCAGCGCCTTTCCTCTCCCTCCGGAGGGGGGAGAGGTGGCGCCGCGAAGCGGCGACGGAGTGG
The DNA here is from genome assembly GCF_040323095.1 of Mesorhizobium sp. M0058. Lineage (NCBI taxonomy): Bacteria > Pseudomonadati > Pseudomonadota > Alphaproteobacteria > Hyphomicrobiales > Phyllobacteriaceae > Mesorhizobium > Mesorhizobium sp. M0058. The sequence goes on from NZ_JAMYUQ010000002.1 coordinate 265,220, forward strand.
GGGAAGCCCTTCGCGAAACGCGAAGCCGCCGAAAAACGGCGGCAACTCGGCGAGTGCAAAAACTCAAACAAGAAAAAAAGTCATGACCAAGAAGCCGGAAAAGCCGGGCTCCGCCAGCATTCGTGTCCTCAAAACGCGGATCAAGAAGAAGAGCGGCCTGAAGGAATCGTCGCGCCGCTGGCTGCAGCGCCACATCAATGATCCCTATGTCCAGCGCTCCAAGGCCGACGGCTATCGCTCGCGCGCTGCCTACAAGCTGATCGAGATCGATGACAAGCATCATCTGCTGAAACCCGGCATGAAGGTCATCGATCTCGGTGCGGCCCCCGGCGGCTGGTGCCAGGTGGCGGCCGCGAGGACGAAATCGACGGCTGATAATCCACATGTCATCGGCATCGACTATCTCGAAATGGATGCGGTGCCGGGTGCGCCGGTGCTGCTGATGGATTTCCTCGACCCGGAAGCGCCGCAAAAGCTCGCCGAGGCGCTGGGCGGCGACCCCGATATCGTGTTGTCCGACATGGCCGCGCCGACCACCGGCCACAAGCGAACCGACCACATCCGCACCATGCATCTGTGCGAGGTGGCCGCCGATTTCGCGCTGTCGGTGCTGAAGCCGGGCGGGCACTTTTTGGCCAAGACGTTTCAAGGCGGCGCCGAAAACGAGCTGCTGTCGATGCTCAAGAAGAACTTCCGCTCGGTGCACCACGTGAAGCCGCCGGCGTCGCGGGATGAGTCGGTGGAGTTGTATTTGCTGGCGAAGGATTTTAAGGGCAGAGACGGCACGGCGTGAAAGACGCTTCGTAGCGCTCCGTCCCTCTGTCCTGCCGGACATCTCGCCCGCAAGGGGGGAGATTGGCAGCTGCGACCGCCTCGCCATTCCTTCAAAGTTGCAAGATTGGCGAAAGCCGCGTGATATCCGATCTCCCCCCTTGCGGGGGAGATGGCCGGCAGGCCAGAGGGGGGGTGTGAAGGATCGCCGACGTCGACGATTTTCGTCGCGCCGCCCCTTACTTCCCAGCCGTGCTCACCGGCTCCAGCGTCTTCGGCGTCGTCAGCCGGCCATGTCCCGATACGGCATTGCCGGCATCCGGCGCCAGCCGCATGAATGACACGGACGCTGCCGCCGACACCGCCGCCACGATGAAGAAGGCGATGTGGAAATCGCCGAGCGCCAGCGGTCCGCCACGGATCGAGGTCGAGACTTCCAGGATGCCGCCGGCCAGCGCCACGGCGAGCGCGATCGACAACTGCTGGAACACCGCCGTGATCGGCGTTGCCTTGCTGGTGTCTTCAGCCGTCACCTCGGCATAGGAGAGCGCGTTGACGCCGGTGAAGAACATCGAGCGGATAAACCCGCCGACCAGCAATATCGCCAGCATCAGCGCGTAAGGCGTCTCCGGCGTGAACAGGCCGTAGATGGCGATCGATGCGGCGGCGATCAGCGAGCCCCAGATCAGCACCCGGCGGAAGCCGGCGAGCCGGAAGATCAGCGCGGTGACGAACTTCATGCCAATGGCGCCGATGGCCGAGACGAAGGTGATCATGCCCGACTGGAACGGCGTCAGCCCGAAGCCGATCTGGAACATCAGGGGCAACAGGAACGGCACCGCGCCGATGCCGATGCGAAACAGCGAGCCGCCGAGCACCGAGGAGCGGAACACCTGGTTGCGGAACAGTTCCAGCGCCAGTAGGGGATTCTTGGCGCGCCGCGCATGCAGCAGATAGAGCACGCCGGAAATCAGCCCGACCGCCACGGTGATGAGGCCGGTCGCCGGCGGCAGATAGGGCAGGCTGACCACCGACAGGCCAAAGACGACGCCGGAGGCCGCCAGCCCGCTCAGCACGAAACCGACGAAATCGAGCGGCGGCGTCTCCATCGAGTCGGTTTGCGGCAGGAAGCGCGTCGCCAGCCAGATGCCGATCAGGCCGATCGGCACGTTAATCAGAAAGATCCAGTGCCAGGTGAAATAAGTGGTGATGAAGCCGCCGATCGGTGGTCCGACGAGCGGTCCGACCAGCGCCGGCACCGTCAGCCACGACATGGCGGCAACCAGCTCGCTCTTCGGCGTCGCGCGCACCAGGACCAGCCGGCCGACCGGCGTCATCATGGCGCCGCCTATGCCTTGCAGGAAGCGCGAGACGACAAAGGCCGGCAGCGAGTTGGAGACGGCGCAGCAGACCGAGCCGACGATGAACACGCCGATCGCGGCGCGAAAAATGGTCTTGGCGCCGAACCGGTCGGCCATCCAGCCGCTGATCGGAATGAAGATGGCCAGCGACACCAGATAGGCGGTCAGCGCCAGCTTGAGCGCGATCGGGCTGGTGTGGATGTCGACGGCGATCGCCGGCAGCGATGTCGCAATGACGGTCGAATCCATGTTTTCCATGAACAAGGCGACCGCCAGAATGAGCGGAATGATGCGGTTCAACGAACGCGTCCGAACTGGTCTAAATGTGCCTGCCGGCCAATCCAGGCAATGAAAAGGCGGGCAAGCCGATACAAACGGGCGGTTATCACGCCTCAGGCGCGATGTCGCATTAATTTGCTGTCATTTTTGTGCGACCGTGGGCGGACAAGAGGCATCGCTGCGTTTCGCCACATTGAATGAACTTGCGAAAATTGACCGGGTTCACTATGCTGTAGTGAATATAACTACTATCTGGACAATGTCATGGAAGAAGCCGTTTCCGCAGCCGACGCCAACCGCAAATTCTCGCTCCTCCTGCGCGGTGTCCGCGAAGGACAGAGCTATGTCGTGACCAGCCATGGGCGCCCCGTGGCGCGGATCGTGCCTGCAGGGCAGCCCGACCCTGCGGCGTCTCGTTCGCGCACAGCGCTGCTGTCGCGCCTCGAACGCCAGCCTGTTGTAGAAGCCGGGCGCTGGAGCCGCGACGAGCTTTACGAGGACGAGCGGTGAAGGTCGCGCTCGATACCAACATCCTTGTTTATGCCGAGGGGATCAACGGAGCCGAGAAGCGCGACATCGTTTTCGGCCTGCTGCACGACATTGCGCAAGAGGCAGCCGTCATTCCAGTCCAAGTGCTCGGCGAATTGTTCACCGTTCTCACACGCAAGGCCGGACGATCACGTGCACAAGCGCGCGACGCCCTGTTGAGCTGGCGCGACGCGTTTCCGGTTGTCGGCACGACGCCGGAGGTGATGACGGTCGCGGCTGATCTTGCGACCGATCACCATTTCGGCATCTGGGATGCGACCATCCTGTCTGTTGCCTCGCAAACCGGTTGCCGGCTGCTGCTGTCGGAAGATCTGCAGGACGGCTTCACCTGGGGCGGCGTAACGGTCGTCAATCCTTTCGCGTCACCGCGCCATGTCTTGCTCGATGCCCTGTTGGGCAAGTCCGCCGAATAGGCCACGACCGGCTTTTCATCGGCGCCGCGACGTGTTACCAGCCAGCGCCAATCCTGAAAGGGAAGAAACGAGTCGGCGCTGTCCATTTCGGTCCAGCGCTTTTTTGTATTCTCCCAGCGCTTTTCGTATCCGAGGACTGGCCATGGCAAAAATCATCGAAACGTCCACCGGCGCGCTGGCGCTGACCTTTGACGACGTGCTGTTGCAGCCCGGTCATTCCGAGGTCATGCCCGGTGAGACCGACATCCGCACCCGCATCGCCACCGACATCGACCTCAACGTGCCGATCCTGTCGGCCGCCATGGACACCGTCACCGAGGCGCGGCTCGCCATCGCCATGGCGCAGGCCGGCGGCATCGGCGTCATCCACCGCAATTTCTCGCCGGCCGAACAGGCCGAGCAGGTTCGCCAGGTCAAGAAGTTCGAATCGGGCATGGTCATCAATCCGGTCACCATCGGCCCCGACGCCACGCTCGCCGACGCGCTGGCGCTGATGCGCACCTATTCCATCTCGGGCATTCCGGTTGTCGAGAATGGCGGCACCGGCGGCCAGAAGATCGGCCGCCTGGTTGGTATCCTGACCAACCGCGACGTGCGCTTCGCCTCCGATCCGGGGCAGAAAGTCTACGAATTGATGACCCGTGAGAACCTGATCACGGTCAACGAGAATGTCGACCAGGACGAGGCCAAGCGGCTGCTGCACCAGCACCGCATCGAAAAGCTCGTCGTCGTGGACAAGCAAGGCAATTGCGTCGGCCTGATCACCGTCAAGGACATCGAGAAGTCGCAACTCAACCCGCACGCCACCAAGGATGCGCAGGGGCGCCTGCGGGCGGCGGCAGCCACCAGCGTCGGCGATGACGGCTTCGAGCGCGCCGAGCGGTTGATCGATGCCGGTGTCGACCTCCTGGTCATCGACACCGCGCATGGCCATTCGCAGCGCGTGCTCGATGCGGTGACGCGGGCCAAGAAGCTTTCCAATTCCGTCCGCATCCTGGCCGGCAACGTCGCCACCGCCGAAGGCACGCAGGCGCTGATCGACGCCGGCGCCGATGCCGTCAAGGTCGGCATCGGCCCGGGCTCGATCTGCACCACGCGCATCGTCGCCGGTGTCGGCGTGCCGCAGCTTTCGGCGATCATGTCGGCGGTGGAGACGGCGCATAGATCAGGCGTGTCGGTCATCGCCGACGGCGGCATCAAATATTCGGGCGATCTGGCCAAGGCGCTTGCCGCCGGCGCCAGTGCGGCCATGATCGGTTCGCTGCTGGCCGGCACCGACGAAAGCCCGGGCGAGGTCTATCTGCATCAGGGCCGCTCCTTCAAGGCCTATCGCGGCATGGGCTCTGTCGGCGCCATGGCGCGCGGCTCGGCCGATCGCTACTTCCAGGCCGAGGTTCGCGACACGCTGAAACTGGTCCCGGAAGGCATTGAAGGGCAGGTGCCCTACAAGGGACCTGTGTCTGGCGTGCTGCACCAGCTTGCGGGCGGGCTAAAAGCCGCTATGGGTTATGTCGGTGGCCGCGACCTTGCCGATTTTCGCGAACGCGCCACCTTTGTGCGCATATCCAACGCCGGACTTCGTGAAAGCCACGCCCATGACGTCACGATTACCCGCGAAAGCCCGAACTATCCTGGCGGAGCCTGACCGGCAGCCAGAGCGGTACATGCTCTGGCGCCACCAGGCGACGATCGTGCTGCGGCTGGCGCGCCATGCCGGCGCGCTGTGCTTTGCCGCCGCGGCGGTTTTCATCATCATGACGCTGCTGGAATTCTTCTATTTCCGCCGGCTGAGCGGTGGCCTGCCGTCGCTCGACGTGCGCCTTGGCGGGTTCACGCCCGACGAGGGCATGGCCTGGCTGACGGCACTCGGCCGACGCGGCAGCGAGATCATCCTGGTCTGGCACTATTTGACTTTCGACCTTCTCTTCCCGGCGCTGCTGTCGCTGACCATGGTCAGCCTGATCCTGGCAACCGGGCGGCGGCTGAAGAATTTTCGTGCCATGCCGGTGCAGCTTCAGGCGCTGTTCGCGCTGGTCATCGTGCTGCCCTACACGTGCGCCGACTACGCCCAGAACATTGCGGTGGCGCGGCTTCTGTCCGATGCGCTGTCGGCCAACCCGGATTCTCTGTCTTTCGCCTCGTCGCTGATCGTCACCAAATTCGCGCTGCTGGCGATCCCCGTCATCGTCATCGCGTTTTTGATCCTTGCCGCCCAGCGGCGTCCACAGGCATGAACGACAGAGCAGGGGCAACGCCATGAGCCAGACCGCGATTTTCTGGCCGATGCTGGCGCAGGTGTTGCTCGTCTATATCGTCTATGTCGTGATGGGCCGGCGCCGCTACGGCGCGGTCAAATCGGGCGAGGCCAAGGTCGGTCAATACAAGGTGCGCACGACCGAGCCCGGGTCGAGCGTCACGGTTGCCAACAATCTCATCAACCAGTTCGAACTGCCGGTGCTGTTCTATGTGCTGTGCCTGGCGCTGCACGCGACCAATGGCGTCAATTATCTGACCCTGGCGTTGATGTGGATTTTCGTGATTTCCCGCTATGGCCACGCCTGGGTCCACCTCACCAGCAACAATCTGCGGTTTCGCAGCCGCGCCTTCTACGTCGGCGCGATCATTCTCTTGTTGGCATGGATCTGGTTCGCGCTACACCTGCTCGGAGCGGTGTAGGGCAGTCGTTTACCCTCCCCCTTGTGGGGAGGGTCGCTCCGCGCAGCGGAGCGGGGTGGGGGTCTACAAATCGAACACCGCGATCTTGCGCTTGTCGAACTTGATGCCGATTTCGCCGCGCACCAGCTTCAGTGCGGCTTCGCCGAACACGGCGCGTCGCCAGCCCTGCAGGGCCGGCACGTCGGCATCCTCGCCCTCGGCGGCGATGCGGTCGATGTCGTCGCTGGACGCCAGCACTTTCGAGGCGACGCCTTCCTTCTCGGCGACGATCCGCAACAGCACTTTCAACAGCTCGGAGGCGGCATTGGAGCCCTCGGGCGGCTGAAAGCTCTTGGGCAGCTTCGGCATTTCTTCGCGGGGCAAAGCGAGCGCCGTGTTGACCGCGCCGAGCAGCGCCGTTGCCGTCGATGACCGTTCCCAGCCTTTCGGCGTGGTGCGCAGCTTGCCAAGGGCTGCCGCATCGCGCGGCGCCTGCTGGGCGACCTCGTATATGGCGTCGTCCTTGAGCACCCGGCCGCGCGGCACGTCACGCTCGCGCGCCTCGCGTTCGCGCCATGCCGCCACCGTCTGCACGATCGCCAGCTCCTGCGGCTTGCGCAGCCGCATCTTCAGCCGCTTCCAGGCGTCTTCGGGGTGCGGATCGTAGGTCTCGCGCGAAGTCAGCACCTCCATTTCCTCGTTTAGCCAATGGGCGCGGTTTTCCCGCTCCAGTTCGGCGCTGAGATGCTTGTAGACGTCGATCAGATGGGTGACGTCGGCCAAGGCATAGTCGAGCTGCTTGTCCGACAGCGGCCGGTGGCGCCAGTCGGTGAAACGCGAGGATTTGTCGAGCCGTGCGCCGGTGATGCGCTGCACCAGCTGATCGTAGGAGACGCTGTCGCCGAAGCCGCAGACCATGGCCGCGACCTGGGTGTCGAACACCGGATGCGGCACCAGATCGCCGAGATGGACGATGATTTCAATGTCCTGGCGCGCGGCATGGAAAACCTTGACCACCGCTTCATTGGCCATCAGCCGGAAGAATGGGGCGAGGTTGATGTCGGGCGCCAGCGGGTCGACCAGCGCGGTGACGCCTGGCGCCGCCATCTGGATCAGGCACAGAATCGGCCAGAATGTCGTTTCGCGGATGAATTCGGTGTCGACGGTGACGAAATCCGACTTTTCAAAAGCGGCGAGAACGGACTCGAGCTCATTTTGGGTGGTGATGACGTGCATCAAATCGCTTTTTAGTAACGGGTAAGGTTCTCTTTCAATTTCAGCCATGGGCGCTTTCGTCAAGCCGCCCTTCGGTCAAGTATCAGCCGATCCGTCGGAATCGCCATTCCTGCGCGCCAGCCGCGCGAAGACGGTTGATGTGCGCAGCAGCGCCGTGAAGCGGCTGCGCTTGCCCGCCGGCACGCTGCCGCGCACCTGCATGCGGTAGAGAATGACGGCGATGAGGGTGGCGTAGACGACTGCGCTGAAGACAAACAGGGCGCCCGGTCCGAAATGTTGCATCACTGCGGACGCCGCGAAGGGGCCACCAATGGCGCCGAAGGAATAGAACAGCATCAAGGCGGCGTTGATCAGCACGAACTCGCCCTTGTCGGCGCGGTCGTTGGAATGCGCCGCCGACAGCGAATAGAGCGGCATGGCGAAGCTGCCGAAGATGAAGACGATGATCAAATTGAGGGTCGGATCGGCGCCGGCGACGAAGACCAGCGCCAGCGCGGCGAACATGGCGCCGCATGTCGTGGCCAAAAGCACCGCGCGCCGATCCCAGCGGTCGGAGAGGTAGCCCAGCGGATACTGGATGAGGGCGCCGCCGAAGATGCCGACGCTGACGAAGGTGACGACATCGGCCACCGACATGCCGATCTGTTCGGCATAGACTGGCGACAGCGTGCGGAACGCGCTGTTGGTGACGCCGACGCAGATGCAGCCGAAGCAGCCGAGCGGCGAAATCCGCCAGACGCGGGCGAGATCGAGCTTGACGTCTTCCGGCGGCGTCGGGTTGGAGCGGTCGCCGAGCGACACCGGAACCAGCGACAGCGTGATCATCATCGACATGATGGCGAAGATGGCAAAGCCGCCGGGGCCGAAGATCGGGATCAGGAACTGTGCGCCGGTCACCGAGCCGATATCGACCATGCGGTAGATGGCCAGCACGCGCGCACGATCCTTGTTTTCGACGCCGGAGTTCAGCCAGGCTTCCATGACGGTGAACAGGCCGGCAAAGCAGAAACCGCCGGCAAAGCGCACCGCGCACCACATCACCGGATCGATCACCAGCACCAGGAGCAGCGTACTGGCCGCGGCGATGGCGGCCAGTGCTGAAAACGTCCGGACATGGCCGACTGCCTTGAGGATACGGGTGACGGCCAGGCACCCCAACAGGAAGCCGGCGAAATAGAACGTGCCCATCAGGCCGATGTCGGAGGCCGAAAATCCTTCCTGCGCGCCGCGCAGCGCGATCAGCGTGCCCTGCAGCCCGTTGCCGCCAAGCAGGATGCCGGCGGCGATGAGGAGCGGGATCAGCGGGCGGATGGAGGACATACGGAACCGTTGCTTAGGTGGCTCCACAGTTCTGAACCATCGGTGTGGCCAATGCCAGTGGCTTGTCCCGCCGCCAACAGGTGTGTGGCTTCAAGTGCGGCCGTTCAAGCTCCGTCGGCCCTCGCCAAAGCTTCGCTCGCCGGCGCAGGCTTGCCCCGGGCAGCCCTTCGGCCAAGCGAGCCGGCGGTCAGCAGGCTGAGCATGATGAACGGGATGCCGATACCGAAGGCCGAGCGGATGCCCCAATGGTCGGAGACGAAACCGAGCAGCGGCGGGCCGAGCAGGAAGGCGACGAAGGAAATCTGCGACAGCGCCGCGACATTGATCGTCGCGGAGCGGTCCGTCCGCTGGGCTGCCGCCGAGATCGCCAGCGGAAAGAGCACGCTGCTGCCAATGCCAAGTAGCGCAAAGCCCAGCATCGATACGAGCGGGGCAGGCGAGAAGAAGACGAGCAGCACGCCCACCGCCATCGTCGCCAGCAGCACCCGCGCCACGACGCTCGGCGAGTGGCGGTCGACAAAGGAGTCGGCAAAGAAGCGCGTGCTCGCTTGCGAGAATGCAAACAGCGCCACGGTGAAGCCGGCGACGAAAGGGCCCGCATCGAACACGGTGCGCATGTAGATTGCCGACCAGTCGATGCTGGCGCCTTCCATCAGCATCGCCGACAGTGTCACCGCGACGAGGACGAGGATCGGCAGCGTCGGCCGCGCCAGCCTTGGCGCCGTCTCGTCATTGCCGGCGAAGCGGCTCGGCGCCGGTTCGTAACCGCCGAGAAACAGCGCGATTCCTGTCGCCACCATCGGTACGACAATCGCCAGGTGCAGTTGCGGCGAAATGCCGAGATGCGCAAGCGCGGCGCCGAACAGGCCGGCGCCGAAAAAGCCGATGCTCCAGAACGAATGCGCCCGGTTCATGATCCGGCGCTTGAGCAGGAATTCGGTTCTATCGGCCTCGACATTGAGAATGATCTCGACGCTGCCGATCATCAGGCCGACCGGAAACAGCATCAGGAACAGCGCAAGCGGCCCAGGCGCATGCACGGCAATGGCAAAGACAACCGACAAAAGCGGCACCAGCCCGAGCAGCGCGCGGCGGAAGCCGATGCGCTCCAGGATCGGCGCCGCCAGCGTCAGCGCGGTCAAGGTGCCGATCGGCGTCCCGATCAGGCTTAGCCCGAGCGTGCCGTCCCCGATGCCCATGGCGTGCTTGATGTCGGGCAGCCGCGGGAAGATTTGGCCCATGGCGAACGAATAGATCGCAAAGCCGGCGTAGACCCGGTGTTGCGGAGCGAGGCGGAGGCCAAAGGTCATGACGATGCTTTCGGGGAAGAGAGTCGACGGTTGTCACTGTTTGATATGCCTACATCTTGCACAAACATGCAAATCGTGCAAGAACGTGCATGGAAAAAAACAGGATCATGCAATGCTGACCGATGAGCGGCATCAAATTATTCGCGATCGCCTGGCCGTCGAGGGAAGGGTGCTGGCCGGCGAGCTGGCAGGCCGCTTCGGCGTTTCGGAAGACACGGTTCGGCGCGACCTCAGGGAGTTGGCCAAGGCCGGGCAGTGCCGCCGCGTCTATGGCGGCGCGGTCGCGGCCGCACCCTTCGCGGCCACGCCGGTCGGCCTGCGCGCCGGCCATGCGGTCGAAGAAAAGACGCGGCTGGCCCGCGCGACCGTGGCACTGCTTTCGCGCGGACAGACCCTGTTCATCGACAGCGGCTCGACCAATGCCGCGATCGCCAGGGCCATCCCGCGCGACATCGATCTGACCGTCGCCACCAATTCGCTCGAAATTGCCTCCGTCCTGTCAGACCACGCTTTGGTCGAACTGATTGTGCTGGGCGGGCGGTTCGACCGCCATCTCGGCGCCTGCGTCGGCGCCGACACGCTTGCCGCTGTCGCGCAACTTGGCGCGGACCTGTTTGTTCTCGGCTCCTGCGGTCTCGATGCGTCGCGCGGCGTCACGGCCTTCGATTCGGCTGAGGCCGAGGTAAAGCGGGCCATGGCCAAGAACAGCGCAGGCATCGTCATCGCTGTAACCAACGACAAGCTGGCCACAGCCGCACCCTACCGGGTTGCCAGGCCAGAGGCGATCCGCCACCTCGTGGTCGAAAAGACCGCGCCGGCCGCAATCCTCGCCGACTTCGAACGCCAGGGCGCCGAAATCCATTTGGCTTAAACGGAGCTCGGCGCGCGGGCAGTCCGGGACGCAGCATGGGCGACGAACACTTCGACATCTTCCTTTGAATAGCCGAGAAGGGCTCCTTCAAGCCTCGCCAGATCATTCGATGTGAAGATGTCAAAGGCCTCTCCGCTGCGGCACATTCTGGAGATCAACAAGCTCAGTTTGCAGCGCCATTCTTCTGTCGGCAGGCAGTAGCAGCGCTCTTCCACTGAGGTTTTAGGAACAATCTGGGTGAACTTCAGGATGCGACCTTCGTCGACAAACGGTGCAAAACCTGCATCGCCAATATCGTCGGCGTCCATACCCGGTTCCGCCGCGAACAAGGCCATTGATTTGTCGCCCTGAAGCATCAGCTCCAATTCGCGGCCATTATGTGGCCCGACACCCGGCGGGACTGTGGGTTCTGGCATGAAGTATCTCCAGATCATTCGATGACTGCACTGTCGCGAGAAACACTTCTGGCGGCAATGCGCCAAGCCTGGCAAAGACTTCAACACTGACTAGCGGATAGAGAGACGACCCAAACCCGGCTTGCCTTGACAAATCGGGCCTCCCATGCGCTTTTCGCGCAAATTTTGGACCGGGCTTTGATGCTCGACCCACAACCCAGCACCCCGGAATTTTGACATGACAATGCATCGTTACCGCAGCCACACCTGTGCCCAGTTGAGAAAGAGCGATGTCGGCTCTTCGGTTCGCCTGTCGGGCTGGGTGCATCGCGTGCGCGACCATGGCGGCCTGCTGTTCATCGATCTGCGCGACCATTACGGCCTGACCCAGATCGTCGCCGATCCGGATTCGCCCGCCTTCAAGGTGGCCGAGACGCTGCGTGGCGAATGGGTGATCCGCGTCGACGGCGAGGTCAAGGCGCGCCTGCCGGACACCACCAACGCCAACCTGCCGACCGGCGAGATCGAGATCTTTGCCCGCGAGATCGAGGTGCTGTCGGCAGCCAAGGAATTGCCGCTGCCGGTGTTCGGCGAGCCCGACTATCCCGAAGACATCCGCCTGAAGTACCGTTTTCTCGACCTGCGCCGCGAGACGCTGCACAGGAACATCGTGGCGCGCACGAAAATCATCGCCGAGATGCGCAAGCGTATGACCGATGTCGGCTTCACCGAATTCTCGACGCCGATCCTGACGGCCTCGTCGCCGGAAGGCGCGCGCGACTTCCTGGTGCCGTCGCGCATCCATCCCGGCACCTTTTACGCGCTGCCGCAGGCGCCGCAGCAGTACAAGCAACTGATCATGGTTTCGGGCTTCGACCGCTATTTCCAGATCGCGCCCTGCTTCCGCGACGAGGACCCGCGCGCCGACCGTCTGCCCGGCGAATTCTACCAGCTCGACCTCGAAATGAGCTTCGTCGAGCAGGACGACGTGCTGTCGACCATGGAACCGGTGATGCGCGGCGTCTTCGAGACCTTCGCCAACGGCAAGCCGGTGACGCAGACATTCCAGCGCATTCCTTACGATGTCGCCATGCGCAAATATGGCTCCGACAAGCCGGACCTGCGCAACCCGATCGAGATGCAGGCCGTCTCCGACCATTTTCGCGATTCCGGCTTCAAGGTCTTCGCCAACATCCTGGCCAACGATCCGAAGGCCGAAGTGTGGGGCATTCCGGCCAAGACCGGCGGCAGCCGCGCCTTCTGCGACCGCATGAACTCGTGGGCGCAGGGCGAGGGCCAGCCGGGACTGGGTTACATCTTCTGGCGCAAGGAAGGCGACAAGCTTGAAGGCGCCGGTCCGCTGGCCAAGAACATCGGCGAGGAGCGCACCGAGGCGATCCGCCAGCAGCTCGGCCTTGCCGATGGCGACGCCGCCTTCTTCGTCGCCGGCGATCCGAAGAAGTTCGTTACCTTCGCCGGTGCCGCGCGTACGCGTGCCGGCGAAGAACTGAACCTTGTCGACCGCGAGCGCTTCGAATTGTGCTGGATCGTCGACTTCCCGTTCTTCGAATGGAGCGAGGAGGAGAAGAAGATCGACTTCGCCCACAACCCGTTCTCGATGCCGCAAGGCGGTATCGACGCGCTCAACGGCGACGACCTGCTCGGCATCAAGGCCTTCCAGTACGACATGGTCTGCAACGGCTTCGAGATCGCCTCTGGCGGTATCCGCAACCATTTGCCGGAAACCATGGTCAAGGCGTTCGAGACGGTTGGCCTCGACCGCGCCACGGTGGAAGAACGCTTTGGTGGCCTCTACCGCGCCTTCCAGTATGGCGCCCCGCCGCATGGCGGCATGGCGGCCGGCGTCGACCGTGTCGTCATGCTGCTGGTCGGCGCCAAGAACCTGCGAGAGATCACCATGTTCCCGATGAACCAGCAGGCCTACGATTTGTTGATGAACGCGCCTTCGGAAGCCTCGCCGCAGCAGTTGCGTGATCTGTCGCTGCGTGTCGCGGCAGTGAAGAAGGACTGACGGCAGCGTTGCAGCTGCCATTTCTCCCCGTCTCTATACGGGGAGAAATGTCCGGCAGGACAATGAGGGGCAGCACGCATGCAGGCGATTGGCGAACGGCCTTAGCAGTTGGCGCCTTCTGACAATCGGTTCAGCATCGAACTACAATTTGCACGCGTTGGCGCCGCCCCTCATCTGCCTGCCGGCACCTTCTCCCCGTATAGTGACGGGGAGAAGGGAGCGAACTTCGATCAGTCTTCGTTGGCCTTGACGTGGACGCCCAGCGTCTTGGTCAGGTCGGCCGGGTTGGACATGGCGCCGGCCATGATCAGCGCGAACGGCACCGCTGCCGGCGGCTCGGCCGAAATCTCGAGGCTCTTCGGATCGTCGAGGTACTTGCTCACCGCGGCCGTCACTTCGGCGGTCAGTTCGGGATTGTTGAGCTGCGCCATGCCGAACGGCACGATCGCCTTGGCCTGGTTGGCGATGTCCTTGCCCGACATGCCCTGCTGCTTGCCGACATATTCAAGCACCTTGCCGGTCAGCGAATCGTCGTCGAAGCGGATCGAGGCGCTGTTGAAGGAAAGCTGCTGCAAAAGGCCGAGCAGGGCCATGCCTTGCGCCGAATTGTCGGCGCCTTCGGGCTGCGCCGCCATCTTTTTCTGCATCTCCTGCAGCGACTTGACGAAGTCGACCGTGTAGCCGCCGAGGCCGAAGGTCATGCCGAGCGTGCCGGCATTCTCGACCGAGATATCGTATTTCGACAGGTCCATCTTGCCGTCGCTCGGCTGCCAGGTGCCGCCGATCTCGATATTGCCCGTTATGTTCTGGTAGCCGAGGGCCTCGATGGCTTCCTTGGACTTCGCATCGTCGACCAGGGTCAGGTCGGCGTTGAACTTTTCCGTGGTGGCGGAAAACTCCATCGCCTTGCCGTCGGCCGGCGGCGTGATCTGGACAGCAAGCCCATCCACCGAGAAGGCGGTCTTGTCGGCAACCTTGACCGTCAGGTTTTCGAGTTCGGCCGACTTGTAGATCATCATCGAGCCGAGCGGGCCTGTAGCGCCCTCGGCCGGGATGTTGGCGTCGTGGATGACGAAGGGGGTGAGGTTGAGCGTGACGCCGTCCTTGCTGTGCTCGAAGGCCGAAGTCGTGATGGTGGCGACATCGAAGCCGCCATTGGCTTCGGTCACGCCCTCGAGCTTGACGTCGCCGATCGGCAGCGCCTCCTTTTCGGCCGCCGGTTTGACCGACACGCCCTGCAGCACCATGCTGGAATTGTCGCCGGTAACGCCGGTCCAGGTGATATCGACGCCCTGGACGGCAAGTGCGGCCTTCAGTCGGTCGGCAACCGCCGTGTCTTGCGCAAAGGCGGCATTCAGCGGCAGCGTCAGCAAAAAGGTCGAAAAAGCAAGTTTCTTGAGTGTCGAACGTTGGATTGTCATCGCGAGTTCCCTGAGAGAGTCCTGAAAAAGTGTTTTCTCAATTCTACGCCATCACTATTCCGTGACGAACTGGACGGGAAAAAGGCGCTTTCCCGCAGAGTTGTCGAAAATCACGGCGAAAGGCAAATCGGAGCGGGAGCCTTCGCTCGATGCGGTGAATATGTCATGAAGGTCGGGCTCCCCTGCGTACCGTCTCCTGCCTTAGAGAGGGCGTGTAACAGATTGATGTTGGTTGGCAACAGCGCTGCTACCGGTGCTGTTGCACAGGGACGGCAAGCTGGAACATGAAGTTCGTCACATCCATCGTCGGACCTTGAGCCGCCCTCGTAAGCCAAAGGCTGCAAAGTGCGGATTTCCGCAGCCCCGCCTTGCCGCGAATCACCCGCTCGGCTAGTCCAGCCGCATGGGAAAAAGGATTTTGCCGCCTGAAAATGGCGGCGGTGACCACATCGAACCGGTGGATCTGAAGAAGGCGCTGGAAGAGCGCTATCTCGCCTATGCGCTGTCGACCATCATGCACCGGGCGCTGCCTGACGTGCGCGACGGGCTGAAGCCTGTGCATCGTCGCATCATGCATGCCATGCGACTGCTCAGGCTCAACCCCGACCAGGGCTTTGCCAAATGCGCCCGCATTGTCGGCGACGTGATGGGCAAGTTCCATCCGCACGGCGACCAGTCGATCTACGACGCGCTGGTGCGCCTGGCGCAGGATTTCTCCATGCGCTATCCCCTCGTCGACGGGCAGGGCAATTTCGGCAATATCGACGGCGATAACGCCGCCGCCATGCGCTATACCGAGGCGCGCATGACCGAGGTGGCGAGCGATTTGATTGCCGGCATCACCGAGGACGCCGTCGATTTCCGGCCAACCTACAATGAGGAGGACGAGGAGCCCGTAGTGCTTCCCGGCGCCTTCCCGAATCTGCTCGCCAACGGTTCCTCCGGCATTGCGGTCGGCATGGCCACGTCCATCCCGCCGCACAATGCCGCCGAGCTTTGCAACGCAGCGCTGCAGTTGATCGAGCAGCCGGACGCGCCGGTGACAAAGCTGATGGAGTTCGTCCAGGGGCCGGATTTCCCGACCGGCGGCATCATCGTCGACAGCCGCGCATCCATCCTGGAGGCCTATGAGACCGGCCGCGGCGGTTTTCGCGTGCGCGCCAAATGGGGCCAGGAGGATCAGGGCAGGGGCACCTGGAGCATCGTCGTCACCGAAATCCCCTACGGCATCCAGAAGGCCAGGCTGATCGAGAAGATCGCCGAGCTTTTGATCGCGCGCAAATTGCCGCTGCTTGAGGATGTCAGGGATGAAAGCGCCGAGGACGTCCGCATTGTGCTCGTACCGAAGAGCCGTTCGGTCGATCCCGGCATTCTGATGGAATCGCTGTTCAAGCTGACCGAGCTCGAAAGCCGATTTCCCCTCAACATGAACGTTTTGTCGCGCGGCAAGGTGCCTAACGTCCTGTCGCTGAAGGGCGTGCTGAAGGAGTGGCTCGACCATCGGCGCGATGTGCTGATCCGCCGCTCGAAGCATCGGCTTGGCGAGATCGAGAAGCGGCTGGAAATCCTTGCCGGCTACCTGATCGCCTATCTCAACATCGACGAGGTCATCAGGATCATCCGCGAGGAGGATGAGCCCAAGCAGGTGATGATGGCCCGTTGGTCGCTCACCGACACCCAGGCCGAAGCCATCCTCAACATGCGGCTGCGGGCCTTGCGCAAGCTGGAAGAGTTCGAGATCCGCAAGGAGTTCGACGGTCTCACCACCGAGAAGAAGCAGATCGAGGCATTGCTCGCATCCGACGCCAAGCAATGGTCGACGATCAAATGGGAAGTCACGCAGGTTCGCGACAAGTTCGGCCCCGAGACCGAACTCGGCAAGCGCCGCACCCAGTTCGCCGACGCGCCGGAGCATGATCTGACCGACATTGCGCACGCCATGATCGAGCGCGAGCCGGTCACCGTGGTGGTCTCGGAAAAGGGCTGGCTGCGGGCGATGAAAGGCCATCTGGCCGACCATTCCACGCTCACCTTCAAGGAAGGCGACAGCCTCAAGCTCGCCTTCCATGCCCAGACCACCGACAAGATCCTGGTCTTCACCACCGGCGGAAAATTCTACACCATCGGCGCCGACCGGCTGCCGGGCGGCCGCGGCCATGGCGAACCGATCCGCATCATCGTCGACATGGACAACGACCAGGACATCGTCACCGCCTTCGTCCACGACCCGAAGCGCAAGCTGCTGCTCGTCTCCTACGATGCCAATGGTTTCGTCGTGCCGGAGGAGGAGGTCGTCGCCAACACCCGAAAGGGCAAGCAGGTGATGAACGTCAAGGCGCCCGACGAGGCCAAGGCCTGCGTCCCCGTGTCAGGCGATCATCTCGCCATTGTCGGCGAGAACCGCAAGATGCTGGTGTTTGCGCTCTCCGAAATTCCGGAGATGGGCCGCGGCAAGGGCGTTCGCCTGCAGAAATACAAGGATGGCGGTCTGCTCGACCTGAAACCCTTCACGCTGGCGAGCGGCCTGTCGTGGCAGGATTCCGCAGACCGCACCTTCGTCAGGTCGCGCGAGGAGCTGGCGGAATGGATCGGCGCGAGAGCGTCGGCCGGTCGCATGGTGCCGAAGGGATTCCCGCGGACCGGGAAATTTGGTTGAAGCTGCTGATCTCCCCCCAAGTGGGGGAGATGGCCGGCAGGCCAGAGGGGGGCGCTGTCCCGCCAGCGCATCAAATGGTCATGGCTCGCCACTCGGTCGCAACTCTTGGGTCTTCAATGTGGGGTGCCAGGCTGGCGATCCTTCGCGCCCCCCTCTGTCCTGCCGGACATCTCCCCCACAAGGGGGGAGATTGGCAGCTTCACCAACCATTTGGACTATCGTCACGATTGCGGCACTATAACAGTGCATAAACGCTGTGTAGGCTGGGGAGAATTGACCGTTTGAAGGAAGCGAAGATCCAGAAGCCGGAACGTCAGCAGCGCCTGTTCGGCCTGTCGACACCGTTGCGATCCGCCGTCATTCCGCCGCTGTCGGCTGCGCGCTGGCTGTTGGTGCTGATCGTCGCCGCCGGCGTCTATTTCTTCCACGGGTTCCTGTTTCCCGTGCTGGCAGCCCTCGTCATTGCTTTTGCCAGCTGGCCGCTCTACCGCCGGCTGCTTGCCGGTGTCGGCGGTAACCGCACCGTCGCCGCGACGCTCGCCATCCTGTTCATCCTCGCCTTCCTGGTGGTGCCGATAGCGCTCGCCGGCACCTACGCCATCAACGAGGTCCGCGAATGGGTGGGCTGGGCGATCGAGACCAACAGGCACGGCGCGGTCACACCGCACTGGATCACCTCGCTGCCTGTCGTCGGCGAGTGGCTGAACGAACAGTGGATCGACAATTTCGGCCATCCCGGCGGCATCGGCGAGCTGATCCAGCTGGTCAGCGGCGCCAATATCGGCAGCATCTATCGCGGCGTGCTGGCTGCCGGCGGCAGCGCCTTCGGCCTGTTGCTGACGCTGCTGTTCATGATGATCGCGCTGTTCTTCGCCTACCGCGACGGCGAACACTTTGCCAGCCAGATCGACCGGCTCGGCGAACGCATCCTGCCGACGCGCTGGGAGCGGATTTCGCGCGTCGTGCCGGCGACCATTTCCTCGACCGTTACCGGCATGACCGTGATCGCCATCGGCGAGGGGCTGGTGCTCGGCATCGCCTACTGGCTGGCCGGGGTGCCGTCGCCGGTGACGCTGGGCGCATTGACCGGCGTGATGGCGCTGATCCCCGGCGGCGCGCCGCTGTCGTTTACGCTTGTGTCGATCTACCTCGCCGCCAGCGGCTCGCCGATGGCGGGTCTGGCGCTGTTCATCTGGGGCGCGGTGGAACTGTTCATCGTCGACAAGACCTTGCGCCCGAAGCTGGTCGGCGGACCGATCAAATTGCCCTTCCTGCCCACCTTTTTCGGCCTGATCGGCGGCGTCAAGACGATGGGCTTTCTCGGCCTGTTCATCGGCCCCGTGCTGATGGCGCTGCTGGTGGCGATATGGCGCGAATGGCTGCGCGAGGTGGAACTGGCCGAAGAAACCGTTCCCGACGGGGCGGCCGAGCTCGAAGGCGGGCCGCCGCAGATCGAGATTGTCGCCGGCCCGGCGAAGAAAAGTCAGGCTGGGTAAGCGACGGCGGGCGCTGCCCGGCGCTTGCGCCCTTCATGCAACTGCCACAGGGAATGCGCGACCAGCGTGACGATCAGGATCACGCCGCCGATCAGGCTGTTGCGCGACGGCGCCTCGGCAAAGATCATCCATATCCAGACCGGCGCCAGAACCGTTTCCAGGAGATAGAACATCGCCACTTCCGGGCCTGAAATGTATTTCGGCCCATTGGCCAGGCAGAAGAAGGCGAACGGCATGATGACGGCGCCGTTGAAAACGATCCACCATGGCGCTTCCACCTGGAAACCGGTCCTGGAGACCATGAGCGCCGCCAGCCCGAACGGCAGCAGGACGCCGGTCAGCGCGGTGAATCCCATATCCCTGCCGCTGGCGCGTGAAACGGTGATGGCGCAGGCAATCGCCAAGGCCGAACACAGCGCCATCACATCGCCGAACAGATTTCCCGTGCCGACGGAATCGCCGACGATGATCGCGATGCCGACGATCATCAGCGCCATTGCCGCAAGCGTCAGCGGCTGTGGTCGCTCCTTCAGGAACAGCCACGACAGCAGCGCCGAGAACATGGTGGAGAAGGCCAGGATGAAAACCAGATTGGCGGTCGAGGTGTTGTAGACGGCAGTGATGAAGGCGATTGCGCCGAGCCCGTAGAGGGTGGCGACGACGAGCCCCGACCAGCCGGGTATCAGCTGCGGAGCATTCTTGCTGAACGAGCGCCAGATGGCCCATACGATCAGCCCTGCCACGAAGGTGCAGCCGGTGCGCAGCAAAAGGATCGTCCAGGCTTCGCCATGGGCGAGCCGGATCAGGGGAATGTCGATGGTCAGCGCCAGCCCGCCAAGCGCGGTGAGCAGGAGTCCTTTGGTGTGGGCATTGTGAGAGGACATGCAACGGCTTTCGCAATGATTTGAGCAGATGCCAGTCGGCGCAATCGCCCCGCCAACGGGCGGAAAGACCAGCATCGTCTCGGCTGAAAATGTTTAGATCAGGATCTGGTAAGAAGAAAAATCAGCGCGTGACCGCTTCGTGGTCGTAGCGTTCCCAGCCCTTCGGGCCGAGATGCTCCTGCGGCATGAAGCGCATCTTATAGTTCATCTTGCGCGAGCCGTTGACCCAGTAGCCGAGATAGACGTGGGGCAAGCCCATGGCCCGGGCGCGGGCGATATGGTCGAGGATCATGAAGGTGCCGAGCGAACGGTCCTCGAACTCGGGATTGAAGTAGGAATAGACCATCGACAGGCCATCGGCCATCTTGTCGGTCAGCGCCACGGCGATCAGCTCGCCCTGGCCCTTGCCGGTGATGAATGTGTCGGGGCCGCGGCGCCGGTATTCGATCACCTTGGTGTCGACATGGGTATCTTCGACCATCATGGCGTAGTCGAGCACCGTCATGTCGGACATGCCGCCGCGGCGATGGCGAGCGTCGAGATAGCCGCGAAACAGGGAATACTGCTCCGTCGAGGGCTGCGCGTCGTGCATGGCGCCGATCAGATCGGAATTGCGCTGGATCACCCGCTTCATGTTGCGGCTGGCGGTGAACTCCTGCGCCAGGATACGCACCGAGACGCAGGCGCGGCAGGTCTCGCAGGCGGGACGGTAAGCGATGTTCTGCGAGCGCCGGAAACCGCCTTGCGTCAACAGATCGTTCATCTCCGGCGCCTTGTCGCCGACCAGATGCGTGAACACCTTGCGTTCGAACTGGCCCTCGAGATACGGGCACGGCGATGGCGCGGTCAGGAAGAACTGCGGCGACTGGGTCGGATGGTGCGTCATCGAACCTTGGGAACACTCCTGCGAATCGCTCTACCTTTGGCTTGGCTGGCGAAAAATTCAACAGGATTGTGAAGGCGAGGTTGAACGGACCCCTTCACATTTGCACACAAATGCCTGTTGGCGTCGGTTGAACTCGGTTCAACGGTCGCTGCGGCTGACGACCGTGCCAAGCAGCAGGTCGTGCAGTGTGCGCTTGCGATCGGAAAACAGCGTCACCAGGAGGACGAGCGGCGTCAGGATGACCGTGCTCGCCCAGAACAGCACCGAATGGACAACGGCGGTGAGGCCGTCGATACGGCTGCCGTCGAGACGATCGAGCCGAATGCCCATCATCTTCATGCCTGATGTGGCCTGGTTGCGACCGCCCAGCGTGTTCCAGATGTAGAGAATGGCGACCGCCGGCACGAGGATGGAATACAGCGCCCAGCCAAGACCGAATGTCAAAAGGCCAAGCACGGCCACCAGGATCGCGAACGGAATGGTGAGCAGCGCCACGATGCAATAGTCGATGATGAAGGCCAGGATCCGCCGCGTGCGCACACCGTCATAGGCCCTGACGTCGTCGAGCCTGCTGGTGATGATTTCGCCGTCAAGTACGCGCGCGTTCATGTCATGTCCTCGCAACAGGCGCCACGCTAGGGTGCGCCGCCACTGAAATGGTGAAGACCGCGGGCGGAATCAAGATCGGTTCGTCCATCGGTCCTGCTCGGCAGTGTGACGCGGTTGAGCCGATTGAATTTGGTGGACGGATGGCGTTAGCTTGCTGCGGCGCAACAAGACGCCGAGGGGACGGGGTTACATGGATTACGACATGCTGGTCATCGGCAGCGGCCCTTCCGGGCGCCGCGCCGCGGTGCAATCGGCCAAGCTCGGCAAATCGGTGCTGGTGGTCGACAGGGGCCGGCGCCTCGGCGGCGTCTCGGTGCACACCGGCACCATCCCGTCGAAGACGCTGCGCGAGACGGTGCTGAACCTGTCCGGCTGGCGCGAGCGGGGCTTTTACGGCCGCGGCTACCGGGTCAAGCAGGACATCTCCATCGCCGACCTGGTCGAGCGGCTGCACAAGACGCTCGACCACGAGGTCGAGGTGCTGCAGCACCAGTTTATGCGCAACGCCGTCAAAAGCGTGCGCGCCATGGCGAAATTCGTCGGCCCAAACAAGGTCAGCCTGACGGCAGACAATGGCGACTACTCGGAGGTTGGTTTCACCAATGCGCTGATCGCGGTCGGCACCAGGCCGCACCGGCCGCGCGACGTGCCTTTCGACAAGATCCGCGTCTTCGACAGCGATGAGATGCTGGAACTCGACCATCTGCCGCGCACGCTGACGGTGATCGGCGCCGGCGTCATCGGCGTTGAATATGCGACGATCTTTTCGGCGCTCGACGTGCCGGTGACGCTGGTGGAGCCGCGCAACACCATCCTCGATTTCGTCGACCGCGAGATCGTCGACGACTTCATCCACCAGATGCGCGACCGCGGCATGACCATTCGCCTCGGCAGTACGGTCAAGGAAATCGTCTCAAAACCCGACTATGCCGAAGTGACGCTCGCCGATGGCCGCACCATCCGCTCCGAGATCGTGCTTTACGCCGCCGGCCGCAGCGGCAATCTCGGCAGCCTCGGCCTCGACGTGGTCGGCATCGAGGCCGATTCCCGGGGCCGCATCAAGGTCGATCCGCAGACCTTCCAGACCAGTGCGCCCAACATCTATGCCACCGGCGACGTCATCGGTTTCCCCAGCCTTGCCTCGACATCGATGGAGCAAGGCAGGGTGGCCGCCTGCCACGCCTTCGGCGTGCAACTGCCACCGCCGCCGGAAACCTTCCCCTATGGCATCTACGCCGTGCCGGAAATCTCCACCGTTGGTCAGTCGGAGGAGCAGGTGCGCGAGAGCGGCGCTGCTTATGAAGTCGGTCTGGCGCGGTTCCGCGAAACCTCGCGCGGCCACATAATGGGCGTCAACTCCGGCTTTCTGAAACTGCTGTTCTCGGTCGAAACGCGCCGCCTGCTCGGCGCCCACATCGTCGGCGAAGGCGCCACCGAACTGATCCATATCGGCCAGGCGGTGATCAACCTCGGCGGCACGGTTGATTTCTTCGTCAACAACACCTTCAACTATCCGACGCTGGCCGAAGCCTACAAGATCGCCGGGCTCGATGCCTGGAACCGGATGGGACAGGGCTAGGCGACGAGCATCTGCTCAGCCGTTCCGCCGGGCGCCGATGCGGTCTACCAAGGTCTCTTAGCCTGCCTGGCGTGCGACCAATGCTGGTCCCGCCAGCCATTGGCGGACGATGGCGGCATCCGGGTCGCCGATTTCGTGACCTGAAGGCACGATGCGCGCATCGACCTCGGCGCCATGTTTGTTGAGCAGCCTCACCAGTGGCGGCGCAACCGGCCCGTAGGTCTCGTCCGCGGCACCGGCGACAATCAGGACGCGCGTTCCGGTCAGATTGGTTGCCGGCGCATCGTCAAGCACGGGCATTGCTCTCAGCAACGCCGCTTTTCGGACGAGGCCGGAGTTGAGCAGCATCAGGCTGGAAACCAGATTGGCGCCGTTGGAATAGCCGAGGAAAGTCGCCCGGGCGAGGTCGAGCCCGTGGCGCTTTGCGGCCTCGCTTGCGAAGGCGGCAAAGTACGATGTTTCGGCACGGATGCTCGCCTGTTCGAAACTGGTCGGCGTGATCCGCTCGAACCAGCGGAAGCCGTCTTCTTGGCGGATGCGGCCACGCACCGCGACCAGCGTGGCGTTAGGGGCGATCTGCCTCGCAATCGGGACCATCGTCGTTTCGTCGACACCCGATCCGTGCAGTAAAAACAGGCTCTCGCCGCCGGCATTCTCCGGCTTGAGGAGGCGGTAGGGAAAGGCCAGATCCTGGTGCAGAAAGGCGTTCTCGTCGCTATATCGAGCACGCTCATATCTCGTTGTTTTCACGGAGACATTGGTCCTTTGCCAGCTTCAAAACGGAATATTTTCACGCTCCGCCAAATGTGATTGCAACAGGCTCATTTCAGACCGTTTCTGCGCCGATATGCTCCTGCGGGAGGAATCGAAGCGGTGTGCGCCGATGGTCGCATCCCGGCATGAACAACGCGAGCATCCTTGCTCTCCTTTGAGGCCTTTTGTCGATGACCCTGCCAGTCCCGCCCGATCGCGCCCCGCGTATCGCCGATCGCGCTCCGCGTATCGCCGATCGCGCTCCGCGTATCCCCGATCGCGACACGCGCATTGACGTGTTCCGTGCGCTCGCACTCCTGACCATCTATATCGACCACGTGCCGGGCACCGTCTTCGAAACGCTGACCTACAAGAATTTCGGATTCTCGGACGCGGCGGAAGCCTTCGTGCTGATTTCCGGCATGTCGGTCGCACTCGCCTATGGCAACAAGTTCCAGCCGGGCGGCCGGCTGCTGGCGATGTTGAAGATGTGGCGCCGGGCCGGCGTGCTTTACAGTGCCCACATCGTCACCACCATGGTTGTGATGGCGTTGTTCTGCGCCGCGGCGGTGTACGGCCGGCGGCCGGAACTGCTCAAGCTGATCAACATCGAGCCGCTGATGAAGAACACGCCGGAGGTCATGATCGGCATTGTCACGCTCGGCCACCAGCTTGGCTACAACAACATTTTGCCGGTCTATGCGGCGCTGCTGTTGATGGCGCCGCTTTTCCTGCTCTTCGTCAGCTACCGGCCGCTCCCGGCGCTGGTCTTTTCCGGCGCGCTGTGGCTTGCCGCCGGCCTCTGGCAGATCGCGCCGCCGAACTATCCCGAGCCCGGCTTCTGGTTCCTCAACCCGCTGTCCTGGCAATTCCTGTTCAACATCGGCCTTGCCGGCATGCTGCATGCCAGGCGCGGCGGCACAATTCCCGTCAATCGTTGGCTGGTGGGCGCCGCGGCGACCTATGTCGCGGCAGCGGCGGTCTGGGTGCACAGCCCGCTCTGGGGCGAGATAACGTGGTTTAACCTGCCCGTGGTGATCGGCGGCTTCGACAAGACGTTCCTGTCGCTGCCGCGGCTCCTGCACATATTGGCGGTGAGCTATCTGATCGTCGCCCTGCCGGCTTTCTCGAACCTGTTCCGTCTCAGCCCGGACCATCCGCTTGCCCTGCTCGGCAAGCGCTCCTTGCCGGTGTTCCTCGCCGGCACGCTGATCGCCATGGCGGCGCAGGTGATGAAGCTGATCAATCCGGGCGGCTTTGCCTATGACGTCTTGCTGATTTCGGCCGGCATCGCCATGCAATTCGCGCTCGCCTTCTATCTTGAGTGGCTGTCCGGCATCGGCTTGGGCAAAAAGCCGGTTCGCAAAGAAGCGCCAGCCGTTCACCAGACCTTCGGCATGCCCGCGATGCCAAGGCTAAGCCGATGATCCCACATCAGCCGCCTAGCTAGCAGGCGAGGGGCCGGACGACCCCCGCACCACAAGATCGACCGGCAGCAATTGCCGGTGCTGCGAGCCGTCATTTTCGAGGATCGCCTTGACGGCCAGCCGGCCCATCTCGGCGATCGGCTGGGCGACAGTGGTTAGTGGCGGCTCGGAGTCGGCGCCTTCCGGCACGCCGTCGAAGCCGACGATTGACACATCGCCCGGCACGGCAATGTTACGCTCGCGCAGCCAGTCGAGCGCATGCAGCGCGATCTTGTCCGACATGGCCAGGATTGCCGTCGGCGTCTGCGGCAGCGCGAAAATATGATCGAGGCCGGCCCGAACGCTCGCCTCGTCATTGAGGGTTTCGTAGATTGGCACTTGCGAGACGTCGATGCCGAAGCGGGAGAGCTCGCCGAAATAGCCACGCAGACGGTCGCGTGTGCCCGAGTAGAGGGATGTCGTCTCGACTTGCTCCTGCGTGACGGGACCAAAGCCAGCGTCGGCAGATTCCAGGGCGAGTACGGCAAAGCTGCGATGGCCGAACTCGGCCAGATGGCGCGCCGCCAGACCCGCGCCGGCGACGTTGTCGACGCCGATCGCAGCGACCGCCTCATTTTCCGAATCGAGATCAAGCGCCACGAAAGGCAGTTTGCGTTCGCGCGCCAGTTCGACCAGCCGCGACCCACCCTCGATGCAGAACACGATGAAGCCGTCGACCAGGGCGCTCTGGATGTTCCAGGCGAGCTGCTCGCTGTTGGCGGCCGAGACCAGCGAAATTCCGGCGCCGGTGGCGTCGCAGGCCTGCGAAATGCTGGCCATCATGACGCGGGCAAAGGGATCGTCGAAGAAATAGGACAATGGTTCTGCCGTTGCCACGCCGATGGCGTTGACCTTGCCGGCGCGCAGCAGCCGGCCCTTGGGATCCGGGCCGGCATAGCCCATCGCTTCCGCCGCCGCCTTGACCCGCTCGCGGACCTCTTCGCGCACGATTTCCGGGCGAGCGAACACGTTGGACGCGGTACCGTGCGAGACCCCGGCCGCCTTGGCGATGTCGGCAAGCCGCACTGGTCTCGTCTTGCCGGAGGTCAATGCCGTCATTTTCGTCTCCTGAACCGGAGCCTGTTTAGCACTTTCGTTGGATCGGTTCAAATTTTCCCTTGATCGGACGGCGGAGAGAGTCTATATTTGAATCGATCCAAGGGATTCACCAAGTACAACTTGGATCGATTCAAGAGGAGGGTGCCATGCATCCCGTGAATTATCTGTTCGAAGACATCTATGGCAATGATTGGGGCATAGTCTCCGACGCCGCCACCCGCAAGCGCCGCGACAAGGTCGGGCCGTGGAGGCGTGACCTGCAATACCTTGTGAAACGCAAGCGCAGCTGATCGGCCCCGGCATTTTCGTGCCAGCTGATTGGATCGATTCAAGTTCTTGAAGAGGAGCACGAACATGCATCCCGTGAAACATCTGTTCGAAGACAGTTATCGCAATTACTGGGGTATCTCGCCTGCCACGGAGCAGCCGCAACGGCGGCGGCCGACCAAGCCTGCCAAGCGCAACCGCGACCTGCTGCCGGAAAACCGGCAGGATTAAGCCTCGTGTGGTATCTGATGGGGCAGGGTTCTTGCCTCGTCAGGACCGTTGCCGCACGAGCGCCGAGGCCGCGATCACCAGCCAGCCCGCGATGAGCAAGGTGCCGCCGATCGGCGCCGACATCGGGAACAGCCGCGATCCCACGAAATCCCGTGCCAGCAGATCGCCGCAGAACAGAACAAGCCCGACGAGCAGCACCAGGCTGCCGATCCGCAAGATCCGGTTTGCGCCGGCGAGGCCGACGGCCAAAAACACCGGCGCATGCATGAGCAGGAAGGATGCGGCCGTGCCGACGAACGCGCCGCCGAGATGCGCTGAAGCCGCCGACAGCGCCACGCCCGCCGCGCCGGCAATGCCGCCGGCGAAAACGAGGATGCGCGCGCTGTTTGCTGGTGCTGACTCGGCGATGCTCATGTCTCGGGCTCCGTGATTGACGATAGGCGGCGCGACCTGTCTGTCAGGATTTTTCCGATATCGCCAGCATGTCGCGCGTGCGGCGCGCCTGGGCCAGCCAATTATACGCGGCACCGCCCGCCATCAGCAACGACGTGCCGAGAAACACCGCGCGCATGCCGAAATGGCCGCCGACGAAGCCGCCCAGCAGCGGCCCCGCAACCTGGCCGACATATTGCGCCGAGATTGCCAGGCCCAGCACATTGCCGCCGACCCCATCGGGAACATTGTGGCGGATGACGCTGGTGATGCAGGGCAACAGCCCGCCCAGCACCAGACCCATAAGGAACCGCAGCCCGACCAACTGCCAGCTCTCGGTGACGAAGGCCTGCGGTATCAACAGCAGCGCCGAGACGGCCAGCGATGCGACGATGACGTTCCAGTGGCCGATGCGGTCGGCGAGTTTGCCCAACCGTGACGCCGACAGGATGGCGCCGAGTGCGGCCGCCGACATGACGACACCTGAGACCAGGGTCACCCGGCTTGCGTCCGCGACCAGTTGCTGGACGTAGACGGTGATGATCGGCTCGATCGACATGTTGGCGAAGGTGAACAGCATGCCGGTCGCCAGCATGGCCACGACAGGGCGTTTGTCGGGGATCTGCGCCCAACTTCCCTTTGGTTTCTCCTCGCGTTTTGCCTGTACTGGCGGGCGAGGCATCTCCTTTATCAGGAACGTCGTCGCCAGCGCCGCCAGGAAAATGACGCCGCCCGCGATGAGGAAGGTGGCGCGAATACCGATCAGTGGCGGCAGCGCGCCGCCAAGCAACGGGCCGACCAGGGAGCCTGCGGTGATGCCGGCCGACAGCACGCCAAGCGCCCAGCCGGAGCGCTCCTTCGGCGTCTGCATGGCGACAAGGATCGTCGAGCCTGAGGAATAACCGCCGGCAAAGCCGATCAACAGGCGCAAAAGCACCAATTGCCAGACGGTCTGCACCATGCCGGTCAGCGACATGCAGATCGCCATGCCGAAACTGGCGCGCACCAGCATCACCTTGCGGCCATAACGGTCACCCAGCCGTCCCCACAGTGGCGCGACAAGGGCGGCGGCAAGGAAGGTGGCGCCGAAAGCGATGCCGGACCATTGCACGATCGCCGCGTGGCCGACGGCGCCCAGCTGTTCGACATAGAGCGGCAGGAACGGCAGCAGCAACGTCATCGCCACAAGCGTGCTGAATGATCCGGCAAAGCACACGAACAGGTTGCGCCGCCAATGAATGTTGTAGGTGGAAGGCGCTTCGGCGGCCTGCGCTGCACTGTCCTGCGGCATGTCCTGTCCTGTCCGCTTGCTGCGGATACCATTTTGGGATACCAACTTGGTACCTCATGGACGCAAAGCCCGGCTGCTGTCAATCAGGCGCTCTCAAAGTGATCGGCAAGACCAACGGCCGATCGCCAGCAATGGAAGCAACTATGTCGCAGATGCAGATCGTCGAAAAAGCGCTTCGCGAGATGATCCTTGGCCTCGAGATCGGTCCTGGCGAGCGGCTGACGGAGCGCTGGATCGAGAGCCGCTTCGGCGCCTCGCGCACGCCGGTCAGGGCAGCCCTGCTGCGGCTGGAGACGGAAGGGCTGATCTGCCGCGACGGGCGCGGTTGGACCGTGTCGCCGATCAACCTTGCCGAATTGGAACAGATCGCTGTGTACCGCGAAGCGGTCGAGGTCGCGGCGGTCAGGCTGACTTCGGCGCTGGCCGACAGGAGCGCAGCCGATGTCATCGAGGCGATGCTGGACTCCTGCGACACTGCCACGCCGCGCGAGGAATGGCACCGCGTCGGCATGGATTTCCATATCGAACTGGCGCGGCTCTCCGGCAACGAGTTCCTGTTTCGGGCCGTGCGCGATGCCATGACGCGCCTGTCGCGGGCGCGCTGGCTGGAGGTGCGCGACGAGGCGGCGCTTGGCCGCGCCTGGAGCGAGCATCACGCCATTCTGGCAGCGGTGCGGGCCGGCGATGCCGATGCGGCGGCGGCGCGACTTTCCGCCCATATCGCCGGCAGCCGCGCCCGCCTGGTGACGTCGTTGCACAATGACCGGCGCGGCCTGCGCGCCAGGGGTTTTGCCGTCGTCGCCGCTTGATACCGGTCACGAAAACGAAAGAACGCCGACGCCATCCGCTTTCGGCCTCGCTTCGCGGACGCCGATGGCGTAAGAGGCGGCCATGGAAAACAACCGATTTGAAACACCCGTGACCGTTAAGTCGGGCACGGAGGGAAGCACTCAGCTCTTGCGTACGGTGCGCGAGGCTTCCGATTACCTGCTCAACAGCTGGCCCGGCAAGCGCAGCCCCAAGCACCGCGAAGCGCTGCAGGCCTGCCATGACGCGCTGGCCGGCGACAAGCCGGCGATGATTGCAAGACGCGCCTTCATCGCCGCCGCGCGCGAGGTCAACGTCTTCGTCAGCGACAAGGCCCCGGCCTGATCACATCGGCCTGATCACACCGGCATTTTGCCAGGATCCGGCCCGTTTCGCGGGCCGGTGATCCTGTCTTGCCTATTTTTCTGTCTCGGTGTCGGTTTTGGAACTTGCCTCGTTCTCAGGCTCGGCGCGCTCCTTGGCCGCGACCTTGGCGGCGAGCTTCTCCGCCTTCTTGGCGGCCTTCTGCCGGTCGCGCTCTTTGCGTTCCTGACCGTAATTCGGTGGTCGAGCCATATCGTTTCCTTTCGCTGTGCCTGATCCTGCCTAGAAGCATTGGCCGGCAAACACAACAGCGCCGCGAGGGCAGATGCCAGCGGTTCTGGACTTGCGTGATGGCGAACACAATGGTTTAGAAAAGGCTGCGGGACAGTTGCTGGAGCCGCCGCCGACCGATTTCGAATCAAAACGACCGATGGCCACGCTTCAAAGAAACGCACAGAAGCTGATCTACTATGCGCGCAACGCCATGCGCGACATCGCGCCGCCGGTTCTTTTCCGGCGCCGGCTCGGCCGGCTGCTCGATCAGGCCAGGCTTTCCGACGCATCGGTCCGCCAGCGGCTCAATTACTACAACACGCTGCGGGAGCCTTTTAGCCCCAGCCCCGAGGCCGTGCCGGTCAGCCGGCTGCCGTCGGACCGCAGCATGTACTATTACGATCTGAAGGAGTTCACCCGTTATTTCGACCCAGATCTGCGCATCGACCTGGAATTCGGCGACGTCATCGAAGTGCCGAAGATGCCGTCGATCGTCAAGGACCGGCCGATAGCGGGCGACAACGGCAACGGCGTCCTGTTCAAGCTGAACAAGTTCCGTCATTTCTACATGCCGGCCGACGATGTCGCCTTCGCCGACAAGCATCCGCTCGTCGTTTGGCGCGGCGAACTCAACAATCCGATCCGCACCTTGTTGCTGGATGCAGCCCGCAATCTGCCGTTCTGCGATGTCGGCACGCCGAGGGCGACAGCACTTGCGGAATACCGCAAGCCCTATCTCAGCATCGATCAGCAGCGCCGCTATCGCTACATCATCTCGCTCGAAGGCAATGATGTCGCGACCAATCTGAAATGGATCATGAGCTCGAACTCGCTCTGCCTGATGCCGCCGCCGACTTACGAGACCTGGTTCGCCGAGGGGCAACTCGAGCCCGATGTCCATTATGTGCCGCTGGCGCCCGACTTCAGCGATCTGGCCGAGCGGGTGCATCATCTCGAGCAGCATCCGGCCGAGGCCCAGCGCATCGTTGCGGCGGCCAACGCCTATTGCCGCAAATTCGCCGACGAGCGGGCCGAGCAGGCGATCTGCCTGCTCGTGCTCTACAAATATTTCGTGCTCAGCGGCCAGATCGAGCCCGATCCGCAGGTCTGGCGGTTTATCGCGGGCTAGCCGCTTCCGGCGCCCTTAAGTCAGATAACGCTGCGGTCCATAACCAGATCGGCCGGGCCGAAGCGGTCCTTCGCCGTAAACTGCTGGTGCCAGTAGGGATAGAGCACCGGCGGCCGGCTGACGGCATCGAGGCGCTGGCGTTCATCAAAGGACAGCGTCAGGCTTGCCGCGGCGAGATTGTCTTTCAACTGGGCCTCGTTGCGTGCGCCAATCACCAGCGAACTGACGGCCGGCCGGCCAAGCAGCCAGGCCAGCGCCACCTGGGCCGCCGAGACGCCGCGAGTGGCGCCGATGTCGACCAGCACGTCGACGATCCGCCACAGCCGGTCCTCGTCGCGGATCGGTGGTTCCGACCAGCCGCCGATCTGGCGCGCCGTCGGACTGTCGCGGCGGTATTTTCCCGACATCAGGCCGCCGGCGAGCGGGCTCCACACCAGCACGCCAAGGCCCTGGTCGACCGAGATCGGCAAGAGCTCATACTCGGCCTCGCGTGCTTCCAGCGTGTAGTGGATCTGCTGGGTGACGAAGCGCGGCTGGTGCTGGCTGTCGCTGATGCCGAGCGCCTTCATGACCTGCCAGCCGGAATAGTTGGAGCAGCCGACATAGCGGATCTTGCCCTGGGCAACCAGCGTGTCGAGCGCGGCGATGGTTTCCTCGAGCGGCGTCGCGCCATCCCATTCGTGCAGGAAATAGATGTCGATGACATCTGTCCTGAGGCGCTTCAGGCTCTTCTCGCATTCGCGGATCAGATGATGGCGCGACAGGCCCTCGTCATTGGGGCCCTTGCCGATCCGCATGCGCGCCTTGGAGGCGATCAGCACGTCGTTCTTGCGCTTGCCGCCGAGCGCCTCGCCGATGATCTCTTCCGACAATCCGTTCGAATAGACATTGGCGGTGTCGATGAGATTGATGCCGGCATCGATGCAAGTGTCGATGATGCGCGAGGCCTCCGCGAGATCGGAATTGCCGACGGCAGCGAACGGCCCGCTGCCGCCGAAGGTCATGGTTCCCAAGGTCAGCGTCGAAACTTTCAAGCCGGAACGGCCAAGCGTGCGGTATTCCATGTCGGTCCTCGCAATTTTGGTGGGTGGGGATTTACTGGAGAAGGGCGGGCAGCCCGAACGGGTCGGCCATTTGTAGGACAATTTGAGCGGCTTGTCGCCATGCCACGGCGATGGATCAGCCATGCCTCGCCGATTTGCAGCGATGATCGGCTGGCTGGCGGGTTGCAATAAAACCGTCATTGCCGGCCTATATCAAGTCGGCTCAGGGTTTCATGTCAGCCGGCAAGCGGAGCAGTGGAAATGACCGAGTTGAAGCAGAATTCTCCGGCCAGGGATTGGCTGGAAGCCGAACTCGCCGACATGCTCGACGAGGACTATGAGCTTGAAATGTCGGAGCCGGCGCTGTCGCTGGAGATCTCCAAGATCTACAAGAACGCGCATCCGCCGTCGATCGACCGCATGCAGTATTTCCGCGACCTGATCGGCTTGCAGTCGGAACTAATCAAGCTGCAGTCCTGGGTCGCCTACCACAAGAAGAAGCTGGTGGTGGTTTTCGAAGGACGCGATTCCGCCGGCAAGGGCGGCGTCATCAAGCGCATCACCCAGCGCCTCAACCCGCGCATCTGCCGCGTCGTGGCGCTGCCGGCGCCGACCGAGCGCGAAAAATCGCAGTGGTATTTCCAGCGCTACGTGCCGCATCTGCCGGCCGGCGGCGAGATCGTGCTGTTCGACCGCTCCTGGTACAACCGCTCCGGCGTCGAGCGGGTGATGGGCTTTGCCGAACCCGATCAGGTCGAAGAGTTCTTCCGCGACGTGCCGGAGTTCGAGCGCATGTTGGTCCGCTCCGGCGTCACGCTGGTCAAATACTGGTTCTCGATCACCGACGAGGAACAGCAGATGCGCTTCATGATGCGCATCCACGACCCGATGAAGCAGTGGAAGCTGTCGCCGATGGACCTGCAGTCGCGCGTGCGCTGGGAGCAGTACACCAAGGCCAAGGAAGAGACGTTTGCCCGCACCAACATCCCCGAGGCACCGTGGTACATCGTCGAAGGCAACGACAAGAAGCGGGCGCGGCTGAACTGCATCGACCATCTCCTCAAACAGCTGCCCTATGAGGACGTGCCGCACGAAGAAATCACGCTGCCCGAGCGGGTGTTCAACCCGGAGTACGAGCGCCAGGTCCTGCCGCGCGAGCTTTACGTGCCGGAGAAGTATTGAGCGTCTTCGCAATTGAAGACACGAGAGGACGGCATTCTTTCGCGCCCCCCTCTGTCCTGCCGGACATCTCCCCCACAAGGGGGGAGATTGGCAGCTTCGCCGATGGCGCCCTTCTTGCTACGTTGATGAGTGGCGAAAGCCGGCGCGACATCCGATCTCCCCCGGCGTGGGGGAGATGTCCGGAAGGACAGAGGGGGCGCGACGGATCGCAATTTTCCCAAATGAGGCTTACACCCGCTTGATCGTCACATGCGTGGCGAGCGCTGTCGCCACCTGCTCGGTGCACTGGTAACCCAGCTTCAGCATATCCAGCCCGGCAAACAGGCTCTCGCCCCTCCCGAGCAACACCGGCGACACCGCCAGATGCAACTCGTCAATGAGCTTCTCTTGCAGATATTGCCGGATGGTGGAAACGCCGCCGCCGACGCGGACATCCTTGCCGCCGGCCGCGGCCTTTGCTTGTTCGAGCGCGGCGTGGATGCCGCCGGTAACGAAGTGGAAAATGGTGCCGCCTTCCATCACAATGGAGTCGCGCTCGTAGTGGGTCAGCACGAAGGTCGGCACATGATAGGGCGGGTTGTCGCCCCACCAGCCTTTCCAGCTCTCGTCTGGCCATTCGCCGCGGATTGGACCGAACATGTTGCGGCCGAGGATCCAGGCGCCGACATTGTCGAAGCTGCGGACGGT
Source organism: Mesorhizobium sp. M0058 (assembly GCF_040323095.1). Taxonomy (NCBI): domain Bacteria; kingdom Pseudomonadati; phylum Pseudomonadota; class Alphaproteobacteria; order Hyphomicrobiales; family Phyllobacteriaceae; genus Mesorhizobium; species Mesorhizobium sp. M0058. Next base: position 298,887 of record NZ_JAMYUQ010000002.1, read on the forward strand.
GAACCGGTCGTCCACATCGGTGCTGCCGCCATCCTTGCCGACCATCTCGTGGAAGGTGCGGGTGCCGGTCATCCATTTGTGCAGATCTTCGCCACCAACGCCGAGCGGATTTTGCAGGTCCTGGTCAGGACCGGCGCCGAAACCGTCGAGCGACAAGGTGAAGGCATTGACGCGGAGTTTGGACATGGAAGACTCCCTTTGATGACCAGTTGTGATTTGCAATCAGTATTCAAACTGATTGCATTTTGCAACTAGTATTTTAGAGGCAAGCCGATCTGTGGAATGCGCAGGGACCTCAAGCCGCCACGCGCTTCGGCATCACCGCAAACGGGCTGAGCCCAAGCCAGATCTGCATCTTGCCGGCGACGTCGAGATCGCCGGTCAGGCTGATCTTGTCGCGTTCCTTGTGAACTGTCGTCAGCCCCATCCAGATCGAGGTCATGGTGCACAGATCGGTCGAGACGTAGAGATCGACGTCGAAGCCCGGATCGTACCAGCAAAGATCGACCTCGCCCTGCTTTTCGACGATCAGCCACCACGATCGTTTTGACGCCGGCAGGTCATGGTACAGGAATTGTATCACGGTGCGCCCGTCCGGCAGCGGACTGGGGTTCAGATTGCGCCGCATGTCCCACATCAGCAGCGACGGATCGAGGTTTTTGAGCGACAGCCTGGCCTCGACCCATTTCTGGCCCCAAAACCCCATCGCCTCGACAACCGGGCGCAAATCCCGGCCCGCCTCGGTCAGCCGGTATTCGAACACGCCCTTCTCGGTCGCGATCTCGGTCCGCTCGACGATGCCGCCGGCCTCGAGGTCCTTGAGCCGTTGCGACAGAAGGGTTGGCGACATTTTCGGCACGCCGCGGCGCAAATCGTTGAAGCGGGTCGACCCCGCCACCAGTTCGCGCAGCAGCACCATGGTCCAGCGTGTGCAGAGCAGCTCGGCGGCCATGGAGAGCGGGCAGAATTGCTTGTAACCGGCTTGTGTCATGTGGTGAGCTCCAAAAGATGTTGCCGGACCTTATTCAGAAAACCTGAGTTCAGCCAGTACAGAAGCTGTACTGGCACCCCCGGTACAGTTCTGTGACTGGAGCGGTCCGGCGCCGCCATGCGAGGCAGCGGTCACGTCACCGGGCAGTCCGGTGCCGATCCATGAGGAGTTGGACAATGACCGCTTACGTGATCGCAGACATCAAGGTGAAGGACGACAAATGGGTGCCGGCCTATGCCGCTTCGGTGCATGACCTCGTCCACAAGCATGGCGGCAAGTATCTCGCCCGCAGCGGCAATGTGAAGACGCTGGAGGGCAAGCCGCTCGACACCAGCCTGATCGCCATCATGGCGTTTCCGTCGGCAAAGGCAGCCGAAGCCTTCACCAACGATCCGCAATACGCTCCGTTTGTGGCGGAGCGTCAGAAGGGCAGCGACAGCCGCTTCCAACTGATCGACGATACCGATCTCGCCGGAACGATTCCTTATTTGCCAAAGGCGTGAGGAAAAGCCGGAACCCGGAGCATCCAGGTTCCGGCTAACCCTTCAGCAGTTGCGCCACTTCCGGCGCGAAGTAAGTCAGGATGCCGTCACAGCCGGCGCGCTTGAAGGCGAGCAGCGATTCCAGCATCGCCTTTTCGCCGTCGATCCAGCCATTGGCGGCCGCCGCCTTGATCATCGAATATTCGCCTGACACCTGGTAGGCGAAGGTCGGCATCTGGAACTCGTCCTTCAGCCGGCGGATGATGTCGAGATAGGGCAGGCCGGGCTTGACCATCAGCATGTCGGCGCCCTCGGCGATATCCTGCTCGGCCTCGCGCACCGCTTCGTCGGAATTGGCGTGGTCGAGATAATAGGTCTTCTTGTCACCCTTGAGCAGGCCGGCGGTGCCCACCGCCTCGCGATAGGGGCCATAGAAGGCGGAGGCGAATTTCGTCGCATAGGACATGATCGCCACATCCGAAAAACCGTTGGCGTCGAGTGCGTCGCGAATGGCGCCGATGCGGCCGTCCATCATGTCGGACGGCGCGATGATGTCGGCGCCGGCCGCCGCCTGGATGACGGCCGCGGCGGTCACCTGTTCCACCGTCTCGTCATTGACGATGATGCCGTCGCGCAAGATGCCGTCATGGCCGTGCGAGGTGAACGGGTCGAGCGCCGCATCGGTGATGATGCCGATCTCCGGCACCGCGTCCTTGATGGCGCGGGTGGCGCGGTTGATGATGTTTTCCGGGTCGAGGATGTGCGATCCCGTCTGGTCGCGCAGGCTGAGTTCAACATTGGGGAAGGTGGCGATCGCCGGAATGCCGAGCTTAGCGGCCCGCTCGGCCTCCTTGACGGCGAGGTCCAGCGACAGGCGGAAGACGCCGGGCATGGCGGCGATCGGCTCGCGCGTGTTCTTGCCGTCGATGACGAAGATCGGCCAGATCAGATCGTTCACCGTAAGCCGGTTTTCCTGCACTAGGCGGCGCAACCAGTCGGCCTTGCGCATGCGCCGCAAGCGGCGGCTGCCGGTGATCTCGTCGACGCTGCGCGCACCGGCGGGCTTTGCCGGCGCGAATTTGTTGCTCGTCGCGGGGGTGAATTTGTTCATCGCAAAAACTCCGGGTCGAGGCGGCTTTTACCACGAGGCCTTGCCGCTGACCAATGCGACACGATTGTGCCAGCCGATGACGCGGTGCTTACGGCTTTGGCGGCCACGCCAGTTCTGGGCCGGTTTTGAACAACGACACATTGTTGGTGAAGGTGCTCTCCGGGGCGAGCCGGATCAGGCGCCCGTCCGGATGGCCGATGTCGGCGACATTGTCGATGAACCAGCGGTTCCAGGTCGCCTCCGGGCCGAGATATTTGTGCAGCAGCCGTTTGAAGCGGTTCGGCGCCATCGCTTCTATGGTGGCGACGCCGCGCAGGCCGAGATGCAGCAGGATGCCGGCCTCATTGTCGAAATGGACGATCTCCACGGCGCAGCGCGGGTCGCGTTCGAGGTGTTTGACAGCACTTGCGCCGGTCGAGCCGAGCAGCCAGATCGCAGCGTCCTCCCAGATGAACCACATCGGCGCGTTGCGCGGCGCGCCGTCAGCGGTCACGGTCGCCAGATTGGCCATCAGCGGGCGGCTGAGAACATCATCCGGGTCGAACTTTTTCGGCATCTCCCAGCCATGGCTCGGCGCTGCGGTTTCAAGCGTCATGCGTTTGTCCCTGCATCAGAAGAAAGGCTGTTTTGCCCGGCAATTTTGCGCGCATTTCTGTCGGGGGCAAAGCACGGTCGCGTTCCCTTGCGAAAATCCAAACCGCGCCCGCCGGTTGACGCACCCATGCGCCACCTTTAGCACTTCAGTCCCGCAGGCGCGGGGAGGGATTCTCTGACGATGGATTTTGGCGGCGGCGACGAGATCCGCTTCGAACGGTTGGGCAAGGCAGGCGTCGTCACGCTGACGCGGCCGCAGGCGCTCAATGCGCTGACACATCGCATGATCAAGGCGCTGGACAAGGCGCTCGACGCTTTTGAGCGCGATACCGGCGTCGATGTCGTCATCGTCAAGGCCGAGGGCAGGGCGTTTTGCGCCGGCGGCGACATCATGCACGTCTACGAGGCCCGCGCCGGAAAGCCGCCGGTCGAGTTCTTCGCCGACGAATACCGGCTCAACGCCCGCATCAACAGTTACAAAAAGCCCTATGTCGCGCTGATCGACGGGATCGTTATGGGCGGCGGCGTCGGCATCTCTTTCCACGGTTCGCAGCGTGTGCTGACCGAGAATGCCCAGTTCGCCATGCCCGAAGTCGGCATCGGTTTCTTCCCGGATGTCGGCGGCAGCCATCTTCTGCCCGACCTTGGCGGCAGCTTCGGCATGTATCTGGCGCTGACCGGCAACCGCATTCGCTATGGCGATGCGCTGTGGTCGGGCCTGGCCACCCACACCATCAAGGCCGCTGACCAGGCTGCCTTTCTTGACCGGCTCTGCGCCAATGGCGATCCGGAATCGGTGCTGCGCGGCTTTTTCGTGCCGGCCAGGCGCGAGACCGGCCAGCCGGTGTTGGAAGCCATTGCCCGGCATTTTTCCCAACCCTCGCTCGCCGAAATCCTCGAGAGCCTGGAGCGGGCGGCAGGCGCCGACGAGTTTGCCGCCAAGACGCTGGCCACCATCCGCACCCGCTCGCCGACCAGCCTTAATGTCGCGTGGCGCCAGATCAGCGCCGGGCTGACGCTGTCGATGGAAGCCTGCATGAAGATGGAGTTCCGCATCCTCAACCGCATGCTGGCCGGGCACGACTTCTATGAAGGCATCCGCGCCGTCCTCGTCGACAAGGGTTCGACGCCGCAGTGGCGGCCGGCAAGCCTGGCCGAGGTCGACGCTGCTTCGGTGGACGCCTATTTCGCGCCGCTCGAACGGGAGCTCGAACTGTGAGCGAGGTCACGTCGCGGCGCATCGTGCTGCAGCCCTCGGGCGTCGAGATCATCTTCGCCTGGTTCCAGCGCGTCATTGCGGGCTATTGCCTGCTGTTCGGCATCCTGTACTGGATCCGGCTGATCGGTTTTTATCCCGGCCCGCTGTGGCGCTTCGACCTGATGCCGGTGCACTGGCAGGTTGTGGCGGTGATGCTGGCCGTGTTCTTCCCCTTCGCCGCCGCCGGCCTCTGGATGTTGGCGTCGTGGGGCCCGGTGATCTGGTTCATCTGTGCTGTCACAGAGACCATCATGTATGCCGGCTTCCCCGATCTGTACGGCCACCGGCCGCTGATCGTCTTGTCGCATGCCGCGGTCGCGCTGCTCTACATCGCCTTCCGCGTCGTTATCTGGATGCGCAAGCGCCCTGCGCGCCCCTGAAACGCCGCCCCGCAGCCATTGGCTAAATCTTTAGGTTAATTATCCTTGCTCGGGTGACCGTTCGTTAAGCGTCTTGCGAAACCTATTACCGGTAAGCTCTTGTTAGCCCTAGCGTTTAAGTCGAATTTTATGAGTATTCGATAGTGTCGCAATCAAGGTGAAAAACAAAAAATCACCAGGGCGACAAACGAGAGGCAAAGACAATGATCAATTCGCGTCCGGCGGCGAAGACCGCCAACGTATCCGACGATCGCCGCGAGGCTATCCGTTCGCTTTACATGGAATCGCTTCAGCTGGTGGAGCGTTTGCATCGCCGTCTGCTTGACGTGATCAAGGACGAGTTCGACCGCAACGGCCGTTCCGACATCAATGCCATCCAGGCGCTGCTTCTGTTCAATATCGGCAATTCCGAACTGACCGCCGGCGAGCTGCGCTCGCGTGGCTACTATCTCGGCTCGAACGTCTCCTACAATCTGAAGAAGCTGGTCGATCTCGGCTTCATCAACCACCAGCGCTCGCGCATCGACCGCCGTTCGGTCCGCGTTTCGCTGACGCCGAAGGGCAATGAAGTGGCGGAAGTCGTCGCCGGTCTCTATGAGCGCCATGTCGGCTCGATCGAACAGGTCGGCGGCATCAACAGCGAAGAGTTCAAGCAGATGAACCGCGCGCTGCAGCGCCTCGACCGCTTCTGGAACGACACCATCGCCTACCGGATGTAATCAGCGGGTCATTGAATAGCAGCTGCGCCGGAAGAAGCGCGGCCGGAGGAAAGTCTCAGCCAACAGGCCGGTGCCGAAAAGCACCGGCCTTTTCTTTTCGAGCCGCCGGCGCTTCCAAATTCGGCGTAAGCCACGTTGCCGCCATATTCGCGGTGGAAGCGGGGATGCGGGTGATGCGGCGGCGAAAGCTGTTCGCGCGCCTGTAATGTCGCATCGCGGTCCGCTTTTCACGGCTCAGTGATGCAGGTCATGGTTGGCTAATTGTTAACAGTGCCAACTTTAGAGTGCGGGCGATATCGCCCAAGATCGAGCACGTAGCCGAACGCTGCAACAGCCAAACGCTAGAAGCCAAACACGACAAGAATGTCTGGAACGTCCATGAGAACCAGCCGCCGCCTTTTCCTTTCCGGAGCTTCCGCGCTCGCCGTTGCCATGGTTGCCAATGCCGCCAGCGCGCAGGATGTGATCGACGATATCCTGAAATCGTCGGGCCGCGGCAATTGGGACGACCAGTTCGATGCCCGCGCCTCGGAGGGCGGCAAGGTCGCCTCGACGCTGCCGATCTTCAGCCTGCAGACGGTCGCCTTCACCGAACAGGCTGTGGCGCAGTATCAGAACATCGTCGCCCAGGGCGGCTGGGGCGAGGTGCCGGCGACAAAGAAGCTGCAGCTTGGCGTCGACGATCCGGACGTGGTGCCGCTGCGCAAGCGGCTGATGGTTTCGGGCGATCTGGCGCAGAGCGCCGGCATTTCGACGTCGTTCGATTCCTATGTCGACGCCGCGGTCAAGCGCTTCCAGGCGCGCCATGGCCTGCCGGCCGACGGCGCCATGGGCAAATACACCTATGCGGCGATGAACGTTTCGGCGCAGATCCGCCTCGGTCAGCTGCAGACCAATCTGGAGCGCCTGCGCGAAAAGGCCGGCACGCTGGGCAGCCGTTATGTGCTGGTCGATATCCCGGCGGCACAGATCGAGGCGGTCGAGAACGATCGCGTCGTGCTGCGCCACACCGCAATCGTCGGCAAGATCGACCGCCAGACCCCGGTGGTCAATTCCAAGATCAACGAGATCATCGTCAATCCTTACTGGAACGCGCCGGTCTCGATCGTGCGCAAGGACATCATTCCGCTGATGCGGAAGAACCCCGACTATCTCAAGGACAGCCATATCCGGCTGTTTGCGCCTGATGGCAGCGAAGTCGATCCGATGACTGTCGACTGGTCGACGGATGATGCCGCGAAATACCGCTTCCGCCAGGATCCGGGTTCCGGCAACGCCATGGCCTCGGTGAAGATCAACTTCCCCAGCCCCGACGGCGTCTACATGCACGATACGCCGCAGCAAAGCCTGTTCGGCAAGATGATGCGCTTCGATTCCTCGGGCTGCGTGCGTGTCCAGAACGTGCGCGACCTCGTCACATGGATCCTGCGCGACACACCCGGCTGGGACCGCCAGCATTTCGAGGCTACCATCAAGACCGGCGAGAACACGCCGGTGCAGGTCGTCAACCCGGTTCCGGTCCACTTCCTCTATGTGTCGGCCTGGTCGACGGGTCCGGGCGTCGTGCAGTTCCGCGACGACGTCTACGCGCTCGATGGCGCCAGCGAACTGCAGATCACCTCTTCGCTCTAGGTGCCTGAATTGTTTATGAAAAGGCCGCCGTGAGGCGGCCTTTTCCGTTCGACATCCCAACAGAAGAAGACTGGTGGCCGCCAGCCATGCAGGCCATGAACACTGCCGGACGTTGCGCCGCAGGCCCATCTGGACGGACTAACGGCAATTGCGCATGGTCCTCAAAACAGCCGGAATCGCGCCATGCAGGTCGCAATCTTCAGCCTCGCCGTGCTGGTCTTCGTCGCTCTTTCCGGCGCACTGGTGCGGTTGGTTCGGGTGCCGCTGCCGGTGCTGCAGATTGCCATCGGCGCCGCGCTCGCATGGCCGGTGAAAGGCATCCATGTCGAGATCGACCCCGAACTCTTCCTGCTGGTGTTCATCCCGCCGCTTTTGTTCGGCGATGCCTATGGAGCGCCCAAACGCGAGCTGATCGCGCTGCGCGGACCGATCCTCGATCTGGCCATCGGGCTGGTCTTCTTTACCATTGTCGGCTTCGGTTATGCCTTGCACTGGTTGGTGCCGAGCATCCCGCTGGTCGTCGCCTTCGCGCTCGCTGCCGTGCTGTCCCCGACCGACGCCGTGGCGGTGTCCTCGATCGTCGACAGAAGCCTGGTGCCGGCGCGGCTGATGCATATTCTGGAAGGCGAGGCGCTGCTCAACGACGCCTCGGGCCTGGTCATGTTCCGCTTCGCCGTCGCCGCCGCCGTGACCGGCAGCTTTTCCTTCGCCGATGCATCGCTGAGCTTCGTTTATGCCGTCGCCATCGGCATCCTGGCCGGCATCGCCGCGTTGTTCATCGCCGCCAGGCTCCTGCAGCTTCTGAATCGCATCGGCGGCGTTCCGGCCGAGGCGCAGGTTCTGGTCATGGTCCTGCTGCCCTTCATTGCCTATCTCGTCGCCGAACATCTGCATGCCTCAGGCATTCTGGCGGCGGTCACCGCCGGGCTTTTGACCGGCGGCTCCGGCGTCTTCCGCTTCCTCGGCGTCTCGGCGCGCATGCAGACGATCTCGCTGTGGACGACCTTGTCCTTCGTCTACAATGGCGCGCTGTTCATCGTGCTCGGCATGCAGCTTCCCGAAATCATTCGCCGCGTGCCGCCCGAACTGACTGGCCATTACCCGATCATCCAGCCGGTCGCGACGGTGATTGCGCTGACGCTGTGCCTGATCGCGCTGCGCTTCCTCTGGATCTGGGTCGGCGACATCGCGGCAGGCCTCAAGGCAAAATGGGGAAAGCGCAAGGCCGAGCCGTTCGGGATGCGTGTGCGGCTTGCCGGCTCGGTGGCGGGCGTGCGCGGCGCGATCACGCTGGCCGGCATCCTGTCGCTCCCGCTCGCCATGCCGGACGGCTCGCCTTTTCCCGCGCGCGACCTGGTGATCTTCCTCGCCGCCGGCGTCATCATCTGTTCGCTCGCCATCGCCAGCGTGGCGCTGCCGAAGATAGCGCGCGGGCTGGTCGAGCCGGGCGAGGATGGCAGCGCCATCGAGGAGCGTCTCGCCCGCATCGGCGCCGCCAAAGCGGCCATCGCCCGCGTCGAAAGCATGGCGGGCGCCAGCGACGACGACCAGGGCGAGGTGCCCGGCGCCAGGCTTGCCGCCGCCGAAAACATCGTCGCCGGCTACCGGCGCCGGATCGCCACTTCGGACGAGGCCGACGACGCCCGGGCAGAGGCCCGCGAAGCCGGGCGGCTGGAGCTCGAAATGCGGCTTGCCGGCATCGAGGCCGAGCGCATCGCCGTGCGCGACATGTTAAGCAGCGGCGCGATCAACGACCATACGGCGCGGGCGCTGTTTACCGAGATCACGCTCACCGAAGCCTTGCTGCAGGGGCGGCAGGAGCGAAAATAGCGGTTCAGGGCCGCTCTGGCGCAATCCGGCCAGCAAATTTCGCGCTGCAAACGTGGCGAGGCGAAAACAACTGTGTTAATGGCGCGGCAATGCATGTCGCCCGGAACCGTGCAGCGGTTTCGGGGCAGCGATATGCATAGATAGATGCCCCGAACCGAAGGATTTCAGGCCATGGCAACTGCAGCGGCAGCGTCGAACAAGTTCGAATCCTTCTTCGAAACCACGCTGGAAGATGCCGATCCGGAGATCTTCGGCTCGATCCGCAACGAGCTTGGCCGCCAGCGTCACGAGATCGAGCTGATCGCCTCGGAAAACATCGTTTCGCGCGCCGTGCTCGAGGCGCAGGGCTCGATCATGACCAACAAATACGCCGAGGGTTATCCGGGCAAGCGCTATTATGGCGGCTGCCAGTTCGTCGACGTCGCCGAGGAACTCGCTATCGAGCGCGCCAAAAAGCTGTTCGGCTGCAACTTCGCCAATGTCCAGCCGAATTCCGGCAGCCAGATGAACCAGGCGGTCTTCCTGGCGCTGCTGCAGCCCGGCGACACCTTCATGGGCCTCGACCTGAATTCCGGCGGCCACCTGACGCACGGTTCGCCCGTCAATATGAGCGGCAAATGGTTCAAAGTCGTTTCCTACGGCGTGCGCAAGGACGACCATCTGCTCGACATGGACGCGATCGAAAAGACCGCACATGAGACCAAGCCAAAGCTGATCCTGGCCGGCGGCACCGCCTATTCGCGCATCTGGGACTGGAAGCGCTTTCGCGAGATCGCCGATGCGGTCGGCGCCTATCTGATGGTCGACATGGCCCATATCGCCGGCCTGGTTGCCGGCGGCGTGCATCCGTCACCGCTGCCGCACGCCCATGTCGTGACCACGACCACGCACAAATCGCTGCGCGGCCCGCGCGGCGGCATGATCCTGTGCAATGACGAGGACATCGCCAAGAAGATGAACTCGGCGGTTTTCCCCGGCCTGCAGGGCGGCCCGCTGATGCATGTCATCGCCGCCAAGGCGGTCGCCTTCGGCGAGGCGCTGAAGCCGAGCTTCAAGCTCTATGCCGAGAGTGTCGCCGCCAACGCGAAGGCGCTGGCGTCGAGCCTCAAGGAAACCGGCCTCGACATCGTCTCCGGCGGCACCGACAACCATCTGATGCTGGTCGATCTCAGGCCCAAGAACGCCACCGGCAAGCGCGCCGAGGCAGCGCTCGGCCGCGCCAACATCACCTGCAACAAGAACGGCATCCCGTTCGATCCGGAAAAGCCTTTCGTCACCTCGGGCGTGCGTCTGGGCACGCCGGCCGGCACCACGCGCGGCTTCGGCCAGGCCGAGTTCCGCGAGATCGGCAAGTTGATCGCCGAGGTGCTGGACGGGCTGAAGGTCGCCAATTCCGACGAAGGCAATGCGGCTGTGGAAGCAGCCGTGAAGGCCAAGGTCGTGGCGCTGACCGATCGTTTCCCGCTCTATCCCTATCTCGGTTGACCGCCAGCGGCGCATCGTCTTTTATCCCGCGCTCTGCGCCGCTTGCTGTTCGGGCGGCGCGGCCTGTTGGAGATCTGACGATGCGCGTGTTCCGTCCTGCCGTTCTGGCCTTCATCGGCTCGCTTGCCGCTGTCGCCGTGTCGGGCGCGATCGCCCAGGAGCAGCCGCAGCCGGGCACGGATATCCCCGCCACAAACACCTTTGGCAGGTGGACCACCATCATCGATGCGCTCGACACCGGCCAGGATTCCCACAAGACCTGCGCTGCCTCCACGGCCTTTGTCGATGGCGGCGGCAATGCCGGCACGCTGACGCTTTCGATCTCGACTGGCGACGCCCTGCCGCCCGATGCCTATCCGGCGATCATGTTCACCGTCGCCAACAAGGAGCTGCCGACCGGCAAGAAGATCGCCGCGACCTTCGGTGACCCCGGCGTCAAGGTTTCCGCGACCGTCTATTCCAATGATGCCGGCCGCCCGAGCTGGACCGTCGACAACCAGGCCAAGACCAGTCTCGCTTTGTTGCGGGCCATGCGCCAGGTCATCTCGCTCGACGTGACGTTCGGCAAGCAAGCCGTCGCCAGCATCCCTATGGACGGCTTCACCAAGGCCTACCGCAACCTCGGAACGTCCTGCGGCTTCCCGACCAAGGACGTCGCGCCCTGACATATCTGGCGCGGCTGGCAATTTTCCTCCCGCCTCGCTATCTCTGAGGGCGCGAGCGGCCGTTGCCGAACCTTTGCCGTCCCGGCAAAAACCTCTAAGCCTATCGTTCCGCCAGAATCGCCAACCTGAAGGCTCTCCATGCGCTGTCCCTATTGCCAGTCCGAAGATACGCAGGTGAAGGATTCGCGCCCCGCCGAGGATGGCGCCGCGATCCGCCGGCGGCGCGTCTGCCCCGATTGCGGTGGCCGCTTCACCACCTTCGAGCGCGTCCAGCTGCGCGATCTCGTTGTGGTCAAGAAGTCCGGCAGAAAGGTGCCGTTCGACCGCGACAAGCTCTTGCGTTCGGTGGAGATCGCGGTGCGCAAGCGCAATGTCGATCCCGAGCGCATCGACCGCGCCGTCACCGGCATCGTGCGCCAGCTCGAAAGCTCCGGCGAGACTGAAATCGCCTCGGGCGAGGTCGGCCGGCTCGTCATGGAAGCGCTGAAGTCGCTCGACGACGTCGCCTATGTCCGCTTCGCCTCTGTCTATCGCAATTTCCGTGAGGCCAAGGATTTCCACGATGTGCTGGGTGAGCTCAAAGGCGACGAGCTCAAGGGCGACGAGCTGAACGGCGAAGAGGACGCCGGCTGAGCATGGCAAGCCAAACGTCAGGGAAGGCCGATCAGCAGGCCCTCGATCGCCGCTTCATGGCCGCGGCGCTGCGGCTGTCGCGGAAAAATGCCGGCCGCACCTCCACCAACCCTTCCGTCGGCACCATAATCGTTCGCGACGATGGCGCCGGCCCGATGATCGTCGGCACCGGCGTCACCGCTGTTGGCGGCCGGCCGCATGCCGAGACCGAGGCGCTGACTGAAGCCGGCGAGTTGGCGCGCGGCGCCACCGCCTATGTCACGCTGGAGCCCTGCGCCCACCATGGCCGCACCCCGCCTTGCGCCAACGCGCTGGTCAATGCCGGAGTGGCGCGGGTCGTCGGCGCCGCCAGCGATCCCGATCCGCGCGTCTCCGGCAAAGGCTATGCCATCCTGCGCGCCGCCGGCATCGAAGTGGTCGAAAAGGTGCTGGTCGAGGAAGCCGCCGAGCAGATGGCCGGCTATTTGATTCGATCCATGAAAAAGCGTCCGGAAGTGACTCTGAAGCTTGCGCTTTCCAGCGACGGCAAGATCGGCAGGCATGGCGCCGGCCAGGTCGCGATCACCGGCGATATCGCCCGCCGCGAAGTCTATCTGATGCGCGCCGAAGCCGATGGCATACTGGTCGGCATCGGCACGGCGCTGGAGGATGATCCCGCGCTCACCGTGCGGCTGCCGGGGCTGGAGAACCGCTCGCCGGCGCGCATCGTGCTCGACCGCCAGATCAGGCTGCCCGAAGCCTCGAAGCTGGTCTCCGGCATCGACCGGGTGCCGCTCTATATCGCCGCGAGCCTGGAGGCCGACCCGCTGCGGCGGTCGGTGCTGGAGCGTGCCGGTGTGCGCTTCATCGGCACCGAAACCCATGAAGGCGGCATTGCCTTGCCGGAACTGCTCGAGGATCTCGGCGCGCTCGGCATGGCCAGCGTTCTGGTCGAAGGCGGCGCCAAGGTGGCCAGCGCCTTCCTCGCCGAGGGATTGGTCGACCGCATCGTGCTGTTCCAGGGACCGGAAGCGATCGGCGAGGGCGGCATTGCATCGCCCATCGACGCCAACCATATCCCGGCAGGCTTCCGCAAATTGCGCGAGATGCGCTTCGGGGAAGACAGCTATGCCGAATGGGTGAGAGATATCTGAAATGTTCACTGGAATTGTCACCGATATCGGCACTGTCGCGGCCATCAAGCCGCTGAGCGAAGGCGTCGGCCTGCGCATCGACACTGCCTATGATCCCGCGACCATCGCTATTGGCGCCTCGATTTCCTGCGGCGGCGTCTGCCTGACGGTGACGGCGCTGCCAGATGGCGGCTCGAATGCCCGCTGGTTCGAGGTCGAAGCCTGGGAAGAGGCACTGAGGCTGACCACGGCGTCGGGCTGGAAATCAGGCACCAAGGTCAATCTCGAGCGGGCACTGAAGATCGGCGACGAACTCGGCGGCCACATCGTGTCGGGCCATGTCGATGGCATGGCCGAAATCGTCGAGCGCAAGGACGAGGGCGATGCCGTGCGCTTCACGCTGGAGGCGCCGCGCGAACTGGCGAAATTCATCGCGCCCAAGGGTTCCGTCGCACTCGACGGCACCTCGCTCACCGTCAACAAGGTCGAAGGCGCCCGTTTCGACGTGCTGTTGATCCACCATTCGCTGACCGTGACGACCTGGGGCGAGCGCAAGGTGGGCGACAAGGTCAACCTCGAGATCGACACCATGGCCCGCTACGCCGCGCGACTGGTCGAGGCAGTGAAAGAGGGGCTTTGAGCCCCCCTGGGAAATTAGACCGGGCCTGAGCGTCGGACAAAGCTTGCGAATGTGACCGCTTCAGCCTAAGTCACCGGTACCCCCGGAGACATTCATGGCAGGCACATCCCAACACGGCAAAGCGTTCATTCGCCCGAAGAAGAAGGCCCACCTTCTGATTATCGAGGCGCGCTTTCATGACGATCTTGCCGACGCGCTGCTCGACGGCGCGACGAGCGCGCTCGACGAAGCCGGCGCGACCTATGACGTCATCACCGTTCCCGGTTCGCTGGAAATTCCAGCAGTGATCACTTTTGCGCTCGACGGCATGTGCGAGGGCGGCAAGGACTATGATGGTTTTGTCGCGCTCGGCACCATCATCCGCGGCGACACTTATCATTTCGACATCGTCGCCAATGAATCGAGTCGCGCGCTGATGGATCTCTCGGTCCAGGAAGCGATTGCGATCGGCAACGGCATCCTGACCACCGAGAACGACGCGCAGGCCTGGACGCGCGCCAAGCGCTCGGAGGGCGACAAGGGCGGCTTTGCCGCGCGCGCGGCGCTGACCATGATCGCGCTCAAGGAGAAGCTGGGAGCGCAATCGTGAGCGAACCCGCTTCGCCCGGCCAGCCCGCGACACGCCATGCCAATAAGCGTGGCGCCGCCCGTCTGGCCGCCGTGCAGGCGCTTTACCAGATGGACGTGGCCGGCAGCGGCGTCTTCGAGATCACCGCCGAATACGAGGCGTTCCGGCTCGGCAAGGAAGTCGACGGCGCGCTTTATCGGGAGGCCGACGCGCAGTGGTTCCGCGCCATCCTGGCCGGCGTCGTCGAGAACCAGACGACCATCGATCCGATCATACGCCAGGCGCTGACGGAAGACTGGCCGCTGTCCAGACTCGATTCGACGTTGCGCGCCATCCTGCGCGCTGGCGTCTACGAACTGATGAAGCGCGACGACGTGCCGGTGGCCGTCATCGTTTCGGAATATGTCGACATCGCCAAGGCCTTCTACGAGGAAGACGAGCCGAAGCTGACCAACGCCGTGCTCGACCGTGTGTCGCGCCGGGTGCGGGGCGAGGGGCGCGGCAAGGACGCATTGTGACCGGCACCGTCGCCGGCGCAGCACGGGACGCGCGCCGCACGGCGATCATCCTGGCGACGTCGCAGGCGATTATCGGTTCGGCCGCGCCGATTGCCATTTCCATGGGCGGGCTGGCCGGGCAATATCTGCTTGGCCCCGATAAGTCGCTGGCAACGGCGCCAATCACCGGCTTCAACATCGGCGTGGCGCTCGGCGCGTTGCCGGCCGCGGCCATCATCCGTTGGCTCGGCCAGCGCGGCGGTTTCATGACCGGCACCATCGTCACCGCGCTTGGCGGCGTCATCTCCACGTTGGCTCTGTTCCACGCCAGCTTCTGGCTGTTCGCTTTCGCGCTGCTGGTGATCGGCGTCGGCGGCGCCTTCGTCCAGCAGTTCCGCTTCGCCGCCGCCGATAATGCTCCGCCCGAATTCAAGGCGCGCGCCATTTCCTTCGTGCTGGCCGGCGGCGTCATCACCGCGATTCTCGGGCCGCAGATCGTCATCTTCACCCGCGAATTGCTGGCGCCGGTGATGTTTGCCGGCTCGTTCGTGGCCATTCCGGTTCTGGCGGCGGCCGGCGCCATCATCCTGTCATTCCTGCGCATCCCGGCCAAGGCTCCCGGCCACGCGGAAGTCGCGTCAAGCGACGCCCGGCCGCTGTCCGAGATCGTCACCCGGCCGCGTTTCGTCGCGGCACTGTTTTGCGCCGTCGGCAGCTATGCGCTGATGAGTTTCGTCATGACCGGCGCGCCGCTGGCCATGGTCGGCTGCGGCCTTTCGACGGACGACGCCACGCTCGGCATTTCCTGGCATGTGATGGCGATGTTTGCGCCGAGCTTCTTCACCGGATCGCTGATCCATCGCTTCGGCGCCGAACGCATCGTCGCAACCGGCCTGGTCCTGCTCATCGGCTGCGCCGCGGTGGCATTGTCCGGCCTGCATTTGTGGCAGTTCTGGACGGCGCTGATCCTGCTTGGCCTCGGCTGGAATTTCGCCTTCATCGGCGCCACCTCCATGGTCGCCGACAGCTACCATCCGTCCGAAAAGAGCAAGGTGCAGGGCTTCCACGACTTCGTCCTGTTCGGCTCCGTCGCCTTCGCCTCGCTAATGTCGGGCGCCATCTACAATGCCTGGGGCTGGGAGATGCTGAACTGGCTGGTTTTCCCGGTCGTCGCCCTGTGTTTCGTCGCCCTTGGCGCGCTCAAACTGACCGGATCGCGCAAAGCCCGCGCCTGATCGGGTTCTATCTTTGGCTTGGCACGACCTGTCAGCATGGCGCCGACCGAATCGCGGCGACCGCACAAAATTATTGCGTCTGTACCCATTGTTATGAAACCGTGTGCTCCGACGGGGCGTTGAAGCCATGCTCATATGCGGCCACCGCATTTCGGTCCAAAGCAAGGGGTTTTCACAATGTTTTCAGTCAAGATTCTGGCCGGCGCGGCGTTGGCGCTCGGCATCACGGCCGCCTCCGCCAATGCCCAGGTGGTCGTCTCCTCGAAGATCGACACCGAGGGCGGCGTGCTCGGCAACATCATCCAGCTTGTGCTCAACGCCAACAACATCAAGACCACCGACCGCATCCAGCTCGGCGGCACGCCGGTGGTACGCAAGGCGATCACCGCCGGCGAGATCGACATCTATCCCGAGTACACCGGCAATGCCGCTTTCTTCTTCGAGAAGGCCGACGATCCGGTCTGGAAGGATGCCGCCAAGGCCTATGAGACCGCCAAGAAGCTCGACTATGACGCCAACAAGATCGTCTGGCTGTCGCCGTCACCGGCCAACAACACCTGGGCGATCGCGCTGCGCAAGGAGGTTGCCGAGACCAACAAGCTGGCGACCCTGACCGACTTCGGCAAATACGTCGCCGGCGGCGGCACGGTGGTTTTGGCGGCGTCGGCTGAGTTCGTCAATTCGGCGGCAGCCCTGCCGGCGTTCCAGACCACTTACGGCTTCACGCTGAAGCCGGAGCAGTTGATCACGCTATCGGGCGGCGACACCGCCGCGACAATCGGTGCTGCCGCCAACCAGACCAACGGCGCCAACGCCGCCATGGTCTACGGCACCGACGGCGGCATCGCGCCGTCCGGCCTGGTCGTGCTCGCCGACGACAAGGGCGTGCAGCCGGTCTACCAGCCGGCGCCGATCATCCGCGAAGCGGTGCTGAAAGAGCATCCGGAGATCGAGACGCTGTTGAAGCCGGTGTTCGCCAAGCTCGACCTCGTCACGCTGCAGGAACTCAACGGCCGCGTCCAGGTCGGCGGCGAGCCGGTCAAGGGTGTCGCCGAGGACTTTTTGAAGAAGAACGGGTTTTTGAAGTAGTCAGCGCATAGCTGATCGTGACGCTGGTGCGAGACACCCCTCTCTGGAAGCTGCTGATCTCCCCCCTTGCGGGGGAGATGTCCGGCAGGACAGAGGGGGGTGCTGTCCCGCCGACCTCACAACCGGTAGCAGGTGCGTGCCTCGACAGGGTTGCTTCCGAACAGGCCGACGCTCGAGAGCTGACGATCCTTCACACCCCCCTCTGGCCTGCCGGCCATCTCCCCCGCAAGGGGGGAGATCGGACTTCGCGTCGGCTTGCACCGATCACCAGCGTAGTCTGCGCAACGTGGAAAATCGCTCCTCATGAGGGGCATCCATGACCCTGCGTTTCGACAAGCTCGGCATGGTTATCGCGGCGATCGTTGCCTATGCGGCGTTTCTGGCTCCGTTCGCCACCTTCCGCGCCAATCGTATCGTTCCCGGTCAGGCGCGCTCGATCCTGGAGGCGCTGCCGGCCACAGTCGGGCCGCTACTGCTGGCGATCGTCGTCGTGGCCGCAATTGTTGCCTTGCTGAAAACCCCGCTTGTCCTGCGCCTGGCCGCAAGCGTCGTGGCGCTCGCCGCCCTTGCCATCCTGATCGGTGTCGCCGGCACCTTCCTGACGCCGGCCGGCAACACCTTCGCCCGCATCTCGCCGGCTTCCGGGTTCTGGCTGTTGATCTTTGCCTTCACATTGTTGCTCGCCGACGTGCTGACCAGGCTCAACCTGTCGCCACCGGCCCGCGTCGGCGTGCTCGTCCTCGCGGCGCTGGCCATCGGCTTGTTGCTGATATCGGGGCAGTGGGACAGCCTGTCGATCCTCAAGGAATATGCAAACCGCGCCGATAGTTTCTGGGCCGAAGGCTCCAAGCACATCACGCTGGCGCTGGGGTCGCTGGCGGCGGCGGTGATCGTCGGCCTGCCGCTCGGCATCCTGTGCCACCGCGTCGAACGGTTGCGGGCCGGCGTGCTCAATGTGCTCAACATCGTCCAGACCATACCCTCGATCGCGCTGTTCGGCCTGCTGATCGCGCCGCTGGGCTGGGTCGCCGCGCATGTTCCGGGTGCCGCAGCGCTCGGTATCAGAGGCATCGGCACCGCGCCCGCCTTCGTGGCTTTGTTCCTCTATTCGCTGCTGCCGGTGGTGGCCAACACCGTGGTCGGGCTTGCCGGCGTACCCCGCGCGGCCAATGATGCAGCGCACGGCATGGGCATGACCGATGGCCAGCGCCTGTTCGGCGTCGAGTTTCCGTTGGCCTTTCCGGTGATCCTCACCGGCATCCGCATCGTGCTGGTGCAGAACATCGGCCTGGCCACCATCGCCGCACTGATCGGCGGCGGCGGCTTTGGCGTCTTCGTCTTCCAGGGCGTCGGCCAGACCGCAATGGACCTGGTGCTGCTCGGCGCCGTGCCGACGGTGGCGCTGGCCTTCGCCGGGGCCATCATCCTCGACGCAGTGATCGAAATGACCGCCACCAGGCGCAGGGTTGAAACGGCATGATCGAGATCGAAGGCATTACCAAGCGCTATGACGCGACGACCGTGGTCGACGACGTGTCCATGGTCGTCGAGCCGCGTACGGTTTGCGTCATTGTCGGTACCTCCGGTTCCGGCAAGACGACGCTGCTGCGAATGATCAACCGGCTGGTCGAGCCGACCGCCGGCGTCATCAAGCTCGACGGCAACGACAACCGCACGCTGCCCGGCTACGAGCTGCGCCGCAGCATCGGCTACGCTATCCAGGGCCACGGCCTGTTCCCGCACCGCACCGTTGCGCAGAACATCGCCACCGTGCCGGTCCTGCTGGGCTGGGACAAGGACCGCATCAAGGCCCGCGTCGATGAGTTGATGACACTCTACCAGCTCGACCCCGAGGCCTATGGCCAGCGCTACCCGCACGAACTGTCCGGCGGGCAACAGCAGCGTGTCGGCGTCGCGCGCGCGATCGCCGCCGAGCCCAATGTGCTTCTGATGGACGAGCCGTTCGGCGCACTCGACCCGATCATCCGCACCAAGGCGCAGGAAGATCTGCTGGCGATCCAGAAGCGCTTCGGCACCACCATCATCCTCGTCACCCACGACATGGAGGAGGCGGTCCATATGGGCGACAAGATCGCCGTCATGGATGCCGGAAAGCTGGTGCAATACGCCAAGCCGGAAGAGATCCTGGCGCGGCCAGCGAACGCCTTCGTCGAAACCCTGGTCGGCGCCAGCGAAAAGCCGTTCCGGCTCTTGTCGCTCGGCCGCGTGCGCGACGCCGTGGAAAAGGGGACTGCCGAAGGCGAGGCGATCCCAGGCGACGCCAGCCAGCGCGACGCGCTGGCCGAGCTTCTGTGGTCGGGCCGGCCGGCGCTGCCGGTCAAGGGCGAAGACGGCAAGCTGCTCGGCCGCGTCACCGTCGACGGGCTGGTGAAGCGCGCGGCGAGGCCGGCATGAAAGGGGCCGGTCTAAAAGCCTGGCTGCCTTCGCTGCTCAGGCTTGCACTGGTGGTGCTTCTCATAGCCTTCGTCACCAATCCCGGCTGGTTCGAGCCGCTGTTGAAGCCGCTGACCGAAAACAATGCGCCGGCGATCTACAATCAGGGCAGCCTGCTGACGCTGACCCTGCTGCATCTCAGGACCGTGCTGATCGCTACCGTCGCCGCAACCATCGTTGCCGTGGCGCTTGCCATCCTGGTGACCAGGCCGGCGGGCGCCGAATTCCTGCCGCTGTCGCGCAGTCTGGTCAATATCGGCCAGACCTTTCCGCCGGTGGCGGTGCTGGCGCTGGCGGTGCCCGCCGTCGGTTTCGGCGAGAAGCCGACGCTGATTGCGCTGTTTCTCTACGGCCTGCTGCCGATCTTCGAGAACGCGCTGACCGGCCTCACAACGCTGCCCGGCAACATCATGGAGGCCGCGCGCGGCGCCGGCATGACGGGCTGGCAAAGACTGGTCAAGGTCGAATTGCCGCTGAGCGCGCCGATCATTCTGGGAGGAATAAGGCTGTCGGTGGTGATCAGCCTGGCCACGGCGACGATCGGCTCGACGGTTGCCGCCAAGACGCTGGGCGAGGTGATCATCGCCGGCCTGCTGTCCAACAATCTCGCCTTCGTCCTGCAAGGCGGCCTGATCGTCGCGGCGCTGGCGATGCTGATCTATGACGGACTGTCCGCCATCGAGCGCTATACGGCGCGCAAGATGGGGCAGGAGACTGGCGACTGACCTTCGCTGGACTGCGGGCAAAGCATTGACTGACGCAGCGTCATTTCAACCGATCTAATAGCAAGGCATCGGCCACGGGAATGTTCTGGCCTAAACCTTTTGGCTGAAAGCGGGGCAAAAACCGAACAATATCTTGACGTTCCGAGCCCTGTTTCGCATACACCGCTGCGAAGGACGGATTCCGCCTAGGCTTATCCGCTCCCCGCACCAACGGCCCAGGGAGGGGTTCTTTTGGGCCATCAATCGAGGAAAATTCGGCAATGACCATCATTTCTGCCGTCATCGCCTGCGGCTTGCTTTCAATCCTTTACGCCATCTGGGCGACACGATCGGTTCTTGCAGCCGATCAGGGCAACGCACGCATGCAGGAAATCTCCGCCGCCATCCGCGAAGGCGCGCAAGCCTATCTGGCGCGCCAGTACACCACCATCGCCATTGTCGGCGTGGTCGTGCTCGTGCTCGCCTGGTGGCTGCTTTCGATCACCGCCGCGGTCGGCTTCCTGATCGGCGCCGTGCTTTCGGGCGCCGCCGGTTTCATCGGCATGCACGTCTCGGTGCGCGCCAATGTGCGCACCGCGCAGGCTGCGTCCAACAGCCTCGCCGCCGGTCTCGACATCGCCTTCAAGTCGGGCGCCATCACCGGTATGCTGGTGGCTGGCCTGGCGCTGCTCGGCGTGTCGATTTACTACTATATTCTGACCGGCCCGATGGGCCTGCAGCCCAATGACCGCATCGTCATCGATGCGCTGGTTTCGCTCGGCTTCGGCGCTTCGCTGATCTCGATCTTCGCCCGTCTGGGCGGCGGCATCTTCACCAAGGGCGCCGACGTCGGCGGCGATCTCGTGGGCAAGGTCGAAGCCGGTATTCCCGAAGACGATCCGCGCAACCCGGCCACCATCGCCGACAATGTCGGCGATAATGTCGGTGATTGCGCCGGCATGGCCGCCGACCTCTTCGAGACCTATGCGGTGACCGTCGTTGCCACCATGGTGCTGGCTGCCATCTTCTTCGGCGGAACCGCCGCTCTGGGTGCGGCGATGCTCTATCCGCTCGCGATCTGCGGCGCCTGTATCCTGACCTCGATCGTCGGCACCTTCTTCGTCAAGCTCGGTTCCAACGGCTCGATCATGGGCGCCCTCTACAAAGGCCTGATCGTCACCGGCCTGCTGTCGATCGTCGGTCTCGGTGTCGCTACCTCGGCAACCGTCGGCTGGGGCGAGGTCGGCACCGTCGCCGGCATGACCATCATCGGCAAGAACCTGTTCATCTGCGGCCTGATCGGTCTCGTTGTGACCGGTCTTATCGTGGTGATCACCGAATACTATACCGGCACCAACAAGCGCCCGGTGAACTCCATCGCCCAGGCCTCGGTGACCGGTCACGGCACCAACGTCATCCAGGGACTTGCGGTGTCGCTCGAATCGACCGCACTGCCGGCAATCGTCATCGTCGGCGGCATCATCTCGACCTACCAGCTCGCCGGCCTGTTCGGCACGGCGATCGCGGTCACCACCATGCTCGGCCTTGCCGGCATGATCGTCGCCCTCGACGCCTTCGGCCCGGTCACCGACAATGCCGGCGGCATTGCCGAAATGGCCGGCCTGCCCAAGGAAGTGCGCCACTCCACCGACGCGCTCGACGCGGTCGGCAACACCACCAAGGCGGTGACCAAGGGCTATGCCATCGGTTCGGCCGGCCTCGGCGCGCTGGTGCTGTTTGCGGCCTATTCGAACGATTTGAAGTTCTTTGCCGCCAATGGCGACAAATATCCGTACTTCCAGGGCATGGGCGATGTCTCCTTCGACCTCTCCAATCCCTACGTCGTAGCCGGCCTGATCTTCGGCGGTCTGATCCCGTATCTGTTCGGCGGCATCGCCATGACGGCCGTCGGCCGTGCGGCCGGCGCCATCGTCGAGGAAGTGCGCAAGCAGTTCCGCGAGGATCCGGGCATCATGGCCGGCACCTCCAAGCCAAACTATGCCCGCGCCGTCGACCTTCTGACCAAGGCGGCGATCCGCGAAATGATCATCCCCTCGCTGCTGCCGGTGCTGGCGCCGCTCGTCGTCTATTTCGGCGTGCAGCTGATCTCGGGCTCCAAGGCGTCCGCCTTTGCGGCGCTCGGCGCCTCGTTGCTCGGCGTCATCGTCAACGGCCTGTTCGTCGCCATCTCGATGACTTCGGGCGGCGGCGCCTGGGACAATGCCAAGAAGTCGTTCGAGGACGGTTTTGTCGACAAGGACGGCGTCAAGCACCTCAAGGGGTCCGAAGCGCACAAGGCTTCGGTCACCGGCGACACGGTTGGCGATCCCTACAAGGACACCGCCGGCCCGGCGGTCAACCCGGCAATCAAGATCACCAACATCGTGGCGCTTCTGCTGCTGGCCGTGCTCGCGCACGGCTAAGGCAACGCCACTGCTTCAGGAACAAACCCGCGGGAGCGATCCCGCGGGTTTTTGTTTGAGATTTACGCTGGTGGCAGTCAACCCTCATCCGGCTCGGTCCCGGCATCGCCGCGCTTGCTGTAGCGATCGAGCAATTCGCTCACGCCAGGTTCGCGCTCAGGCATCGGCGCCAGGCCACGCAGGCGCCGCAGCTTGGCAAGGAAGGCGCCTCGCTTATACTTGCGGCGGAAGGCGCGGGCGCGGGGATGGATGCCAAGAGCCGCCATCAGCCTGCGCCTGAGATAACTCGATGCTGCCACGCGAATGGGTTCGCCCGCGCAGCCAAGGATTTTCACGCGCAAGGCGTCCGGCGTCTGCATGGCGTCCAGAAGATCCTTCTGTTCCTGCGCATTGTCGCCGAGATAGGAACCCTTGCGTATGCCGGAATGCAGCTTGATCACCGTGAGGTGCGGCATCGTCGCGATCACCGCGCCCTTTCGCCATGCCCGAAACAGCCAGTCCTGCGAGCTTTCGCAAAAGCACTGGCTGGCAGGTCGCCAAGGTCCGAGCAGGCTGAACGAAGCGCGGCGAAACATGTGTGCTGAGCCAAATCCTTCCGTCGTGACGGGGTCGTAAAAACCATCCTTGCCGATCCCGAAGATCGAATTGACAGGATTGCCGGCCGCCGACGGCGGCTGGATGACGGCACCGCGCGCCAGCACCACGTCGGCGCCCGAGGCGTCGATCCAGCCGGTCATCGCCGCCAAATGGTCGGGAAACCACAGATCGTCGTGGTTGAGCAAGGCGACGAAGCGGCCACGCGCCCTGGCAAAGCCGATATTGTTGGGACCGGACTGTTCGCCGAAATTGACGGGAAGATCGATGTAGACGATGCGGGTATCGTCAAATTCGGCGGCAACGGCCGCCGTATCCGGCCTGCAATCGTCGCCGATGACCAAGGCTTCCCAGTCTTGCAACGTCTGGCGCATGACGCTGGTCAATGCCTGCCGCAGTGCTGCCGGCCGGTTGTGCGTCGCGATCACGATCGAAACCAGCGGTTCGCCGCCGGCCTGATCGCGCTGCGCCGATGCTTCCACGCTACACCAGTCTGTAGGGAATGTGGTCGGTGTCTGGCGGCAGGCGCCAATGGTCGGGCTGATTGTAGGCATAGGCCTTGTCGACGAGGTTGAGCAGCACCGCCGTCTCCGCTCCGAGCGAAACAACACCGTGCCATATTCCGGGTGGAATGATGACGACCGCCGGGCGCAACGGGCCGATAATCTTGTGCCAGACGGCGCCGAAGGTCGGCGAGGCCTTGCGTCCGTCAAACAGCGAAATGCGAACGCTGCCGACGCAGCAGAACAGCCGGTCGGTCGTCACCGCATGGGCATGCCAGCCCGTCACCGCGCCGGGATACAAGGTGCGTTGGAAGACCTGGCCGACCGGCTCCGAATCGAGCTCCCACTCCTCGCGAAAGATCTCGGTCAGATAGCCGGTGGAGGTTGCGACCGGCCTGATCTCCTTGACCCTCACGCCATCGATCGTCACCGGCTCGATGGGCATCCAGTCAGGCGTGACCACTTGGCTGTCAGCCGTTCCGGTCGCCATCCAGCCTGTCGGTTTTGTCCGGGTTTTTTCCGGCACGGATGCTCCTCCCAATTCAGCGTGATGCTCCATTGGCCAGCACGGTCTGATACGAATTTGACCGGTCGCTGGCAAGTACGCGTCAAGGTTTGCTGATAGGTTTCGACCTCACGGCACTTGATGTTTCCGACGCAATCGGAGGGCCGCATTGCCCAAAACATCGTTCCATCCTACCCAAGCCCGGACCGTCCGCCTGCTTTAATACCCCGGCCATTGGCCAGGACATTGCAATAGGCGCGGTGTCGGGCTCGCCTCTGCGGCGATTTTGGCCAGGGAAACGACATTCGGGCAGGGAAAAGACATGGACATTTTCTTGATGGCGGCTTCGCTTGCGCTGGCTGGAATTATTGCCGGCATCTACGTGTCGGGCGTAATCCACGATTTTCGCATCGATGATCTTACCGCCGGCCAGTACATGGCCATGCATCAGATGCGCGACCGGACGTTTACCCGGGTGATGCCGTTCGTCAGGCTGACGACGCTGGTGCTGATCGCGGCGATGGCGATGTTTGCGGTCGATGCCGGCCTGCCGCGCATCCTGACCATCGTCGCCGCGGCGCTGGTGGTGCTCGACATTGGCTTCACCGTCAGCCGTCAGGTGCCGCTCAACAAACAGGTGCAGAGCTGGACGCCGGTGACCATCCCCGATGATTGGGCGCAGACGCGCGACAGCTGGGCGGCCAACCACAATTTGCGCCTTGTGCTTGGACTGGCCGAATACGCCTGCCTGTTTGCCGCGGTCATCCTGACGCTCAGCCGGTGATTCAGTTTTTGCGGAACGCCGCGGCATGGGTCGGCACTTCTGCCGGCCGCCGCCGTTGAAAACAGGAGTATTGCCATGCTGCATCACGCTTCATTCAACGCCCGCGATCCGCAGGCCGTCGCCAGCGTCCTTGCCGAAATGCTTGTCGCCACCGCGGTTCGTGCGCCGTCGCCGCCATTTCCTGAGGGCGCGTGGTTTGTCTGCCTCGGCGACGATTTCGGCTCGCTGATCGAAATCCTGCCGTGCGGCACGGTTCTGGACCAGCAAGCGCCGCTCGGCATCGGCTTCGACCCGAACATGCGCCTGCGCTCCGGCTCGCATGTGCTGCTCAGCACGCCCAATTCGACCGAAACCATCCAGGGCATTGCCGCCCGCATGGGCTGGCATAGCGGGCTGATCGATGCCCGCCTGTTCAAGGTGCTCAAGGTCTGGGTCGAGGACGAAACCCTGGTCGAATTCCTGACGCCCGAGATCGCACCGCTGTACCGCGCGACATTCGCCTGGGGCGGCATGGCGACACTCGACGCCAAGCTGCGCGAGCTGGAGAGCCAGATGGCGGCAGCGCTTGCCGCCAAGGCGGCGAACCAGTCGGGCCGCAAGGATGAGCAACTGGCCGATACGATGAGTCCGTGAGCCCCGACGCCTTCCGATGAGAGCTCCTGGACGGCCGCCGAGGTCAACCGTCGCCGGTGTTGTCGCCGGCTTCCGCCTTCAGCCAGTTGATGAACGATCTGGCAGGCTCCCAGGCGGAGATGGACGGGTGGACGACGACGTAGTGGTTCCAGTTCGTCGGTATGTCCGTCGTCAGGAGGCGGACGAGCCTGCCGGTGCGCAAATCGCTCTCGACCAGCGACTTCCTCGCGATGGCGACGCCCAGACCGCTCGCCGCCGCTTCGACCGCCAACAAGGTGCCATTCAGATTCATGCCGTCGCCAACCGTATCCAGCGGCAGATTGTTTCTCTCGAACCAGTGGCGCCAATTGGCGCCACTCTCGTCATTTTCGGCCGTCGTGTCGAGGATGCGGAACAGTCGCAGCACATCGTGCTGGTCTCTGACCGGGCCGTTGGCGGCGAGATAGTCGGGACTGACGACAGGAAAGATCGCATCTGCCATCAGCCATTCGGTCTCGACGGCCGGATAGTGTCCGCCGCCGAAGCGCAATGCGATGTCGACTGTTCGCTGCGAAAGGTCGACGACTGCAAGATCCGCATTGATGTCGATCTCTGTTTCGGGATGCTTTTTGCGAAACCTGTGCAGACGCGGGGCCAGCCAGCGCACGGCATGCGAAGGAATGGCGGTGACCCTCAGCCTCGTGCGCTCGTTGCGCGCGACACTGGCGATCGTGCTCTGGATTTCCAGCAGTGCGCGTCGCACGCCCGCGGACAATCTTTCGCCTTCAAGCGTGAGTTCGACGCGGCGGACATGGCGGGTGAACAGAAGCACGCCGAGATCGGCTTCGAGATCGGCGATGCGGTGGCTGAGCGCGCTTGGCGTAACATTCAGCTCATCGCCGGCGCGCTTGAAGCTGCCCAGCCGGGCAATGACCTCGAAAGCACGAATGGATTCCAGTTGTGGAAGCCGTCTTGTCATTTGCCGTTACCCGATCCCGCCATGGGTTCCTTAGCATGAATGAACAAAGCTCATCCATAGCTTCATAAATAGTCTTTTGTCCAAGTGCGCAAATCATTGTAGCCATCCACTGCCCCCCGATTGCCGCCGTCGAATGAGAGGCCGTTCATGGAACGAGCCTCGACTACGAACGACAGTGAAATGAAGACAATCGCTTGGGAGTACCCCATGACTATTCGACCCCCCGAGTTTGCGCATGCGCGCTTTTCGACCGCCATGTGGCCGCGAGCGGAATGGCGAAACGTCTATTGCGACCTGTTGCGCCGGATGGTGACCGACATGGATTTTAACGTCACGGAGGAAAAGCTCTCCGTCGACGCGACCATCCTGCGGCTACCGGGCGTCGGCATTGCCGATTCGAGGACCACCGCCTTCCGCACCATCCGTTCCCGCGCCATGGCCAAGGGGACCGATGACTACATTTTCTTCATGTGTCTGGAGGGCGCTGCCACCTTCTCGCATCTCGGCCGCGAGGCCAGCATCGAGGCCGGCCAGGCAATCCTTCTGTCCTCCTCTGATCCGCATGTGATCGAACGGGCGATGTCGCATCATCTCTTCATCACCATCCCCAAGGCAGCGCTCGGGCCCATGGCTGCGAATGCGGATGCTGCCCTGATGACGCCGATGTCATGCGTGGGCGAAAAGTTCTTGCTGCTGACCAGCTATGTCCGTCTGCTGATGCAGGAGCCGAACCTGGCCGCATCCGAATTGCGCTGGCTTGCCGCCAAGCACATACAGGACCTTGTCGCGGTCGTGGTTGGGGCAACGCAGGACGCCACCGAGGTCGCCGCAGGTCGCGGCATACGCGCCGCGCGGCTGCGCGCCATCAAAGCCGATATCGAAAGCAATCTGGCTTCCGGCGATGTCGGGTCCGACGCGCTGGCCGGGCGCCACCGCGTCAGCGCGCGCTATATCAGAAAGCTGTTCGAGGGTGAGGGTACCTCGCTGTCGCAGTTCGTGCTTGGCCGGCGGCTGGCGCTGGTTTGCAGCAAGCTATCCGACCTGCGCCTGGCACACCGCACCATCGGCGCCATCGCCTTCGACGCCGGCTTCGGCGATCTCTCGACCTTCAACCACGCCTTCCGCCGGCATTTCGGCATGACGCCTTCGGAAGCGCGGCAGAGTGCGGCTGTGCACCGCGCCTCGCTGGAGCCCGGCGGCCGATCAGGCCACGCGCGGCAAAGCGCGACGGGTGTTGCGGCCGCATGACCTCAAAACAAAAGCCCGCAGGATCGCTCCCGCGGGCTTTTGGTCGCCTGAGATGGTGTCGCTTCGGGGGAAGCAAAAATCTAAGGAAGGCGGTCGCTTCTTAGGCGCCGCCGCCAGGAATGGGGGGCGCCAGCTTGCTGGCGCCTTTGATGATCTGGCTGAGGAAGTTCTGGTCCTTGCCGCCGGTCGGCGTGGTGCGCGAGATGAAGTCGAAAATCTTACCGTCCTTCAGACCGTAATTGGCAATCTGGGTGACGCGCCCGTCCTCGCCAAAATAGACCGCGAGCACTTTCTGGTCGACCAGGCGCGGCTTGTCGAAAGCGACATAGCGCTTGCGCGTCTGCGAAATGTAATAGAACGCCTCATTGTCGAAGGTGGCTTTCGTCGATGGCGTGCCGAGCGCCAGAAGCACCTGTTCGCGGCTGGAGCCCACCGGCACCGAATTGACCGCCTGCTGGTCGATAACATAGCCCTGCGTCAGCGTCTCGCTAGGGTTAAGGTCGCCGAACATCTTGGACGAATTGCAGCCCGACAGCGCGGAAGCCACCAGCACCAGCGAAACCGCGGCGGTGGCCCCAGGCAGAAAAGTCGACTTGAATTTCAGCGCGCGCAACAACAACTCCATTAGCTGGCCGCAACTTGCGCTGGGCGGCAAAACCGGTAAACCAGCTTGCTTGCCGATGCAACAAGGCCCATTCAAACAATCGGTCCCCAGGAGACCACCCTCAATGTTCCAGCGCCTTTTTGGCCGCGAACGCAACGCCAACCGCGCTATCACCGAGGCGCTTTACGCACAAATCGTGGCGGCGGCGCGGCAGACCGTGTTTTATTCCCACTGGAATGTGCCGGATACGCCGCTCGGCCGTTTCGAGATGCTGTCGCTGCACATGTTCCTGTTTCAGCACCGGCTCCGCGGCGAAGAGGGCGTCGCGCATGAGGTCGCGCAGGTGCTGATCGACGAGTTCTTTCTCGATGTCGAGCATTCGCTGCGGGAACTGGGCGTTGGCGATGTCGGCGTGCCCAAGCGCATGAAGAGGCTGGCCAAAATGTTCTACGGCCGTACCGCCGCCTATGACGACGCGCTGGAACGCAGCGACCGCGACGCGCTTGCTGCCGCCCTGGCGCGCAATGTCAGACCCGATGCCGGCGCCTGGCCGCAAGCCTTGCCGCTGGCGTCCTATGTAATCGATGCCGCAAGGCAGCTTGAAGCACAGCCGTCCGAATCGATCGTTTCCGGTGCCGTGGCGTTTCCCGTCGCGAAAGCGGAGTGAGGAGGGGAGACCAAGATGAAACATGTGGACACGCCTAGCCCGGTCTCATTTGCGGCCAATGTCGGCCGCCTGCCGCACAAAGGTTTGCAGGTGGTGATCGATGCCGACGCCGCGCAGCGCGCAATGCTTGCGCGCGAGCACGAGCTGCTTTCGGTCGAAAACTACCGTGCTGAGCTTTTGGTGGCGCCGTGGAAGCGCAATGGCGTCAAGGTCAGCGGCCGCGTCGAGGCTGATATCACCCAGGCCTGCATCGTCACCCTTGAGCCGGTCGCGGCCCATATCGACGAAGAGGTCGAGGCGCTGTTCCTGCCCGAACAATCCAAACTCGGACGGCAAGGTTTCGAAGGCGGTGGCGAAATCCTGCTCGACGCCGAAGGGCCGGACAGCCCGGAAACTTTCTCCGGCGACACGATCGACGTCGGCGCGCTCGCCGAACAGTTCTTCGGGCTGGCGATCGATCCCTATCCGCGCAAGGCAGGCGCCTCGCTCGATGCCGCCGGCCCGAACGAGCCCGTCGAGAATGAATTCCAGCAAAAGCTGCGATCCTTGCTTGGAAAATCCTAAAACACGAAGCGATCGGAGAAAAGCCGGTTGTGCGGCAGCCCAAAACCGCTATTTTCGCCGAACCTTCGCGAGCCCCTGAATTTCGCGAGTTTCGTATTTCTTTCGCGGGCCATGTGCCCTGGCCCAAGCTAGTGAGATAAAGACCGCGTGATCAGGATTTCCATCGATGCCATGGGTGGCGATCACGGGCCAAACGTGGTCATCCCGGCACTCATGACGGTCGCCGTCAGGCGTCCCGACATCCGCTTCGTCATATATGGGCGCGAGGAATTGGTGCGCCCCGAACTCGCCAAATTCCCCAAACTGGCCGAGGTCAGCGAGTTCCACCATTGTGAAGTCGCGGTCAGGATGGACGACAAGCCGAGCCAGGCGCTGCGCCACGGCCGCTGGAAGTCGTCGATGTGGAAGGCTGTCGAAGCAGTCAAGAGTGGCAGCGCGCAGGCCTGCATTTCGGCCGGCAATACCGGCGCGCTGATGGCGATGTCGAAATTCTGCCTGCGCACGATGGCGACCATCGACCGTCCGGCGATCGCGGCGATCTGGCCCACGATGCGCGGCGAGAGCGTGGTGCTGGATGTCGGCGCCACCATCGGCGCCGATGCGCACCAGCTGATCGACTTTGCCATTCTCGGCACCGGCATGGCGCGCTCGGTGTTCGGCATCGACCGGCCGAAAGTCGGCCTGCTCAATGTCGGCGTCGAGGAGATCAAGGGACAGGAAGAGGTCAAGGAAGCCGGGCGCATGCTGCGCGAGGCCAACATGGCCTCGATGAATTATCATGGCTTCGTCGAGGGTGACGACATCGGCAAGGGCACGGTCGACGTGGTCGTCACCGAGGGCTTTGCCGGCAACATCGCGCTCAAGACGGCAGAAGGCACTGTGCGCCAGATCTCAGGCTATCTGCGCGCCGCGATGAACCGCACGCTGATGGCCAGGATCGGCTATGTCTTCGCCAAGGGCGCTTTCGACCGCCTGCGCGAAAAGCTCGATCCAGGCCGCTCCAATGGCGGTGTTTTCCTGGGTCTGAACGGCATCGTGGTAAAGAGCCATGGCGGCGCCGATTCGGACGGTTTCGCGGCGGCCATCGAGCTTGGCTACGACATGGTGCGCAACAATCTGATCGACCGCATCGAGGCCGATCTCGACCTGTTCCATGCGCGCAACCCGCATGCCCAGGCAAACAGGAAATCCGACGCCACCGTCGACGAAAAGGAATAGGAAAGAGCTTTGATCAGATCAGTCGTGCGCGGCACCGGTGCTGCGCTGCCCCGCCGCATCATGAAGAATGCCGATTTCGAAGGCATGGTCGAGACCTCGGACGAGTGGATCGCCCAGCGCACCGGCATCCGCCAGCGCCATATCGCCGCCGATGACGAGACGACGGCATCCCTGGGCGAGGCGGCGGCGCGCGCAGCGCTCGACAATGCTGGTCTTTCGCCTGACGACATCGACCTGATCGTGCTGGCGACCTCGACGCCCAACAACACCTTTCCGGCAACCGCCGTCGAGATCCAGAACCGGCTCGGCATGCATCACGGCTTTGCCTTCGACCTGCAGGCGGTGTGCTCGGGCTTCGTCTATGCGGTGACCACCGCCGACCTCTACATCAGAGGCGGCCTCGCCAAGCGCGTGCTGGTGATCGGCGCGGAGACCTTTTCGCGCATCCTCGACTGGAGCGACCGCTCGACCTGCGTGTTGTTCGGCGACGGCGCCGGCGCGCTGGTGCTGGAAGCGGATGAGGGCACCGGCGGCATTGCCGACCGTGGCGTGCTGGCGATGAGCCTGCGCTCCGACGGCGCCCACAAGGACAAGCTTTTCGTCGATGGCGGTCCCTCGACCACCGGCACGGTCGGCCATCTCAGGATGGAAGGCCGCGAGGTGTTCAAGCACGCCGTCGGCATGATCACCGACGTTATCGAGGCGACGTTTTCGCAGGCCGGCATAACCGCCGACGACCTCGACTGGTTCGTGCCGCATCAGGCCAATAAACGCATTATTGACGCTTCGGCCAAGAAGCTCGGGATTGCTGAGCAAAAGGTGGTGGTCACCGTCGATTTGCACGGTAACACCTCGGCTGCTTCCGTGCCGCTGGCGCTTTCGGTGGCTGTCGCCGACGGTCGCATCAAGAAGGGTGATCTCGTGCTCCTGGAAGCGATGGGCGGCGGCTTCACCTGGGGCGCGGTTCTCGTTCGCTGGTAAGTGCCGAACGGTCCGGTTTCGGTCCTTGACCTTGCCGGATCAATTACTTAGGCTCTGCCTTTACCTGTATCGATTTATGTTTTTTGAACTGATGGGACGGTCGCATGGGGGGAAAGACACTTACGCGCGCCGACCTTGCCGAAGCTGTTTACCGTAAGGTCGGCTTGTCACGCACTGAATCGGCAGAACTCGTCGAAGCGGTGCTGGACGAAATCTGTGAAGCCATCGTACGCGGCGAGACGGTGAAGCTGTCGTCCTTCGCCACCTTCCACGTCCGTTCCAAGAACGAACGCATCGGCCGCAATCCCAAGACCGGCGAGGAAGTGCCGATCCTGCCGCGCCGGGTGATGACCTTCAAGTCGTCGAACGTGCTGAAAAGCCGTATCCTGCGCTCGCACCAGAACAGCAAGGCCAAGGGCGGCAAATAGGTTCTGCCGCAGGCTTCGGTTGAAAACGCCGGGCCGTTTTGACGCCGGGCTTGAATATTGTTTCATAAACCGCTGAAATGATACCCGATTCGGCAGACTGGGCCGGATCGCCGTCCAGCGTGAGGATTTCGCCCATGGACAAGAGCCCCGACGCTTTCCGCACCATCAGCGAGGTCGCGGAGGATCTCGATCTGCCGCAGCACGTGCTGCGCTTCTGGGAAACCCGTTTCAACCAGATCAAGCCGATGAAGCGCGGCGGCGGCCGCCGCTACTACCGGCCACAGGATGTCGAACTGATCAAGGGCATCCGCCACATGCTCTACGACCAGGGTTACACGATCAAGGGCGTGCAGAAACTGCTGCGCGAGAACGGCAACCATTTCCTGGTCGCCATCGGCAATGGCGACATGGCTGCCGTCGAAGCGATCTCGCAGCGCAGGCAGGCCGATCAGGTGCCGCTGACGCCAGCCGCCCAGCCGCGCGGCATGGATGACGAGATGCTGGTCGGTCAGCCCAAGGTAAAACCCAGCCGCCGCTTTTTCGGCCTGGGCAAGACCGAGGAGGAAGGTCCGGTCCAGCCCGGCGCATCGAAACTGTCGCGCGACAACCGGGCCTTGCTGCAGGAGGCGCTGTTTGACCTCCTGGAGTGCAAGCGCCTGCTCGACCAGGTGCGCTAACCTTTCCGCTGCCCTCGGGCAAGCAGACCGGAACCGGTTCTGCGGCCATGCGTTTGGCCTTCTCTCAAAAGAAGGAAAAACAATCATGGTATCGCTTTCGACCCTCTCCGATCTCGATCTCGAAAAGCAGGTCGCGACCCTTTCCAAAGAGCTCGCCGCGTTGCGCAAAGTCGTGGCCAAACGCGGCGGTGCTTACTACGAGGACGGGCGCGATGCCGCTTCGGACTATTATGGGCAGCTTGCCGACCTTGTCAGCGATGCGCTGCCGGCGATCAGGAAGCAGGGCAGGGCGATCGAAAAGACGGCGCGCGATCGTCCGGCAACAGCCGCTGCTGTTGGGTTGGTCGTGGTCGGCCTTCTCGCCAGCTTGTTGCTCAGCCGGCGCTAAAACAATTCACGAAAACAAAAAGAAAATGGCGGCCGTCCCGCGGACGACCGCCATTTCCCTGATCTGCGGCCGATTACTTGGCGAGCTTGATCTTGGCCTGCGGCGAAACCTGCGCGGTCTGGCTGCACTTGCCATAGACAGTGCCATTCTTGTCCGTGGCGTCCGTATAGGTGCCTTTGCACTCGATCGAGAGCACCAGGCAATGACCGGAGCCCTTGCAAACCGCGCCGCCGTCGCCCGTGGGATGCGTGCCGTTGGCGAAAGCCGAGGTCGGAACGGAAGCCGAACCGAAGGCCGAGACGATGAGGGCCGCGGCGAGCGTGATGCGCTTGAAGTTGGTCATTTGAGCATTTCCTTCTCTGGATCGAGGATCGCCACCATGGCGTCCTTCTGTGTTGGGATCGCCTTCTCGGCGTCCATGCCGGTTAGTGCGGCCTCCAAAGCAAAGGTTCATGCGTGGTTCGAATTTTCTTCGCCTTTTTTTGCGACGTCGATTTTTAGCCTTCGCCAACGGACGGCGCCTGGCGGGGCGGGCATCGATCATGCATTTCGCGTGAAGGGCGCTGACGTAGCAGCGCGGCATCCCATGCGAAGGTCACACGGTGGCGTGCCCAAATGGCCAGCCAAGACCGAGTCCGCCCCCGGCTCTTGTCAGGTGGCGGCAGCAGTCATTGCCGCCACTTGGCACCGCGCTTTCTGCCACTCCCGGCTGCGACTATAACGCCAGTCCAAAGGTACCGGCGGAGGAGACGGGCGTGGTCGCTAATTACATCGACGAGTTCATCATGTTCTGCGCTGGGTTGTGGATGACAGGCGTTGGTTTTGGGCTGCTCCAAAGTCCTTTTCAGGCCCAGCAAGGTCAGCAGCCATGGTGGCTGCAGGTCGCGAAGCATTTCAAATGGATGGGGCCGCTTTTGATTTTGATCGCAATAGTGCTCGCGTTCGCGGCGCCGTCCTAGCGGGTTCCGACGGCATTGAGAGACCCGGGGTGTCCTGCAGCTGGCTACCGCTGTGTTGTCGGCCTTGCGCCTGATACGTTCGTTGGGTGCGCTGTGGTTGCTCGCATTCTGGCGCATGGGCGCCATCGAATCCTGCCTTCAGCTTTTCCACGTGTCGCCTGGCAAAAACCAACGGGAAGGCGGCCTTGACGAGGACTCCAGGGCCAGCCTTCCCGTTGGGCAAGTCGGCCGTGTCAGGCCTTCTTGGCCTCCACCTTGTGGTGGTGGCGGTGGTGATGGGGATGGCGGTGATGCTTGTTGTGATGATGATGATGGTGGTGATGCTTCTTGTGCAGCGGTGCTGCGTCGGCGCTGCTGGCGCCGATGAGGGGCAGAGAGACAGCCAGGGCAAAAGCCAGCCCGAGAGCCGACAGGAGGGACTTCTTCATGACTTCGTTTCCTTTTCTGCGCGGGCTGAATTTGGCCGTCACCGAGCAAGATCGGTGCCGGTGAACCCCGCAGTCATGACTATCGCCTCCGAACTTTTCGACAGTTTTTCCGGACTGTAGAATTTTGTTTCTGGATTGTGTCTGGCGGCTTCGTCGGCAACCTACATCGGCGGAATGACGCCGTTGGTGCCGACAACGACCCGGCCCGCGGTCAGCTTGCCGTCGCTGCCGCGCTCGGCGTTGACGAACACCACAGCGCCAGGCTTGAGGTCGGCGGGCGTCGCCGGCGCGAAGGTCACCACCGGCGTCGTCTGCGGGATCGCGATCTGCTTTTTCTGGCCATTGTCGTAGGTCAGCGTCACCGTGCGACCTGCAATCTCGGTGACATCGGCGACCGTGCCGTTGGTCATCCGGCTGTTGGGCTCGAGATCCCACGGGCGGTCGCCTTCGCCGGCGCCCTTCAGCGCGGCCGGGAAGATCACCACCTCAAGCGCGCCGCTGCCGCCATCGGCCTTCGAAACAGAGGCAATGCCGAGGAAATCGCCTTGCTTGATATCCCCGGCATCCGCCTTGGCGACGCCGGAAATCTTCCACCCTTCAGCCAGCGCGATGGCGTCGGTAGCGCCTTCGCGGGTCTTCACCGTCAGCGTCGCTCCGGCAAAGGCGGTCACCGTGCCGCGAATGCGCACGGCCTCGGCGGCTTGCGCCGCGACCATGCTCGCGCCAGCGAGGCCTGAAATCGTGGCGAGCACGATGGCCGATGTCTTGAATGTCATGGATCTGATCCTCTTGGGAAAAGCTGGCCCGATGCGGCTGCCAGCAACATCAGGCTAACGCGCGAGCGGCGCAAAACCGCTGAACACTCCGGCGTGCGGCCCTTCAAAAGAACTTGATTGGGAGATCGGGGCAGAGATCCTATATGTGCCCTGGCGCCTGCGGTTTTGACGCCGGTTCACGATGCTGTGACGGTCGGTTTGGGCCTTGGCAAATCGCCGTCAAGCGGGCATTGTCCCGGCTCTCAGGCAACACCCTATCATTTGATCCAAAACTCTTTAGCCCCATGGAGTTGCCAATGCCCGAAACTGCAAAACACGAACCCTTCTCCAGGCTGGCGGCCGACGTTGCGCTCGAGCACTCCGGCCTCAAAGCCATCCGGGAGACAAAGGGATACAGTATTGAAGAGCTTTCCCTGACCTGCGGTCTGTCGACCAGCGAGATTGCCGACATAGAGAGCGGCAAGGACACCGATCCGACGAAACTTCGCCGGATCGCCGCAGCATTGCAATTGCCGGAAACGGCCCTGATCGATGCCCCGGCGCCCACGGCGCCTGTGGAAAACCGGTCCGTTTCATAAACAACGGCCGAGCGTCGTTCAACAAGCCGGCCATGGTTTGCCCTGGCGGGCTTGTTGCATTCGCCCAACGGCGAATGTCACTTCTTGCTCGGATCGTCCGCCGGGTTGACGTAGGTGATCGCGAACGGCCCCTCGCCATGAACCTGGACGATCGTAGCGCTTGTCGTCCAGGCGTAATGGTTCATTCCCTGTGGGGCTACGCCGAAGCCGCCGGCGGTCAGTTCGATGCCCTTGGTCTCGTCGAGCTTGTCGCCCATGCCGATATGAAAATTGCCGGAAATCACCGTCACATATTCCGAGGTGGGATGGTTGTGCGCGGCAATCCTGTAGCCGGCCGGCAGCTTCAACCGCAGCACGTAGATGCCATCCGTCGAGGGGTCCCCGGCGATGACAGCCATGTCCGCGCCGGCGGGCAGCACAGCAGGAGCAGGGCCCCATTTGATGGCGTCCGCGTTTATCGGCATGTCGTCGGCAAGCAGCGGCGCCGTCCCGATAAGCAGCAGCGCCAGAGCCGAGGCGAGCTTGAGCATGATGATCTCTCCGGTTGGTCGTGGGAGCACAGCATCAGCGCCGGCCCTGATCTATTGCGACCTACCAAGGCAGCAGCCCGAACACATCTCCCGCACGGGGGATGCGCCTTGCGTTGCTGACATGCGGCGCGACCCGCCTGGCCTGGTATCGCTGCAGCCGTCGAGGGGCGGGGAGGTTGCCGCCGACCGAGCGTGAAGCTATCCAGTGTGAACGCTAACCGTTTTCGAATGGGACAATGCCGAGATGAGCCTTGAATCCGTGCGCGCCTTCCTGGCTGCCCATGCGCCCGATGTCGAAGTGCTCGTCACCGAAGCGAGTTCCGCGACGGTGGCGCTGGCGGCTGAGGCGCATGGCGTGGAGCCGGCGCAGATCGCCAAGACCATCTGCCTGCGCGTCGGCGGTGAGACCATGCTGATCGTGGCCGGCGGCATGTCGAGGCTCGACAACCGCAAATTCAAGGACCGTTTCGGCGGCAAGCCGCGCATGCTTGACGCCGACGAGGTTGTCGCGATTACCAGCCATCCCGTCGGCGGCGTCTGCCCATTCGGCCTGCCGGCGCCGCTGCCGGTCTATTGCGACGTCTCGCTGCGCGCCTTCGATGAAGTCGTGCCCGCGGCCGGCGCTACCAACGCCGCGGTGCGGCTGAGCCCTGAGCGCATGGCACAGATTGTCGATGCCGAATGGGTCGATGTGTGCCAGTAGTAATCGTCGGCTGATTTCAGCAGGAGATTTCTGGGAGCAAAACGACTGCGAGCGCAGCTAGTAGAAGATTGAACGACCCATTATACGTGGCGGAATGAACGACGTTTTTGGTTACATCGCCTATGGTGAGAACGAGCTTTACCATCGCGGCGCGCTACTCAGCGCCCTCAAGCTTTTGCACCATTGCCCGACCGCCAGAATAGTCGTCGCAACGGACAGGACTGACCTATTTCGCGCTTATCCTGTTGAGACAATGCTCATAACGGCCGAACAGAAAGACCAGTGGTCTTTCGGCGGAAGCTACCATTTCGGTATCAAGGCCGGGGCTATGCGTGAGCTTTTGCAGCGAGCAGATCGGCTCCTTTTCATGGACACCGACATGTACCCGGTGGGTGACCCGTCGAAGGGCTTCCGCTCGATCTCTGCGACCCATTCCACTATGCGCCTGTGCGAAGGGCCGCATCGCATCTATCAGAACGCGCTGCCGGGCAAGAACATCAGCGTCGGCGGCCAGGTCCTGACCGGCCAGGAACCGAAGTGGAACAGCGGCATCGTCGGGATCCACCGGGACAACCTCACAGCCATGGTGGACGCCTTCGCCGCTATCAAGGCCGTTCATAAGGTGACCGACACTTGGGCGCCCGAGCAGTTCTGCCTCGGGGTAGCCCTTTCTCAAAACGGCCGAACCATAAGCCCTCATAGCCTGCCGATCCGACACTACAATACCCGAGGCAAAAAGCAGTTCGCTGAGCCGCGTGTTCATGCGTTCTTTAACGCGCACGGCATGGCGCCAGTCGGCCAGCAGGTTGCAAAGGCCAGTCGATATCGTCTATGGCGGACTCCCGCGGATCTCTTGCTCCAGAAGCTTAAGAGGTCACCGTGACGGGCTGGCTGCGCATGAGGAATCTGTTTCGATCCAAGCTGCCCCCAAGCGTGACCGTTGGACGTCACACCTATGGGGTGAGCCGGAAGAAGGTGCTTGGAGCGTCTGCCGCCACTCCGTTGGCCCTTGGGGCGTTCTGTTCGGTCGCCGGCAACGTGAGCTTTGAATGTTCCGGGGGAAGCCACGTGCCTTGGGCTGCAACCACTTTTCCGATCCACAGCCGCATGATGAACGCGACCGATCTCAATTCGCACGGCGGCAAACCCGTCGGCATTACCATCGCCAATGATGTCTGGATCGGCCGCCAAGCGCTGATCATGCCAGGCGTCCACATCGCGGATGGCGCTATTGTTGCGGCCGGCGCCATTGTCACCAGGGATGTGCCGCCATACGCGATCGTCGGCGGGGTCCCGGCCAAGCTTATCCGGTATCGCTTTTCACAGGATGTTATTGCGAAATTGCTGGCGATCCGGTGGTGGGAATGGAGCGACGAGAAGATCAAGCAGGAGGCTGCTTTTCTCACAGGTCCCATCGAACTCTTTATCGAGCGGCACGCCTAGCATGACGGCTTAAGAATGCATCTTGTTTGCGGGAAGTCGAAAAGACGGTAACCACCTTGGGGGAAGCGGCCAACTATTTGTTTGGTCGGAGTGGCCGGATTCGAACCGACGACCCCTTGACCCCCAGTCAAGTGCGCTACCGGGCTGCGCTACACTCCGGACCGCGCAAAGCCATATATTTTCAAGGGGTATGGTGCAAGCGTTAAAACGGCGCGTTGGACCGGAAAAGTCGCGAGGCATCCGGCCTTGTCGGCGCAACGCCAAGACGGTATGGCTTGCCCAATACCGATAAGAAGGATTGCGCGTGGCAAATTCCTGTTTTTTTCTAGCGGCCGACGCCAACTATTTCCCATATGCATGCTTGGCGGCGCGCAGAATTCTGGACGTTTCGGGAGACGCAACGCCAGGCTTCATCCTGCATTTCGGCGCACGCGATGCCGATATGCGTGTTGCTGAACGCCTGCTGAAGAATCGCCTTCGCATAATGGACGTGTCGGCGTTGTTTGCGCAGGCCGGTCATACTTTCCGGCCAAGCAATGTCGGCACTTTTGTTCGGCTTTTCGCCGACCAACTGCCTCAGTTCGCGGACTATGACCGCATCGCCCATGTTGATTGTGATGTCCTCTTCAATCGGGATATAGGTGACCTGTTGGGCCAGACACTTCATGCCCCATTGTTGGCCGCCCATGACGATTATATGTACTTCCGCCCGGGCTACCGGCACAAATTGTCGATGCAGCCGGGAGCGCCTTACTTCAATGCCGGCATCATCGTCTTCAACATGCCGCTGGTGCGTGAACAGGGACTTTTGCACCGCGCCAGAGATGTCGCCGTTGCCGGGCAGATGAACGATCAGAACGCGCTGAACATCGTCTTCGAGGGCAAGTGGCAGACGATGCATCCGAACTGGAATTTGATGTCCAACGATACGAAGGAATTTCGGTTCGCCCAAGCCTATGCCCGGCATTTCGCCGGCGGCAAGCCGTGGGGGAGCCAGGTCGACGTGGAACTTGAGGCGCTTGCCGTCTGGCGCGGTCTGGCAAGGGATACGCCCTGGCTCCAGCCCTTCCGGCAGCGCATTCCCTTCGAGCGAGGCGTCATGAGGCGATTCGCTCGCAGGTTCGACGGCATCATGGGGATGTTGCCTGACAAGGATCGGTATCGGCGGCGGGCAAGGTATGATGGGAGCAAGGTGCATAGGATATATGCCGAGCATGCCCTTGCCGGTGCGATGGCCGTGCAATTTCCTGAAATACTCGGCGGCTTCGCTTGAGACATTCGCGACTTTGATCCGTAAGGCGCAGGGCAGGAGAATTAGACTGTGTCGCAAAAGCCATGCTTCTTTTTCGCCGCCGATCAAAGGTATTTTCCGTACACCTGCTTGGCGGCGCGCCGTGTGTTGGATTTGTCCGGCGCCGTCGACGGCTTTATTTTGCACACCGGCGTCATTCCCGGTGACGACCGGTCTGCCGGTGAGCGTTTGCTCGATGGGAGGATCGGCATCATCGACGTGACGAAATTCATGGAGGCGACGAACTTCAACCGTGGAACGCATCCCACCCTTGCGACCTACATCAGGCTGTTTGCCGATCAATTGCCTGAATTCGAGCCATACGACCGCATCGCCTATTCAGACGCCGACGTGCTTTTCAACCGATCGATAGCCGATCTCTGCAGCACCCCGCTCAATGCACCGTTGCTGGCCGCTCACGACGAGCAGAGTTACTTCGATGCAAAGTACAGGCAACATCTGCCGATGCAGCCTGGAGCGCCGAAATTCAACGCCGGCGTTCTTCTCTTCAACATGCCCCTGCTCAGGGCTGAGGGGCTTCTGGAGCGCACGCGGCAGCTGGCGTCCGAGCATGTCTACGGAATGGATCAGGGCGCATTGAACGTGGCCTTCGAAGGCCGATGGCAGACGATGCACCCGTTCTGGAACGTGATGACCAACTACAGCAGCCAGCTCCCTTTCAGCAGGTGCTATGCGCGGCACTTCGCGTGGGGCAAACCTTGGGAGCCTCGGCCA
This sequence comes from Mesorhizobium sp. M0058, assembly GCF_040323095.1. NCBI lineage: Bacteria > Pseudomonadati > Pseudomonadota > Alphaproteobacteria > Hyphomicrobiales > Phyllobacteriaceae > Mesorhizobium > Mesorhizobium sp. M0058. Next base: position 339,584 of record NZ_JAMYUQ010000002.1, read on the forward strand.
GTCGGTGTCGAGGTCGACGCCATGGCTGTCTATCGCGACCTGGCGAAAGGCACCCCCTGGGCCGGACGCTTCAGCCGCAGCTGGCCGGTCAAGAGAGGGTTGATGAAGAATTTTGGCCGCAAGTTCGATGCCATCAGCGGCATCTTGTTGAACGACGAGAAGCGCAAACGCAGGGCGCGGTTCGACGCCGAAAAGGTCAGCGCCATCTTTGCCGATCACGCCAACAAATCGATGCTGGCAGTGCGGTATCCCGAGCGGGTGACCGGTATCGCGAGATAGAAGAAATCGTCGGTCGCAATTCGTTCCGAAGGCGAAGTCATCCGAACTCGGCGGCTTTCCCATCGGTTCGGATTGCAGCCACCGCCCGCAACCCGCGCTGATGCCTGTATTCCAGCGCGATCGCGCCCCAGATCAGGCCGAGCAGCAGGTAGACATGGCGCCAGTGGTCGATGTCGATGAAGGTGCCGAGCCCGATATTGCCGATGAAAGCGACGTAGGCGCAGAGCAGATAGGGCTGCCATGGCCGGTCGCGCAAAAGGATGCGGAAGCCGGCCGCGATCGTCCACAGCGTCAGCGACAGGAACGAGACGAAGCCGAGCCAGCCATAATCCATCAGCGTCTTCAGCCAGATGTCGTGCGTGTCTTCGCCGAAAATGGTGCCGAACACCAGCGGGCCGATGCCGAGCGGATGTTCGAGCGCCATCTCGAAGCCGATCGTGTAGCGGGCAAAGCGGCCAAGGCGCGCCGTGTCGTAGCTCTGTTCGAGCTGGGCGCGGCTGGAAAACATCTCGCCGACGCCGGGCAGCTGCAGGATGACGATCATGGCGACCACCAGCAGGGTGACGGCGGCAATGCTCATGACGATGACGCGCAGCCGGAACTTGCCGGTGTTGCTTTGCAGGAACAGGGCGCCGGTGAGCAGGATGGCCGAGACGGCGAACATGCCCCAGGCGCCGCGCGAGAAGGAGAAGAAAATGCCAGCGGTGATGATCAGCAGCGGCACCGCCAGAAGCGGCATGCGCGCGATCGAGCCGGTCAACAGGAGATAGAGCAGATAGATGCCGGGCAGCACCAGGAATGGTCCGAACACGTTCGGATCCTGGAAGGCGCCCTGGGCGCGGTCGTATCTGGTGAAGATTTCAGCGCCCGGGAAAGCGTGGAAATAGCCGGCAATGCCGAGCAGCGAGGTCACCACCGCGGAGACGACATAGGCGATGAAGATCAGCCGGTAGAGGCCGGGCTGCACCGCCGTCACCGACGAGAAGAACACCGCGGTGAACGCGAGAAACAGCGAGACGGCGAGATAGAGCGGTGTGTTGGCGAGAACGGCCATCTGCGTCATGGCAATCATGCCGCCGATGTTCATCGTGATCAGCAGCACGAGCAGCGGCACGGCCGCGCGCGATATGCGCAGGCCAAACAGCACCCACACCCCGATCAGCCCGAGCATGAAAAGATCGTAGGGCGCCGGTTCGTCGATGACGAAGCCCGACAGGAAGACGCCAAAAAACACCGCCCCCGACGATATCAGCGCGATCAGCTTGGCATTGACCGCAGCCTGCGGCAAATCATGGGAAATCGCGCTCAATAGGCGTTTTCCGTATTGAGCAGCCGCAGCGGCGTCATGAGCAGGATGCGCAGATCGAACAGCATCGACCAGTTCTCGATGTAATAGAGGTCATATTCCGTGCGCATGCGGATCTTCTCATTGGTGTCCATCTCGCCGCGCCAGCCATTGATCTGCGCCCAGCCGGTAACGCCGGGCTTGACCTTGTGGCGGGCGAAATAGCCGTCGACCACCTCATTGTAGAGAAGGTTGTGCGACTGCGCGGCAATCGCATGCGGGCGCGGGCCAACCAGTGACAGCGTGCCGAACAGCGAGTTGAAGAACTGCGGCAGCTCGTCGATCGAGCTCTTGCGGATGAAGCGGCCGACGCGGGTGACGCGCGGATCGTTCTTGGTCACCGTCTGCTTGGCGGTCGGGTCCGAGCGGTCGGTGTACATGGAGCGGAATTTGTAGACTTCGACGATCTCGTTGTTGAAGCCGTGCCGCTTCTGCTTGAATAGCACCGGCCCCTTGCTGTCGAGCTTGATGGCGATGGCAGTCGCCAGCATCACCGGTGAGAACAGGATGATGCCGATCAGCGAGAAGACGATGTCGAAGGCGCGCTTGGCGACCGAATCCCAGTCGTTGATCGGCCTGTCGAAGATATCGAGCATCGGCACCGAGCCGATGTAGGAATAGGCGCGCGGGCGAAACTGCAAAGCGTTCGAATGCGCCGAGAGCCGGATGTCGACCGGCAGCACCCACAGCTTCTTCAGCAGCTGCAGCACGCGCGTTTCGGCAGTCAGCGGCAGCGACACGATCAGCATGTCGATGCGCGCGATGCGAGCGAATTCCATCAGCTCCGAAATGGTGCCGAGCTTGGGATAGCCGGCCACGATCGGCGGCGAGCGCTTGTCGCCGCGGTCATCGAAGATGCCGCAGATGCGGATGTCGTTGTCTGGCTGCTTCTCGACCGAGCGGATCAGCATCTCGGCCGCCTTGCCGCCGCCGACGATGACGGCGCGGCGTTCCATGCGGCCGTTGCGCGCCCAGCGCCGGATCAGCTTCGACATCACCAGCCTGAGGCCGAACAGCAGAAGCAGGCCGACGACAAACCAGGTGCCGAACAGCAGACGCGAATAATCCTCCGACATTTTCATGATGAAGGCCGTCAGCGCCATCAGCGCGAAGGTGCCGGCCCAGACCATCAGTACGCGGCCGAGATTGGAGATCGGTCGCATCAAGGCGGAGATCTGGTAGCAATCGCTGACGTCGAGCAGCACCACGGCCACGAATGACGCCGCGGCAATGGTCAGCGGATATTGCCAGGCGAGATAGTTGAAGAAGCCGACAAAGTGGAAGTAGAGCGCGAGCCCCGACAGGAACAGCAAGCCGAATTCGACGATGCGCAATACGCCGCTGACCATGACCGGCGACATCGTATCGCGCCGGTATTGCGAGGCGACCTGGCGGGCAACACTGTTCATGCCGCCGGGCGTGGGGCTCTCGGCAGGACTGTCGAATTTGCGCACCGCATCGGCCGAAAAGCGGCGCGTGGGGTCGGTCTCGTTCATCGGGTTTCCCACAAGCTTCCGCGATGACGATAGCAGAAAGAGAGCTAAAAAAACCTTGAGACAACTTGTGGTTTTGGAGGGTCGTCTATCTGTTGAGCGCGGCGAAATAGGCCTTTTCGATTTCGGCGGCCATCACATCGGCGCCGAATCGCGCCCTGAGGCTGGCCGTATCGGGCATGGCGCGCCGGTAGGCGTCGAGATCGCGCAGCGCTTCACCCATCTTGTCGCCGAGTTGGCGCGGATCGGGACGGATCAGGGCAGGGGATCCCTCCCCGAAGATTTCGGGAATGCCGCCGACGGCCGTGGCGATCATCGGCCTGCCGGCCGCCAGCGTCTCCAGCACGATATAGGGCATGGCTTCCGCGCGGGAGGGGACGACGACCAGATCGGCCAGCGAAAATGCCTCCCTGGCCGGCATCGGCGGCAAGAAGCGGACCTGTTTTCCGAGGCCCAGCCGTTTCACCTGCGCATGGTAGCGCGGCAGGTCGTCGCCATCGCCGACCATGACCGCGGTCAAGCGGCGCTCAAGCTGGGACCCGGCCAGCACCAGCGCGTCGATGAAAATGTCAGGCCCTTTGAGGTCGCGAATCATGCCGATGTAGAGCAGGTCGGCCGCGTCGGGTTGTGCGACCACCGGTTCGAACTCGGCGGCGCGCAGGCCGTTATAGACCAGCGTGTTCGGGATAGGCGGTTCGCCGACCTTCCTGCGATAGGTGCGCCGCTCATAGTCGGAGACGAACAGCAGGCAATCGGTGAAGCGCCCCATGAAGCGCTCCAGCGCGAAGAACAGCTTTCCGGTGGTCGTCGTTTCGTCATAGTGGAGGGAGCCGCCATGCGGCGAATAAAGGCGGGCTACGCGAGACCTTGATACCCGCAACAATGAGCCGAACAGACGGGCATAGGCGCCACCTTTGGCGCCGTGCCCGTGCAACACGTCCGGCCGCAATTCCTTGATGATTTGATAGGTACGCCAGGCCGAGGCGAGGTCGCCCGGTCCGACATGGCGCTGCATCGGCGTGCGATGAATGCCGAGCGCCAAGCTGTCCTTCATCTGGTCGAACAGGCGTTCCTCGTATTGGCCGCCGGTGGTCGAATCGCAGACGATGCCGACGACATGTCCGGCGGCGAGCTGGGCCTCCGTCAGGTCGCGCACATGCCGGAAGATCCCGCCGACGGGTGAGCGAAAGCAGTGGACGATCCTGAGCTGGTCCGCCACGTTGATGTCAGAACAGGCGTTCGCGAACGTAGACCGTGTCGCCCGGCAGCAGCGGATCGGAGGTAACCACCCGGCCTGTCATCACCTTGCCGTTGATGTCGCGGGTGATGTCGACGCTTTCCTGGTTGGCGCGCGGCGAGAAACCGCCGGCAATCGCGATGGCCTTCTGCACGGTGAGGCCCGGCACGTAGGAATACTGGCCGGCGGCGCCCACTTCGCCCATGACGAAGATCGGCCGGTAGCGATCGATCTCGACCGACACGTCGGGGTCGCGCAGATAGCCTTGGCGCAGTTTGTCGGCGAGCGCTTTTTCCAGCTGCTGGGCCGTGTGGCCGCGCGCCGGCACCGCGCCGACCAGCGGGAAGGACATGTAGCCGGACTGATCGACACTGTAGGTGTTGGTCAGACCGTCCTGTTCGAACACGGTGACGCGGACACGGTCGCCGGCGCCGAGCCGATAGGGCTGGTCGAGTACCTCGTGGAAGGCCGCCGGCGTCGGCCGGTAGCTGGAGCAGCCGGCGAGCATCGACACGGCCAGCAGAGCGCGAAACAGACCAGCAGCGCTTTTCATGATCGGACACACACCTTCGTCGCTATGGCCGCCAGGACACGGCGGCAAACCTTAAGGATCTGGGTTCGTTATCATCCTGTTAGGGTTAATGGCCGGTAAAGGGACGCGGCCGATTTGGCGGCAATCGACAAAAAGCCGTATAGTTTTGCTGGCTTTGTTTACCGGATGTCAGCAAACCCTAACAGCTGCTTACCGCGATCTTAACGGCTGAGTTACCATAGTTGTTTACGCTACCATCTAGCCTCATGTCCGGAGCAGGAATGCATGTCCGACCAGTCCGCGGCCGCAGATGTCGATGTCGACCTGAGACAGCTCTTCGCCAGCCTGGCGCGGAACTGGCTGCGCATTCTTGTGATCACGCTTCTCGTCACTGGTCTCGCCTTCGCGTTCGCGTGGCTTGCCACGCCGCATTATAAGGCCACGACGCAGCTGAAAATCCAGTTGAGCGAATCGGCCTATACGCGGCCTGCCGGCACCAATGAAGACGACAAACCTGTGCTCGATGCGGAAGGTGTAGCAACCGAGGTTCAGGTCATTTCCTCGTCCGACATTCTCAAGCAGGTGGCTGCCGACCTTAAGCTGGGCGACAAGCCCGAGTTCAACTATGCGCTCGGCATGTCGCCGGTCACCCGGCTCCTGGTCATTGCCGGGCTGAAGAGCGATCCGGAAGAAATTCCGCTCGAAGAGCGCGTGCTGACGAAGATGCGCGACAAGCTCAATGTTTATGGCGTGGAAAAGACCCGCGTCATCGCCGTCGAATTTTCCTCTGAAGATCCCCAGCTTGCCGCTGACATTCCGAACGCCATCGCCAAGGCCTACCTGGCCTATCAGGCGGACGCCAAGACCAAGTCGAACGCCGCCGCGACCGCCTTCCTCGGGCCGGAAATCGACGATCTGCAGAAGCAGGTCAGGGATGCAGAGGCCAAGGTCGCGGCCTTCCGTTCCGCCCAGTCGGACCTGTTGATGGGCGGCAACAATTCGGTGCTGGCGACACAGCAATTGTCCGAGCTATCGACCGAACTGTCGCGTGTGCGCGCCAGCCGCGCTTCGGCCGAGGCGACGGCCGAAAGGGTGCGCCAGGCTTTGCAGAATGGCGGTTCGCTGGACGCTGTACCCGAAGTGCTGTCTTCCGATCTGATCCAGCGGCTGCGTGAGCGTCAGATCGAGCTCAGAACCAACATCGCCGATCTTTCCACCACCTTGCTCGACAACCATCCCCGCCTGCGGGCGATGAGGTCGCAGCTTGCCGATCTCGACGGCCAGATCCGCAACGAAGCGCAAAAAATCATGCGCGGGTTGCTGACGCAGGCGCAGACCGCCCAGGCGCGCGAAAACCAGCTGATATCGGACGTCAACAAGCTGAAAGCGGCGTCGTCGCGGGCCGGCGAGGAGCAGGTCCAGCTGGATGCGCTGCAGCGCGAGGCGAACGTCCGGCGCCAGCAGCTTGAATCCTATATGGCGAGCTTCCGCGAAGTGTCCTCGCGCAAGAATTACCTGCCGGTCGATGCCAGCGTGTTTTCCGAGGCGCGCGTGCCGTCGGAACCCTATTTCCCCAAGCTCGTGCCGATCGTCGGCGCCGCCTTAGTCGGCTCGCTGCTGCTGATGTCGGTCATCACGCTGCTGCAGGAGCTGTTTTCCGGCCGCGCCATGCGTCCGGCCCCAGGGGCGCGCTTCGAGCGTATCGAGCAGGTTGCGATGTCGGCAATGTCGGCGCCGGTCGTCCACCCGGAACCGGCTCCTGAGGTCGTGGAAGTGGACGATCAGCCGACGACCGTGGAGTCTGAACTGGTGCCAGAGCCCGAGCCGGCTCCTTCAGTGCTGGAAGGAGCAGCGGCTGCCGGTTCCGAACCGCAAGCCGAACCTGTCCGCTCCAGCCTTGGCGAGATCGATGTCGAGAAGGCGGCGGAAAAGCTGATCGCCAGCGGTGCTGCGCGCGCCATCTTCGTGTCGCCCGAAGGCGATGAGGCGGCTGCATCGGCAGTGCTGGTAGCGCGCGAAGTCTCCGACGCTGGCCTGCGCGTGCTGCTGCTCGATCTCACGGCGTCAGGTGCCGCCTCGCGGCCGATGCTGGACAGCGGACTTTTCCCCGGCATCACCAATCTGCTGGCTTCGGAAGCGCAGTTCAGCGACGTCATCCACGCCGACCTCTATTCGGACTGCCATGTCGTTCCCGTCGGCACCGCCGATCCGGTTCGCGCCATGCGCGCCGCCGACCGGCTGCCGATCATCATGCAGTCGCTGACCACCGCCTATGATCTGGTCATCGTCGAATGCGGACCGGCCGATGCGCAAGGCATCAGCCGACTGGTCGGCGACAGCACCGAGGTCTTCATGTCCATGCTGCAGGCGGACGATGAGGTGGCGCAGGCCGCCGTCGAGCTGATCGAAAGCGGCTATCCCGACCTCACTCTGGTGACGCCGATCGGCCACGAGACGCCGGGTAACCCCGTGCCGGGACGACGTAGCGCCGCCTGAGACATCAGACAATTCGACTTAGGCGGCGCTACTACGGATCGGCTCGTCCATCGCCCGCCGGCTCCCGAAAAACCAAGCCTGTCAGTCGGCGCCGGGATCTACCCCAACTCCAGGGTCGTCACGCCAAATATTCGGCGCGAGTCGACCTTCGGAGGCGGGCCCTTGTACATGCGCGTGGTGGTGAAGGTCGGCCTGAAACCAATTGCTGAAAGCGCCGTGGTGAAATCGAAATTTTCGGCAGGAACGTCGATATGCAGGTCGCCACCTTCGCATGCGGCAGCCAGACTGCCCATGAGCTGCATCGCCGTCTCGGTGTCGTCGGCAAACAGCGGGCCGATCTTGTAACCCGAACGGCAGGGACGAGCCACGGCGTAGCCTATGGTGCCGAGTGAACTGATCGCGGCGAACCCGCAATGCGGCGGCTGCGCCCAGCGGTGCAGGAAGGCTCGTCGAGGCGCGGGGAAACAGCGGGCGTCATAGACGATGATGTCGGGCACGAGTTGCGTGGTTATCATGCGCACCCCTTCGCTTCGGACGGGCGGGGTCGCGATACGGCCGCTGAAGCGGATGGTTTCGTACGCCGAGCTGAATCCCGTGCGGCGATAATTCGCCAGCTGCGCGGCGACCCCGTCGAGGCCGACCGTTCGGCCGGCCAGCCTGGCCATGCCCGCATTCCAGACTGCTTTGCCATGGCCTTTGCCGCGCATGTCTGGTCGGCAGATGTAGAGACCGATGAAACCGAAGTTGCCGCCATAGGCGACAGCCGAGATGGCGGCGGTCATCTCGTTGTCGACAAAAGCGCCGATGAACCCTTCAGGATCGGTTGGCCGGAACGCGGCGGCATCATCAAGGCCAGGGTTCCAGCCTTCAGCCGCCGCCCAGTCGATGAGAACGGTCAGTTCCGGCGGAGACAATGCGCGGACGGTAGGCTTCATAGCGTTCACTCCGCGGCGACCACCCCCGGCGAGAAGGATTTCAGCACGCCGCGATAGGGCTTGGCCAGCGGACTGGCATAGGAGCCGCGCTTCGAGGTCGACAGGCCCAATGCGATCAGCGCCTCGGCCTGTTTGAGGGCGGCGCCGACGCCGTCGATGACGGGCAGGTCGAACTCTTGCTGCAGCCGGTGTGCCAGGTCGGCCATGCCGGCGCAGCCGAGCACGATGGCCTCGGCGCGGTCTTCCGCTATGGCGCGGGCGATCTCGGCGCGCAGTTTCTCGACAGCGCCGGAAGCAGCGTCTTCAAGCGAGAGTACGGGAATGTCGGCGGCGCGCACGCGGGCACGCCCGGCCATGCCGTAGCGGTGCACCAGCCCCTCGACAGGGACACGCGAGCGTTCGGTGGTCGTCACCACTGTGAAGCGCTGGGCAATGTAGGAGGCGACACTGAGTGCGGCCTCGCAGATGCCGATGACCGGAATGGAGGCCATGGCGCGTGCCGCATCCAGGCCGGTATCGTCGAAGCAGGCGATGATGGCGGCCTGAGCCCCGGCACGTTCGCCGGCGGCGATCTCCATCAAAAGGCCGGGCACGGCCAATGCCTCGTCATAATAGCCCTCGATCGAGGCAGGACCCATCGAGGAGGTGACCGCGATCACCTCGGTCCCGGCGCCGGCAACGGCGCGCGCCGCCGCCGCGATCGTCTCGGTCATGCTCGCCGTCGTGTTGGGGTTCACCACCAGTATCTGCACGATCAAACCCTGGCCCGCTTGCGGCCGACATAGAGGATGGCGCCCAGTGTGGCCAGGATCACCAGGAAGGAGAACACGGTGGTCACCGTGCCCAGCGCATAGAGCACCGGCGTCGTGACATTGGTGGTCATGCCGTAGATCTCGAGCGGCAGCGTGTTGAAGGTGCCCGACGTCATCAGCGTGCGGGCGAACTCGTCATAGGACAGCGTGAAGCCGAACAGGCCGACGCCGATCAGGCTCGGCGCGATCATCGGCAGCACGACATGGGCGAAGGTCTGCCAGGAGTTGGCGCCCAGGTCACGCGCTGCTTCCTCATAGGCGGGCGAGAAGCGGTTGAAGACGGCGAACATGATGAGCACGCCGAAGGGCAAGGTCCAGGTCAGGTGCGCGCCGAAGGCCGATGTGTACCAGGCCGGGCGGAAGCCGACCTGCTGGAAGACGACGCCGATGCCGAGCGAAATGATGATCGAGGGTACGACGAGGCTGGCGACCGCCAGGTAGAACAAAGCGGTGGCGCCACGAAATTTTTGCCGGAAAGCGAGCCCTGCCAGCAGCGACACGACGACGGTGACGATCATCACCATGAGGCCGAGCACGAGCGAGCGCTTGAAGCTGCCGCCGAAATCGCCGACCGCCTGGCGCTCGAACAGATTGGCGAACCAGTGCAGCGACATGCCATTGAGCGGGAAGGTGAGGCCGCCGGTCTCGCCTTGGAAAGAAAGGATCAGGATCGCCGACAGCGGGCCATAGAGGAACAGCACGAACAGAGTGAAGAAGACCGCAAGCACATAGAATTCGAGGGTGCGTTTTTCGTGGCTCACCTCAGAGCTCCTTGCGGATATCGACGATGCGCAGGATGCCGGCGACCATCAAGAGCACCAACACCAGCAACACCACGGCATTGGCGGCGGCTGCGGGATACTGCAGCAGCGACATCTGGTTCTTCATCATCAGTGCGACCGACGCGCTCTGGCCGCCCGACATCACCTGCACGGTGGAGAAATCGGCCATCACCAGCGTGACGACGAAGATGGTGCCGATCGCCATGCCGGGCTTGGCCAGCGGGATGACGACGTTCCACAAGACCTGCCAGCCGGACGCGCCGGCATCGCGCGCGGCCTCAACCAGCGAGCGGTCGATGCGCATCAACGTGTTGAAGATCGGCGTTACCATGAACAGCGTGTAGAGATGCACCATGGCCAACACCACGGCGAATTCCGAATAGAGCAGCCATTCGATGGGTTTTGGCACCAGCCCCAACTGCACCAGCGCCGAGTTGATCAACCCGTTGCGGCCAAGCACCGGGATCCACGAGATCATGCGGATGATGTTGGAGGTCAGGAACGGCACCGTGCAGACAAGGAACAGCACCATCTGCATGGCGGTGGTGCGGATATGGAAGGCGAGGAAATAGGCCACCCAGAAGCCGATGAACAAGGTCAGGGCCCAGACGATGGCAGCGAATTTGATGGTGTTGAGATAGGTCTTCCAGGTGACCCATGATCCCAGCACGTCGAAATAGTTCGTCGTCAGGAAATCCGGATACATGGCGGCGAAGTCGTAGTCCCAGAAGGAGACGACGGCGATCATGATGATTGGCAAGAGCAGGAACGCACCGAGGATGAGCGCCAGCGGCGCCGATTGGAGGTAGGGCGTGACGGCACTGATGGAGAAGCGCCGGCGTCTGGCGGGCTTGGCTGCTGCGATGGCGGGGCGTTCGAGAGCGACTGTCATTGGGAAAATCCTCCGCGTGATCGCGATGACTTGCGATCCTTCGCGCCCCCCTCTGTCCTGCCGGACATCTCCCCCACGAGGGGGGAGATCGAACTCTCATAACGGCCTTCGCCAAACTCCAACGTTGCTAACGAAGAGCCGGCCATGACGCTGCCAATCTCCCCCCAAGTGGGGGAGATGTCCGGCAGGACAGAGGGGGGCGCGAAGGATCGCAACATCACAGTGAACGCGTCCGCTCTACGCGGCGATGAACTCGTTCCAGCGCTTCACCATGTAGCGGTCCTCGTCCATGACCGAGTTCCAGCAGGCGACTTTGCCCATACGCTCTTCGAACGAGCCGCCGTCGCGCACGGCGCCGGCCTTTTCCATGACGGTGCCGTCCGGCGCCTTGATCTCGCCCTTGGCCGGCTTGCCTTCGATCCAGTAGCCCCATTCGTCCTCGGACATGAACTTCTTGGCCGAGACCATATTGGCGGAATAGTAGCCCTGGCGGTTGAGATAGCCGCCGACCCAGCCCGACGTATACCAGTTGATGTATTCGTAGGCGGCGTCGAGCTCGGCGCCCTTGAGATGGGCGGCAAGGCCAAGGCCGCCGCCCCATGACCGGTAGCCTTCCTTGAGCGGCTGGAAGCGGCAGGCGATGCCCTTGGAGCGGACGGCGGCGACGGCCGGCGACCACATCGACTGGATGACCACTTCGCCCGATGCCATCAGATTGACGCTCTCGTCGAACGACTTCCAGAAGGCGCGGAACTGGCCGGCCTGCTTGGCCTTGATGAGGAAGTCGATCGTCTTGTCGATCTCTTCCTTGGTCATGTTGCCCTTGTCGGCATATTTGATGCTGCCTGTGGCCTCCATGATCATGGCCGCATCCATGATGCCGATGGACGGGATGTTAAGGATCGCGGTCTTGCCCTTGAAGGCCGGGTCCATGATGTCGGCCCAGGTGGTGATGTCGCGGCCGACGAGGTCGGGCCGGATGCCTAGCGTATCGGCGTTGTAGATCGTCGGCACCATGGTGAACCACTTGGTCGGCGCCTTGGCGAAGGTCTTTGAGTCCTGCGCTTCGACATAGCCGACCGTGTGCGGCGCGGTGCCCTGGGCAATGATGCTGTCGGGCGTCAGCTTGCCGGTTTTGAACAACGGCACCAGTTCGTCGTAGTATTTCAGCTTGCTGACATCCATCGGCTGCAGCACGCCGCTCGGGAACACCTTCTTGCAGATCCAGTATTCGATGTCGGCGATGTCATAGCTGTCGGGCTGGGTCACGGCGCGCTGGGCGGCCGCGTCCGAATCGGTCGCCGTCATTTCCAGCGTGATGCCGAGGTCGGCCTTGCACTTGTCGGCGATCGCGTTCAGGTTCGACACGCCGGTGCCGAACTGGCGCAGCGTGATGTTGGACTGCGCCCAGATGGTCGGGAAGCCTGTAATGGCGCCCGAGCCTGCGGCGAGGCCGACGGCGGCCGCACCTGTCTTGAGCAACGAACGGCGCGAAATTCCGGTCTTTGTTTCTACTGTTTTTGTCATTCCTATTCCCCTGTTTTGTTTTGCTTCGTTGAATTCATGAATGAAGGCGGCCGAGGACGATGGCGTCCTCGGAATCCCAGGCGAGCGGTACGGCGTCGCCAAGGGCGACGGGTTTGGCGAAGAAGTCGGAATCGTCGATGATAACGGTGAAATCGTCGATGCCGCCGCCGGTGACCGACAGCTTCACCGTGGCGCCGCGATATTCGATGTTGGAGACGATGCCGGTGAAGCCGAGGCCGGGAGAGGGTGCTTCGCCGATGCGCACATGGTCGGTGCGGATGGCGATGTCGATCGGCGTGCCCACCTCCTGGCCCGCCTCCCGGCCTTGCCCGCGGGCGGCGAGCGAGGCGCCACCATTGACGTCGAAGACGACCATGCCGCCACGCTCGCCGGTGACCCGGCCGGAGATGACATTGTGGTCGCCCATGAAGCGCGCGACAAAGGCCGTGGCCGGCCGCTGGAATACATCGCGCGGCGGTGCCGCCTGTTCGATGCGGCCGTCATTCATCACCACGATCAGGTCCGCCAAGGCCATGGCCTCTTCCTGGCTGTGGGTGACGTGGACGAAAGTGATGCCAAGCGAGGTCTGCAATTTCTTCAGCTCGGCGCGCATGCGTATCTTCAGGAACGGGTCGAGTGCCGACAGCGGCTCGTCGAGCAGCAGCGCCTCGGGATCGGTGATCAGAGCGCGGGCGAGTGCAACACGCTGCTGCTGGCCGCCGGAAAGCTGCGCCGGCCGGCGCGTCGCATAGGCCTCCATCTGCATCAGCTTGAGCATGTCGAGCGCCTTGGCACGGCGCTGCTCCTTGTCGACGCCCTTCATCTTCAGGCTGAAGGCGACATTGTCGACAAGGTCGAGATGCGGAAACAGCGCATAGGACTGGAACATCATCGCCGTGCCACGCTTTGCCGGCGGCAGGTCGGTGACGACAATGTTGCCGAGGCGGACATCGCCCGACGAAATGCTTTCGTGCCCGGCGATCATGCGCAGCGTCGAGGTCTTGCCGCAGCCGGAGGGGCCAAGCAGGCAGCAATAGGTGCCTGCCGGTATTTTCAGGCTGATGGCCTCGACGGCAGTCGTCGTTCCGTACACTTTCGAAACGGAGACGATGTCGATCTCGGCGGCTTTGGACATTCAGGCTTCCCCGTTTGGTCGCATTAACCAATGCATTATGCGTGCCAATCGGCGGCAATCGGCCCAAGCGTTTGAATCGACAGCGAAATCGGGGTTCTTGCCCACTGCCTAGCCGGTAGGCTATCTTGTGCATTGCACAAATTATGGGCGATTGTGCGCGATCTGCACAAGAATCGTATGCAATCTTTTTTGGCTTCGTGTCCACTTTGCCTCTCGTGCGCAGGCGACGAGTCGCGCTAGAAGAGGCTGGGAACCATCATCGCCATGAACATTGCCGATCAGATCCATTCCGCCGACAGCGCCAACCAGGATCGCGCCCAGGCGATTCGCGACAATCTGCGGGACGCCATCGTCGACCGTCGGCTGACGCCCGGCACCAAGCTGTCGGAAGGCGAGGTCGGCACGCTGTTCGACGTCTCGCGCACCGTCGCGCGCGCGGCGCTGCAGATGCTGTCCTTCGAGGGGCTGGTGCGTACCGAGCGCAACCGTGGCGCCTTCGTCGCCAACCCTTCGCCCGAGGAAGCGCGCCAGGTGTTCGCATCGCGCCGGCTGATCGAGCCGGGCATAGCCATTGCCGCCTGTGGGCGGGTCACAGCCACCGATATCGCTGCGTTCCGCGCGCAGCTCGACGAGGAAGGCCGCTTCATCGCCGAGCGCGGCCCAGCCGCCCGGCGCTCCGAAATCAAGGCGTCGGGCGATTTCCATCTGCTGCTCGCCTCCGTCGCCGGCAATGCCATCCTGCAGCGCTTCATGGAGGAGCTGGTGGCGCGTTCGTCGCTGGTCATCGCCCTTTACGGACGATCCGGCGTGTCGGCCTGCGGACACAGTGAGCACACGGAAATGGTCGGCGCGCTGGAAAGCGGCGATTGCGGGTTGGTGAGCCGGCTGATGCTGCACCATATCGACCACATCGAGGCAGATCTCGACCTGCGGGTCAGGGCCGGCCCGGCGCTCCGCGAAGCGCTGAATTTCTGAACGCTAGTTTTCGTCGTCCGTGGGAGCGGGCGCTGCCTGTCCGGCGGCCTTGCGGCGCAGCATCTTGGTCAGCTTCCAGACCGTCGGGTTGTTCTTGATGAAGGCTTTCGCCCGTGCGCCCTGCCGCAGCGCCGACGCCAGGGCGCGTCCCTTCAGCGTCAGGGGCGCCAGCACCTCGAAATGCTGGGTCTCGATATCGCACCAGAGCCGCTTGTAGGGCTCGTCGCCGACCGAGAAATCATAGACATCGAAGCCTGTTTGGCAGGCTTCCTCGATGATGTCGAAGAAAAGGAAATCGCCGGGGCTGGTGTGGCCGAGATCGTCCTCGGCGATGGCGCCGAATTCGCAGATCAGGCGTTTGCCCGAGCGGCTCGAGCCGGTGATTGCACGCAGCTTGCCGGCCACTTCGAGCCCATGCAGCACAAAGGCCGGTTTCTCCTCGGCCAGCGCGCCGGCGAAGAGGGCACGGAAGAAAGCCCGCACCTCCGGCTCGCCGAAGACATTGGCGATGCCCATCTTGGCGAAGCGGAACTCCTTCATCTCGAAGAAAGCGTCGAGCAGCCGGTTCACGTCTTCGGGTGTCTGCGCCTCGATGCGGCGATGAACGCCGACCGCCTCGAATTTTCGTGTCTGCGAACGGTGCTTCTTGCGCTTGCGCTTGCCGCCCACACGCGACAGCAGCGCATCGAAACCACCGTCGAGATTGACGGCGAGCGACAGGTTTGGGCTCGGAAAGTTGGAGAACGCCACCAGCGGATTGGCAACACCATCGAGGTCGGGCAGAAGCCTTTCCAAGGCAACGAGATCGATGTCGGGACGCGCCTTGCCGATCGCCGTCACCAGCCTGCGGATCCCCCCAGCATCTGCCTTTGCCAGCCATGCCGGATCGGCGGCGGCGAAATTGCCGTTGGCATGGCGCCCGCCCATGAAGCGGGCGACGCGGAATGGACCAGTTCGCGTGATTTCCAGTGCCAGTGCAAAGACCGGCCTGTCCTCGATTGTCAGCGTGGCAATGACGGCATCGGGATTAGCCTGCGCCGTCCAGGCACGAACCCAGTCCGCGCTTTGCGCCGGCGCAAACAGCGCCGAACGGCAGAATTCGCCGTAAGAGGCGAGCGCGGCAGCATCTGCGATCGACACCGACAGACTGGTCTGGTCGGCAGCCGGCGTGCGCGCAGACGCCTTGCTTGCGGCGAGCCGATTGCCGTCAAATGACGCGGTGGCGTCAACCATACCTCAATCCTTAAGGCGTATTCGTCGCGATCAGGAGTTCGCGTCGGCGCGTTCCGTGCTTGGATCGAGCCTAGGCGCAAAAGGTGAATGAATGATCGACGGTGGTGAGGCAGTTCGGAAACTGGCGCTTAATATCGCCCGCTTTACCGGCCTTGCACCGCTGGCCAAGCCGTTTGTCGGCGGCATTGGCGCCATCCTCATGTTGCATCGGGTCACCGCCACGCCGGAGAAGCCGGACGGCGTTAACCGCCACCTCAACATCGCCCCGCGATTCCTCGACGCTCTCGTCGCCGACATGAAGTCGAGGGGCTATGCCTTCGTCACCCTCGACGAGGCGATCGAGCGCATCAAGGCCGGCGGCAAGGACGGCCAGTTCGCCACCATCACCGCCGACGACGCCTATCGCGACAACATGACCGAAGCGCTGCCAGTGCTCGAAAAGCACGACGCGCCGATCACCATCTATGTCGCGCCGGGTCTGATCGACGGCAGCGCCGATTTATGGTGGGACGTGGTCGAGGATATCGTCAACGCGCGGGAGCGTTTGACGCTGGCGACGCCGAAGGGGCCGGTGACCATAGACTGCTCGACCCACGGCAAGAAACTCCACGCCAATGCGCGTCTGCATGCCTATCTGACGCTCGAGGTGCGCGAGGAGGATCAGCGCGCCGTGCTGCGCGATCTGGCGCACTCGAACGGCATCGACCTCGATGGCTTGCGCCCAAGCACGCTGATGACCTGGGACGACATCCGCGCCGTGGCCGGGCACAGGCTGGTGACGATCGGCGCGCATACGGTCAACCACCGCAATCTGAAGCGGCTCGACGAAGGCGATGCGCGCCATGAGATCGTCGACGTCAGGCGCCAACTGCAGGCGCAGCTCGGCGAAGACCCCCGTCATCTCGCTTACCCCTATGGTTACGCCAGCGCTGTCGGCTGCCGCGAAGTGGGCTTTGCCCGCGACGCCGGCTACGCCTCGGCGGTGACCACTCGCCACGGCGTGCTGCACGCCGAGCACGCCGGCTTCCTGCACGCGCTGCCGCGCATTTCGATCAACGGCCGCTACCAGAGCGTCGCCCATATCCGCACCATGTTGTCGGGCTTAACGACGCCGCTGGCCAATGCCGGCAAAATGGTGGTCACCATCTAACCTGGGGCGGGCTCTTCAGCCTTTCGGCGGCGGCTCCAGGATCAGCCATTTGATGATGCCCATCGCAGGCAGCACCCAGAACAGGCCGCTGAACAGGAAGAACAGGAAGTGCACCAGCGGGCTGGATTGCGACAGCTGCGCGACCGCTATGATCGACGCGACCAGCGCATAGATGATGACCAGCGCCACCAGCAGGAAAGTTCCGATCAGCTTTTTCAGGCGGATGGGCATGAGCGTTCTCGTTGATCGCCTCCGCTTAGGCCCAACCGCGCGCCTGTGCAACCCGGGAGATGCGGCGCGACGGCGTGCCGCGCCGTCCGGTCTTGTCAGCCGGGTTGCGATGGTTCACCAATCCGCCACGTCAACCTGCCGGGACCAACCATGGCCGCCATATCAGCCGCCGCGCCTTACATTGACCGCGATCGCGACTTGAAAAATCGGGCGCTGGTGCGCGGCTGGCTGTATGTCGTGCTTCTGGTGCTGTTTGCGCTGGTGCTGGTCGGCGGCGCCACCAGGCTCACCAATTCCGGCCTGTCGATCACCGAGTGGAAGCCGATCCACGGTGTGATACCGCCGCTCAATGACGCGGAGTGGCAGGAGGAATTCCAGCTTTATCAAAAGATTCCGCAATATGCCGAGCTCAACAAGGGCATGAGCCTGGACGCCTTCAAATCGATCTTCTGGTGGGAATGGGCGCACCGCATCCTGGCGCGCAGTGTCGGCCTGGTCTTCGGCCTGCCGTTGCTGGTCTTGTGGGCGACGCGCCGCATCGAGCGCGGCCTTGGGCCAAAGCTGGTCGGTATTCTGCTGCTTGGTGGCCTGCAAGGCGCCATCGGCTGGTGGATGGTGGCCTCCGGCCTGGTCGACCGCGTCTCCGTCAGCCAGTACCGGCTGGCGACGCATTTGACGCTTGCCGCCCTGATCTTCACTGCCACCATGGTGGTCGCGCGCGGGCTGGCGCCGCATTCGGAGCCTGCCGCCGGCCGGTCGACGCAAAGACTGGCCGGTTTCATCGTGCTGCTGGCGCTGGTCCAGATCTATCTCGGCGGGCTGGTCGCAGGGCTCGACGCCGGCCTGAGCTACAACACCTGGCCGCTGATGGACGGCAAGATCATCCCCGGCGAGCTGCTGCTGCTCGAACCGGCCTGGCGCAATTTCTTCGAGAACCCGAAGACGGTGCAGTTCGTCCACCGGCTCGGCGCCTATACGGTCTTTGCCATCGCGCTCTGGCATATGATAGCGACGCGCCGGCGGCTGCCGGGCACGACACACGCACGCCGCGCAACGCTGCTGTTTCTGCTGGTGCTGGTGCAGGCCTCGATCGGCATCGGCACGCTGCTGATGCAGGTGCCGCTGCACATGGCGCTGACCCATCAGGCCTTCGCGCTGGTCCTGCTGGGATTTGCCGCCGCCCACTGGCGCGGCAACAAGGGCGCCTATCCACTGCCAACGCGGCCGCCCATGAACGCAGGTACATCGTCTACGGTGTCTTGGCCGTCGCAATAATCTATTTCGCGAACGAACTGCCTCGCTACGTCTAAAGCGCGAGGCTGCGCCGGTCAGAAGCTGAGCCGCACCTTTCGGATCACTCCCGCAACCGACAGCTCGCGGTTCTCGTCGACCGCATTCTCGTCCTCATGATGCCATGCGGCCGACAGGCAGCCATAGGCGATGGCATGGTCGAGAATGGCAGCCGGCGTCTGGCCGAGTGTCCTGGCGAAGATCTCAGCCATATGCGCGATGCGCTCGGGATCGAGGCAGAGGTCGTCGCGCCCCAGTGGGTTGTAGAACAGATTGGCGGCGTCGAAGCCGGGATCGCCGAGCACGCCCTTCGGGTCGATCGCCAGCCAGCCGCGCGCACCGTGCAAAATGTTGTCGTGATGCAGGTCGCCATGCAGCGGCTTGACCGCATGCGGGGCATCGAGCAGCCGGTCCGCGATTTCGGCGGCCTCGATATAGAGGCTGTGCTCTCCGGCGTCGCGATCGGCTCCGGCCTTTTTGAACAGGCTGGCAAACCGTGTCCGCAGCGGCTGCAGGTCCGGCGGGGCAGGGTGTCTTGAGGGCGAGAACAGTCTCCCCATCAACTCGGCCGCGATTGCGGTCGCGGCGTTGTCGCCTTCTTTGGCCAGAACGTCGGAAAGCAGGGTGTCGCCGGCATATTCGAGCAGCATGCGGTGGCCGTCCCGGCCAAGCAGCCGCACCGCGCCTTCGCCGCGCCGCCATGCGAGATAGTGCTCGCCGCGCAACTCGTCCTCGACATCGTCGAATGGTTTGAGCGCCTTGACGATGGCCGGCGAGCCGTCCTCACGCCGCACCTTCCAGATGCGGCTCGAAAACGTCTCCGCAATGAGCTCGGGCGCGCTGATCTTCCAGCGCTTTGGAAATGCAGGCGCGTCCATTCAGAGCGTGATGCCGAAAAGTGTTAAGCGGTTTTCGGGCGACAGAATGCTCTCTCCAACTGAATTAAAGGCCGAGCATCAGATCCATGTTCTGAACGGCAGCACCCGAGGCGCCCTTTCCGAGATTGTCATAGACCGCAATCAGCAGCGCCTGCGCCCGGTCGTCATTGGCAAAGACATAGACCTTCATGCGGTTGGTGCCGTTATAGACCTCGGGATTGATCTCGGGCAGGCGCTCCACGTGCTCGTAAGGAGCTACCTCGACCACGCCGCCCTTGATGGCGGCAAAATGGTCGGCGATTGCCGCGTGCAGTTCGGCCCCGGCCGGCACATGGTCGAGCCCGCCGAGCTGCAGCGGCACCACTGTGATCATGCCTTGGGCGAAATTGCCGACCGCCGGCTGCATGATCGGATCGTGCGACAGCTTCGCATAGGTGCGCAGCTCCGGCACATGCTTGTGCTGCAGGGTCAGCCCATAGACCTGGAATTCAGAGGCATCCTCGCCCTTGGCGACATAGTCCTCGATCATCGGCCGGCCGCCGCCCGAATAGCCCGAAATGCCATTGACCGTGATCGGGAAATCCGCCGGCAGCAGACCGGCAGCGACCAGCGGCCGCAGCGTCGCGATCGGCCCTTGCGGCCAGCAGCCGGGATTGGCGACGCGTTTCGCATTGGCGATGATCTTGGCCTGATCCTTGTCCAGCTCGGCAAAACCGTATTCCCAGCCCTCGGCGACGCGATGCGCCGTGGAGGCGTCGATCACCTTGGTGGTGTCGTTGGCAATCAGCGACACGCTTTCCTTGGCAGCCGCATCCGGCAGGCACAGGATGGCGACATCGGCTGCATTGAGGAACTCGGCGCGCGCCGCCGTTTCCTTGCGGCGCTCGGCCGGGATCGAGATGATCTCGAGGTCGCCGCGCTCGGCCAGCAGCGCCCGGATCTGCAGGCCGGTGGTGCCGTGTTCGCCATCGATGAAGATTTTCGGTTTCATGTGCCCGTCAATTCCCTGCTAATTCAGGCCTATATGCCCTGGCCATGGTTTGCCGCGCCATGGTTGCCGCTGTTCAGCTCTTCCGCCCGCGCTTTTCGCTCGGCCACCAGGCCGAGATAGTGCATGGCCACCATCGAGCCGGCGATCGCCGTTATATCGGCGTGATCATAGGCCGGCGCAACCTCGACGACGTCGGCGCCGACAATATCGACCTGGCCGAGCTGGCGCAGCGTCGACAGGATTTTCGCCGAGGACGGTCCGCCGGCAACCGGCGTGCCGGTGCCGGGCGCAAAGGCCGGGTCGAGGCAGTCGATGTCGAAGGTGAGATAGGTCTTCCTGCCGCCGGTGCGGTCGACGATCGCATAGGCGATGTCGGAAGCCCGCATCTCCTCGATCTCGTGACCGTAAAGGATCTTGATGCCGAACGTATCGGGGGCATGCGTGCGGATGCCGATCTGGATCGAGCGGTCGGGGTCGATGATGCCTTCATTGACGGCGCGGCCGACGAACGAACCATGGTCGATGCGCTTGCCATCGTCAGGCCAGGTGTCCTGGTGCGCATCGAACTGCACCAGCGCCAGCGGCCCGTGGATGGCGGCATGTGCCTTGAGCAGCGGCCAGGTGACGAAATGATCGCCGCCGAGCGACAACAGGAAGGCACCCGATTTCAGGATCTTCGCCGCCTCGCGCTCGATCGTGCCTGGTGTCTTCTGGTGATTGCCCGAATCGAGCAGGCAATCGCCATAGTCGATGACGGCGAGATGCTCGAACAGGTCGCGCGAGAACGGATATTGCGGGTCGTTGTCGAGGATCGCCGAGGCGCGGCGGATCGCCTGCGGCCCGAAGCGCGCGCCCGGCCGGTTGGTGACGGCGGCATCGAACGGAATGCCCCACACGACGGCGTCCGCGCCCTTTGCATCCTTGGTGTATTTGCGCCGCATGAACGACAGCGCGCCGGCATAGGTCGGCTCGAAGGAAGGCCCCGTCTTGGAGCGGGCGGTGAACGCGTTGTCGATGGTCTGGTTCGCCATTACGGGTCCTTCTTTGTTCATCGGGCTGCCACAACTACAGAACCGGCACGCAAGATGCCAGTCACAGCTTGGCGAAGGACTTGTATCGCCAAGGTGCAAGGCCCGGCGGCTTCCTCTCCGGCGGCTGCGGCGATGAACTGGCGGTGCAGGCCGGCATGCCGGCCGAGACCACGGTTTCTGGGCCGAACGCGGCGCCACCATCATCCAGACCGACGAACCGAAGGCTGCCATTGGCTGGCTGGGGGCCAACGGGTTTAGGGTGCCTTATGTGGATGAGGCGAAGCCGGCCGAGCCGCGAATACGGCGAGTATCAATTAGAAATCGTACGTCGGCGCCATCACCCCACCCGGCGCTGCGCGCCGACCTCCCCATCGAGGGGAGGTAGGGCGTTGGCGCTTTAGATTCCGACAGTCGTAGCGATTGCGAGGCATGCAAGGCTGCCGCGACCTCCTACCTCCCCTCGATGGGGAGGTCGCGCCGAAGGCGCGGGTGGGGTGACAGCGCCGCCCGCAAAATCTTCACGCCGCTTTCGCCACCCCATCCAATTCCCTTAGCACATCGGCCGACAGCTCCAGTTCCGCCGCCGCCAGGTTCTCTCTCAAATGCCCGATCGACGACGTCCCCGGGATCAGCAGGATGTTCGGCGAGCGGCGCAGCAGCCAGGCGAGCGCAACCTGCAAGGGTGTGGCGCCGAGCCGCGCGGCCACATCCGACAAGGTCGACGACTGCAGCGGGCTGAAACCGCCGAGCGGGAAGAACGGCGTGTAGGCGATACCGGCGCGCGCCAGTTCATCGATCAACCCGTCGTCGTCGCGATGCGCCAGATTGTACTGGTTCTGCACGCAGACGATCTCGGCGATCCCACGGCCTTCCTCGACCTGCGCTGGGGTGACGTTGCTCAGGCCGATATGGCGCACCAGACCCTTGCGCTGCAGTTCGGCAAGCGCGGTCAACTGCGGCTCGATCGAGCCCTCGGCGGGACCCATCACCCCGAACATGATGCGCAGATTGACGACATCCAGCACCTCAAGGCCGAGATTCCTGAGATTGTCGTACACGGCCTGCTCAAGTTCCTTGGCGGAATAGGCAGGCAGCCAGGAGCCGTCGCTGCCGCGCCGCGCCCCGATCTTGGTGACGATGACGAGGTCTTGCGGATAGGGCGCCAGCGCTTCGCGGATCAGCTGGTTGGTTACATGCGGGCCATAGTAGTCGCTGGTGTCGATGTGGTTGACCCCGGAGGCCACCGCTTCGCGCAGCACTGCAATGGCCGCGTCATGATCCTTCGGCGGACCGAAAACGTGCGGGCCGGCAAGTTGCATGGCGCCGTAGCCGAGCCGTTTCACGGTGTGGCTGCCGAGGGTGAATGTGCCGGATTTTTGGATGGTGGACATGGTCGGTCTCCTTTGAGGAGGCGAAGATAGACGCTGCTCAACCTCGGGATAATAAGGTACAATCCGTACAGCTTGTGCGGAATGGCGAACAATGATGGACCTTGGCGATCTGAACGCTTTCGTGACGGTGGCGCGTGCCGGCGGTTTTCGGGAAGGGGCTCGCGCCAGCGGCGGCAGCGCGTCGGGCCTGAGCGAAGCGGTGCGCCGCCTGGAGACGCAGCTCGGCGTCAGGCTGTTCAACCGCACCACACGCAGCGTTGTTCCAACCGACGCAGGCCTCAGCCTCTTGGGAAGGCTTGGCCCGGCGCTGTCGGAGGTGGAGGCGGCCCTCGACGTGGTTAATGGCTTTCGCGACAGGCCGGCCGGTTCGCTGCGCCTCAACGTCCCGGTCAGCGCCGCGCGGCTGATATTGCCCGACATCGTTCCGGGCTTCCTCGCCGCCTATCCCGGCATTCGGCTGGAGGTCATCGCCGATGAGAACTTCGTCGACGTGTTGGCGGCCGGCTGCGACGCCGGCATCCGCTATGACGAGCGACTGGAGCAGGACATGATCGCGGTGCCGATCGGACCCGCGTCCAGCGCTTCGCCACTGGCGCCAGCCCCGCCTATCTCGATCGCCATGGGCGGCCGCAGCACCCGAGCGATCTGCTTGGCCATGCTTGTCTGCGCGGCCGTTTTGCCAGTGGTTCGATGCTGCCGTGGGAATTCGAGCGCGACGGCGAGGTGGTGCGGGTCGACACGACGGGGCCGTTGATCGTGCGCATCGGCGGGGCGAGCGATCTTGCCGTCCATGCGGCGATTGCCGGCAGCGGCATCGTCGCTCTCTTTGAAGGGTGGCTTCGCCCTCACTTCGAAAGCGGCGCCCTGGAGCCCGTGCTCGAACCGTGGTGGCAGAGCTTTCCCGGGCCATTTCTGTACTATCCCGGACGGCGTCTGGTTCCGGCGCCGCTACGGGCGTTTATCGATTACATCAAGGCCGGCAAGTTCTGAGACTTGAACCGAGGCCGGCGCCATCACCCCACCCGGCGCTTCGCGCCGACCTCCCCATCGAGGGGAGGTAGGGTGCCGCGTTTTTATGGTCGAACTGGTTTGCTAGCCGCTGGACCATCGTGGATTGTCCGGGCGGCAAAACTGCCGCGACCTCCTACCTCCCCTCGATGGGGAGGTCGGCGCGAAGCGCCGGGTGGGGTGACTGCCGAGACCCAAAAGAAAAGGCCGCCCGGAGGCGGCCTTTCGATGTCTGGAACGTCGCAGCGCTTAGCGCTTCGAGAACTGGAAGGAACGGCGGGCCTTCGCCTTGCCGTACTTCTTGCGCTCGACGACGCGGCTGTCGCGGGTCAGGAAGCCGCCCTTCTTGAGCACGGCGCGCAGTGCCGGCTCATAGTAGGTCAGCGCCTTGGAGATGCCGTGACGAACGGCACCGGCCTGGCCGGACAGGCCGCCGCCGATGACGGTGGCGACGATGTCGTACTGGCCGGCGCGGTTGGAAGCGATGATCGGCTGGTTGAGGATCATCTGCAGGACCGGACGCGCGAAATAGGTCGCGAATTCCTTGTCGTTGACGACGATCTTGCCCGAACCCGGCTTCACCCAGACGCGGGCGATGGCGTTCTTGCGCTTGCCGGTGGCATAGGCGCGGCCCGACTTGTCGAGCTTCTGGACATGGACGGGTGCTGCCGGCTGGGTGTTGGTGTTGCCGGTGGCGGCGCCCAATTCTGCGAGCGAGGAAAGCTCAGCCATCTTATGCAACCTTCTTGTTCTTGGCGTTCAGCGCGCCGACGTCGAGGGTGACGGGCTGCTGGGCGACATGCGGATGTTCCGTGCCTGCATAGACGCGGAGGTTCTTCATCTGGCGACGGCCGAGCGGCCCGCGCGGGATCATGCGTTCGACGGCCTTCTCGACGACACGCTCGGGGAAACGGCCCTCGAGCAGCTGGCGCGCGGTGCGCTCCTTGATGCCGCCGGGGTGACCGGTGTGCCAGTAATAGACCTTGTCGGTGAACTTCTTGCCGGTGAACACCACCTTGTCGGCATTGATGACGATGACGTTATCGCCGTCGTCGACATGCGGGGTGAAGGTGGGCTTGTGCTTGCCGCGAAGATGATTGGCGATGACAGTGGCGAGACGGCCGACGACGAGACCCTCGGCGTCGATCAGCACCCACTTCTTCACCACATCCGCAGGCTTCTGCGAAAAGGTTGCCATGGATTTCTGCTTTCGATTTGGACCTTCCGAAGAAGGCGTTTCTTGTTGCTTGGATTGGCGACAAGACACTTGCCCGCCGCCAATAACAAAAACGGCGGCCTTTGCGGGCCGCTGCTTCGTGACGGCTTATAGGCGAGGGGAGTGGGCACGTCAAGGCGCGGGAAAAGCACGTCTGCTCGTAAAGTGCAATAAAAACAAAGGTTTGACTAAAAGGTATTATTTTACCACATCGGCGGCGAGCTTCGGCGGGATCGAATAGGTGCCGGTCGCATGCGCAACCGTGTGTTCCTTCGGTCCGGCGACGATGTCGATATCGAACACCATCAGGCTCTTGCCCAGCTTCAGGATGCGGCAATGGCCGTCGATCGGGCCGGCCTCGGCCTTGCGGACGAAATTGATGTTGAGGTTGACCGTAACCGAAAGCGCATCCGGCCCGGCATGGCTGAGCACGCAGACATAGCCGCCAATGTCGGCCAGCGTGAACAGCGAGGGCCCGGACACCGTGCCGCCGGGACGCAAATGCCGTTCGCTGGCGTTGAGCCGCACCGTGCAGCCGCCCGGAAACACATCGAGCGCCTCATACGACGTGAACTCGTCGTTGAGCTGCGGGTAGACGCTGGCCATCAGCGCATTGACTTCAGCCGCCGTCAGCACCGGCTTGAGATTGTCCTGGGCGGGCATGTCGGTCTCTCGTTCTATGCCGGGCCTGTATGAACGCAATGATGCGCTTCTGGCAACACCTCTGGCGCAAGCGATGGGTGTTGATGAAACTCGATCCGATATTAGATAGTCTGGCGGCGCCCGGCGGAATCGCGGAGACCCTTGTCATGGCCGAAATCCTTTCGATCAAACCTGTTGCCATAGACGGGCCGGTCATCGCCGGGCTGGACAAGGGCGTGCTGCGCCTGACGCTCGCCAATCCGCCCGCCAATGCCTTGTCGCTTTCCGTCATGGCGGCATTGAGCGCCGAGCTCGACCATGCCAAGGCCAACAAATCGGTCCGCGTCATCGTCCTGGCGGCCGCCGGGAAAGTCTTTTGCGCCGGCCACGATCTCAAGGAAATGACCGCGCGCCGCGCCGACGCCGACAAGGGCAAGGGGTTTTTCGAGCAGACATTTTCGGCTTGCGCGGCGTTGATGCAGCAGATCGTGCGCCATCCGCTCCCGATCATCGCCGAAGTCGATGGCCTCGCCACTGCTGCGGGGCTGCAGTTGGTTGGCAGTTGCGACCTCGCCATTGCCTCGCATGAAGCGACCTTCTGCACGCCGGGCGTCAATATCGGCCTGTTTTGTTCGACGCCGATGGTGGCGCTGTCACGCAACGTGTCTCACAAGCACGCCATGGAAATGCTGCTCACCGGCGAGACCATCGATGCCGCAACCGCCAAGGAATTCGGCCTGGTCAACCGCGTCGTGCCGCGCGAATACCTGAATCAGATCGTCACCAAATACGCGCAAACCATTGCCTCCAAATCATCTCTGGTGGTCAAGACCGGCAAGGAAGCCTTTTACGCGCAGGCCGAGATGGGGTTGGCGGACGCGTATGCCTATACCGGCCGCGTCATGGTCGAGAACATGCTGGCCCGCGACGCCGAGGAAGGCATCGGCGCCTTTATAGGCAAGCGTAAACCGGAATGGACGGACGAATAGGCTTTTCGATCCATGGAACCGCGCATCTCCATCATCACCATCGCCACCGACGATCTCGAGCGCGCCGTGCGCTTTTACGAGGGCATGGGCCTGAAGCGCCACGCCGGCATCACCGATGGCGTCGCCTTCTTCCAGATGGGCGGCGCCATTCTCGGCCTGTTCCCGAGGCCAAGCGCCGAGGAGGATTCAGGCATTGCCTTCGCCGCAGCACCGTCGGCGGTCTACCTCGCCTACAACACCCGCTCCGATGCCGAAGTCGACGACGTGCTGGCGGCCGCCGAGAAGGCCGGCGGCAGGATCGTCAAGCCGGCAGGCCGCGCCTTCTGGGGCGGCTGGTATGGATATTTCGCCGATGCCGACGGCCATGTCTGGGAAGTCGCACACAATCCGGCCTTCCCGATCGCGGATGACGGCACCATCTCGCTGCCGGACTGAGCGTCCGCATGGGCTATCGCAAGCAACTGACCCGGCTTAAGGCGCCTTATCTCAAACGCATCCTGATTGACCCCGAGCGCGTGGAAGATTGGGAAAAATATCCATGGAACCTGCCGCTGTTTCGCGGCCGTGAATTCGAGCTCGAATTCACCACGCCGATCACCATCATTGTCGGTGAAAACGGCACCGGCAAATCGACACTGCTGGAAGCCATCGGCGCGCTGGCCGGTTACGACGAGGCCGGCGGCGGCAAGGGCTATCGTCCGGTCGATCATTCCATCGCCATCGACAAGAGCGGTGCGGCACTGGCGAATACATTCCGCGGCCACTGGCTGCCAAAAGTCACCGCCGGTTGGTTCTTTCGTGCCGAATCTTTTTACTCGGTCGCGCGCTATCTCGACCAGGCGGCACTCGAAGACCCGTTCGGACCGCCGCCACCGGACTTTCTATCGTGGTCGCATGGCGAAGGGTTCATTCGCTTTTTCGAGGAGCGCTGCCGCCGGCAAGGCATCTACATCCTCGACGAGCCCGAAAGCGCGCTGTCGCCGTCGCGGCAGATCGAATTGTTGAAGATGCTGCGGCGCATGGACCAGTCAGGCACGGCGCAAGTGATCATGGCGACGCATTCGCCGCTGCTGATGGCTTGTCCCGGCGCGCGGCTCTTCCGAATCAGCCGTTTCGGCCTCGACCCCACAGATTTCACCGATACCGATCATTTTCGCATGATGCGCGACTTCTGCACGGACCCGCAGTCCTTTATGGAGGAAGCACTGAGGGAGACCGACGAGTGAATCACGATAGCTACGACAATGCCTATATCGGCGGCATCCTCAATTCTGTGAAGACCATCGCCATGGTCGGCGCGTCGGCCAACGATGTCAGGCCGAGCTTTTTCGTGCTGAAATATCTGCTGGCCAAGGGCTTTTCGGTGTTTCCGATCAATCCTGGGCAGGCCGGCAAGGAAATCCTCGGCCGCATGACCTATGCCAGCCTTGCCGATCTGCCGGAGCCGGTCGACATGGTCGACATCTTTCGCGCCTCTGCATCGGTGCCCGGCATTGTCGATGAGGTGCTGAAGCTCGACCCCTTGCCGAAGGTGATCTGGATGCAGCTTGGCGTGCGCGACGACGAGGCGGCCGCGCGTGCCGAGGCGGCCGGTATCAAGGTGGTGATGAACCGCTGCCCGAAGATCGAATATGGCAAGCTGTCGGGCGAGATCGGCTGGACCGGCGTCAACTCCGGTGTGCTTTCGTCGAAGAAGCCGCTGATGCGGTCGGGATTCCAGAGTTTCGGTGTGCGCCAGAAGTAAGGCAGTGAATGGTGAATGGTGAATAGAAGGATTTTCCTGGAAGCCGGGTAAAGCCGCATATGAGCGGCTTGCAATCAAGGTGGGACTGGCCGACTTTGCGACCACCATTCATCGCTCACCATTGACCATTTCATCATTCACACGTTTACCGCTCAGAGAGGTTTTCGATGACCCGCACGCCCGGTTTCAACACGCTCGCCGTCCATGCCGGCGCCAAGCCCGACCCGGCGACGGGCGCACGCGCCACGCCGATCTACCAGACGACCTCCTTTGTGTTCGACGATGCCGACCATGCCGCCTCGCTGTTCGGGCTGAAGGCCTTCGGCAACATCTACACCCGCATCATGAACCCGACCCAGGCGGTGCTGGAAGAGCGGATCGCGGCGCTCGAAGGCGGCACGGCTGCACTTGCCGTTGCTTCCGGCCATGCCGCACAGGTGATCGTGTTCCACAATCTCATGCGGCCTGGCGATAATTTCGTCGCCGCCACAAGGCTTTACGGTGGTTCGATCAATCAGTTCGGCCATGCCTTCAAGAATTTCGGCTGGGAGGTGCGTTGGGCCGACACCAACGACATCTCCACTTTCGAAAGCCAGATCGATGGCAAGACCAAGGCGATCTTCATCGAGAGCCTGGCCAATCCCGGCGGCACCTTCGTCGACATCGAGAAGATCGGCGACATCGCCCGCAAGCACGGCTTGCCGCTCATCGTCGACAACACGCTGGCCTCGCCCTATCTGGTGCGGCCGATCGAGCATGGCGCCGACATCGTCGTCCATTCGCTGACCAAGTTCATCGGCGGCCACGGCAATTCGATCGGCGGCGCCATCGTCGATGGCGGCACGTTCGACTGGTCGAAATCCGGCAAATATCCGATGCTGTCGGAGCCGCGCCCCGAATATGGCGGCCTTGTCCTGCACGAAACCTTCGGCAATTTCGCCTTCGCCATCGCCGCGCGCGTGCTTGGCCTGCGTGACATCGGCCCGGCCATTTCGCCGTTCAATGCCTTCCTGATCCTGACCGGGCTGGAGACCCTGCCGCTCAGGATGCAGCGCCATTGCGACAATGCGATCACCGTAGCCGGCTGGCTGTCCAACCACCCCAAGGTCGCCTGGGTCAACTATCCCGGCCTGCCCAGCGACAAGAACAACGCGCTGCAGAAGAAATACTCGCCGCAAGGCGCCGGTGCTGTCTTCACCTTCGGCCTGAAGGGCGGCTACGAGGCCGGCATCAAGTTCGTCGAGGCGCTCGAACTGTTCTCGCACCTCGCCAATGTCGGCGACACCAAGTCGCTGGTCATCCATCCGGCATCGACCACGCATCGCCAGCTTTCCGACGAGCAGAAGGTCAAGGCGGGCGCGGGACCGGACACGGTCCGGCTTTCCGTCGGCATCGAGGATGTCAACGACATCGTCGCCGATCTGGAACAGGCTTTGACCAAGGTTTGATTTTGAGCGAGTAGTGAGTAGTGGTCGGTATTCACTAGTTAGCAGTGACTAGTGATTAGCCACCCGTTCGAGGGAGCGCTTTCCGCTCACTACTCACTACTCACTACTCACTACTCACTGCACTACTCACTACTCACTAATCTGTTGGAGGCAAACCCTGTCCGCGCATTACTTGGCAATATCGACCGACAGCGTCGACGCCGAACATGGCGCCCCGGCGCCGGATCGTCTGATTGCGGGCGATCCGAAGTTCCGCACCTGGAATGTCGAGGAGCGCGATGGCCGCCTCTATGCCGGCATCTGGGAAGCGACGCCGGGCAAATGGCGCATCGAATATGACGAATGGGAGTTCTGCCACATCCTGTCCGGCGTCTCGGTGGTTGCCGAGGATGGCGGCGAGGCGCGCACGGTGCGCGCCGGCGACAGCTTCGTGCTCAGGCCAGGCTTCAGGGGCAGTTGGGAAGTGCTTGAAACGACCCGCAAGGAGTATGTGATCAAGCTCTGACCGCTCGGTCGCGCTTGGACTTCACAAAAGCCGATCGATGTCAGTGTCGGAAAAGCCGTATCCGCTCATCATCTCCCTGTGCCAGGGACTTCCAAGCAAATCACTGAGACATAAATCAACGCGCTGGAGCAGGGTGGCACTGCCTTTGGCGAGAGCGAAAGCGCCGGGCGCTGGCTGTTTTTCGACTGCCGGGACGTCGACGACGTCGAGAGGCGCGTCGGGTCGCCGGCTCAGATAGCCGCGATGCGCGAGCGCTACACTCGCATAGGCATGCACCACGCCGGCCGCGACGGCGTTAGCTGCTTCGGCCTGGGTGGCAAATATCCTTAGCCGTTCGGGCTGAATAGCGTTTTGCAGGGCCGTCCGGTGCTGGATCTGGCCCGATATGACGCCGATCAGCGCCGTCCGATCATTGGCGACGGACCGATAGCCATCAAAGGCGCGGGGATTGTCTTTCGCGACCAGCAATCCATCCGCCAGCATCCAGATCGGCCTTGTGAAGTCGACCAGCTTCCGGCGGTCTTCGGAAATGAACAGGCCGGTGGTCATGTCCCACCCCTTCGGCAAGCCCAGGCAGCAGCTCGGCAAACTCGGTCTCGATGGGCAAAAGTTCCAGCCCGAGCGTCAGGCAGACCCTCTTGGCCAGTTGGGCATCGCTGCCGCCCAGACGTCCCGATCCGTCGATAAAGCAGAAGGGTGGTTCCTGTAGAAAGGCGAATCTCATTTTCTCGGGCATGCGTCGGCTCCGCCGTCCTCACAAGCTCACAGTGAGCTTTTCCAGCCCATGGAAATGATAGGTGTCGCGGAAGCGCGGCTCCTCCGCAAGATGGAGTTGCGGCTGCCGCTCGAACAGGGTTTTCAGCGACACCTGCAACTCCAGCCGCGCCAGCGGCGCACCGATGCAGAAATGGATACCGGCGCCGAACGAGACATTCTTCTGGTCTGGTCGGCCGGGCCGGAAGGCGCCAGGTTCGGCAAGGGCAAGCGGATCATGATTGGCCATGCCGAGCAGCAGGCCGACCGTCTCCCCCGGTTGTACGACAACCCCGGATGTCACCTCGACCTCCTGATAGGCGTAGCGGGTGAACATGTGCAGCGGCGCGTCGAAGCGCAGGCACTCCTCGACCGTCGCAGCGGTTGCTTCCGGCGAGGTGAAGAAACGGCCGGGGTCGCCGCCTTGCGCCAGCAACGTGCGCACGGCGTTGCCGGTTTGATGGACGGTCGCCTCGTGGCCGGCATTGAGCAACAGAACGGCGGACGAGACCAACTCGTCTTCCGACAGCTTCTGGCCATCCTCTTGCGCCGCGATCAGCAGCGACAGCAGGTCGTCGCCAGGCTTCTTGCGCCGCTCAGCGACATAGCCACGCAAAAAGTCGGAAAAATCGTGCGCGGCGCGATTGGCCGCTTCTTCGATCTCGCGCGTCCGGCCATGCATGTACATGGCCACCATCCGGTGCGACCAGTCGAGCAGTTGCGGCCCCATTTCGACCGGCACACCGAGCATTTCGGCAATGATGGTGATCGGCAAAGGTGCGGCGAAGCTGGGCAATAGATCGACCTGGCGCGGTTCGAAACGGTCGATCAGCTCATTGGCCAGCGCCTCCACGCGCGGCCGCAGCCGCTCGACCTGGCGCGAGACGAAGGCGCGGTTGACCAGGGTTCTGAGCCTGGTGTGCACCGGCGGCTCCAGCTCCAGCATCGAATTGCTCTCGATGCCGTCGAAAGCGGCCAAATGCGAGCGATCCTCGCCGATGCCGCGGCTGTCGGGAATGCCGGCCGGGTTCTGGCGACCGAAGCGGCGGTCGCGCAACAGCCGGTTGACGTCGTCGAAGCCGCCAAAGCACCAAAAGCCGAATTCCTCCCAGAAGAAGGCATTCGATGCGCCATGCAGGACGGCATAGGCGTCGTAGGGGTTCTGGAAAAACGCCGGTTCGTGCGGATCGAGCCGCAGGCGGCGCGTGGCTGGATCAAAGGCGAGGTAGGGCGGCATGGATGTGGTCATGCCAGACCATTACCGCGGCTTGCCGGCTTGGTGCCAGACCGGATGTTGGCACCCGACGGCCCTATGGATTGAGCCAACCGAGGCGGACCTCGGCGAAGTACCGAAGTCTAATCCTCGCAATGCCTGGCAATATGCACGCGGCGCCAGCTGGTCGAGCCTTCCTGCACCACCACCCGGCGCGCCATCCTCTGGTATGAAGGCGCTATCTGGGTGACGTGCCGCCGCTCGGGCCGCACCAGCACTTCATGGGCGACGCTCTCATATTCGGCCGGCAGCACAACCCGGCGGGTGCGCTCCGGTTCAACCACCACTGTTTCGGCCACACGCGCGTAGCGGGCCTTGCGCCACACCTTGCACAGCACCTTGCGGCCGTGGATGACGCGCCATTCCCAGGCATAGCCGCCATCGTCGACCTGGACCGTGCGGTAAACGGTGCGGGTTCTCGCCGGTACGATGTCATAGGTGACTCGGGGCGGCGCGATCTGCTCGACGCGCTCCATGGTGCCATAGATCGGCGGATCATAGTCGACCAACTGCCCGCCGGGACTGACCATGACGTCTTCATAGACGGTGTCATAGAGCGCCGGCCTGTGCACCGGCTCATAGCATTCGGCGGCCCGGCCGCCGGCAACCGCATCGGACACCATGCCGAGACCGGCAAGGCCGGAGATGGCGAGGCAAGCAGTTTTCCTGATCATGGCACTCCCCCTGTTTGAACCCGAAACGTGAGGTTCAATGTTGAATTGTAGGGGAAGGTTCTCCGGGGGAAAGCGGTTTCGCCGCATTTCGTTAAGCGACGCGGTTAAGGAATTGCTACACCGCAAAAACGCCGCTGGCCGCGTTCGGACTTTCCCTTGCGCGGAAACCTTGATTCGACTTAACCAGATGGCTAGGAGGAGGCGGCCTTGCGCTAGGGTGAGCCGGCATCCTATTTACATTCTAACCATCAAGAACCGATTCTGCCCGATGTTCCGGCGCCGGAATCCCCATCTCCAAAAAGGGTAGTCCATGAAGAACCCCGTCGAAACCTACATGAACCTCGTTCCGATGGTGGTCGAGCAGACCAATCGCGGCGAGCGGGCCTACGACATTTTCTCGCGCCTGCTGAAAGAGCGCATCATTTTCATCACCGGCCCGGTCGAAGACGGTATGGCGACGCTGGTTTGTGCACAGCTTTTGTTCCTCGAGGCCGAGAACCCGAAGAAAGAGATCAATCTCTACATCAACTCGCCGGGCGGCGTGGTGACCTCGGGCATGGCGATCTACGACACCATGCAGTTCATCAAGCCGGCGGTGTCGACGCTGTGCATCGGCCAGGCGGCGTCGATGGGCTCGCTGCTTCTGACCGCCGGCCACAAGGACATGCGTTTTGCCACGCCGAACGCCCGTATCATGGTTCACCAGCCTTCCGGCGGTTTCCAGGGCCAGGCCTCCGACATCGAGCGGCACGCGCAGGACATCATCAAGCTGAAGCGCCGCCTCAACGAGGTCTACGTCAAACACACCGGCAAGAGCTACGAAGACATTGAAAAGACGCTTGACCGCGACCATTTCATGACAGCCGACGAAGCCAAGGATTTCGGCCTCATCGACAAGGTCATTTCGTCGCGCGAGCCGGTCGAAGGCGCTGCGGCATAATCGCTGCATGGCAGTTGGGTGGCGGGATAACGCGCTTTTGCTGGGATTTGCGGCATTTCGGCCACAATTGGCTGTTCCCTCGGTGGATGGGATTGCCTACGTTAAGGCTATGTTGATTTTCGACGGCTTAGCTTTGTGCAGGGTTGGCGCGAATCATTGCGACGTTTTCTGATTTGTGTTTCGTACGGAATGCGTTGCGGGAGCCGGGACACTGGCGGCGGCGAATTCCCGCGATAGATAGAATATGCGCCCTTTCAGCCAGACCATCGGCGGGCGGCCATGAAAGGACAGGAAAATGAGCAAAGTCGGCAACAACAGCGGTGATTCGAAGAACACGCTTTATTGCTCGTTTTGCGGCAAAAGCCAGCACGAGGTGCGCAAGCTGATCGCCGGCCCAACGGTGTTCATCTGCGACGAGTGCGTCGAGCTATGCATGGACATCATCCGCGAGGAGAACAAGACCTCGATGGTGAAGTCGCGCGAGGGCGTGCCGACCCCGCAGGAGATCCTGAAGGTTCTTGACGACTATGTCATCGGCCAGCCCTACGCCAAGCGCGTGCTGTCGGTGGCGGTCCACAACCACTACAAGCGCCTCGCGCATGCCGGCAAGAACAACGACGTCGAATTGGCGAAGTCCAACATCCTGCTGATCGGCCCGACCGGCTGCGGCAAGACGCTGCTTGCCCAGACGCTGGCCCGCATCATCGACGTGCCCTTCACCATGGCCGACGCGACGACGCTGACCGAAGCCGGTTACGTCGGCGAGGACGTCGAAAACATCATCCTGAAGCTGCTGCAGTCGGCCGACTACAATGTCGAGCGCGCCCAGCGCGGCATCGTCTACATCGATGAAATCGACAAGATCTCGCGCAAGTCCGACAACCCATCGATCACCCGCGACGTGTCGGGCGAGGGCGTGCAGCAGGCGCTTCTGAAGATCATGGAAGGCACCGTTGCCTCCGTGCCGCCGCAGGGCGGCCGCAAGCATCCGCAGCAGGAGTTCCTGCAGGTCGACACCGCCAACATCCTGTTCATCTGCGGCGGCGCCTTCGCCGGGCTGGACAAGATCATCTCGGATCGCGGCAGGAAGACTTCCATCGGCTTCGGCGCCATCGTCGCTTCGCCCGAGGATCGCCGCACCGGTGACGTGTTCCGCCTGGTCGAGCCCGAGGATCTCTTGAAGTTCGGCCTCATCCCCGAGTTTGTCGGCCGTCTGCCGGTCCTGGCGACGCTGGAAGACCTCGACGAGCCGGCTCTGATCCAGATCCTGACCGAGCCGAAAAACGCGCTGGTCAAGCAGTATCAGCGGCTGTTCGAGATGGAAAGTGTCGACCTGACCTTCCATGAGAATGCGCTGTCGGCGATCGCCAAGCGCGCCATCGAGCGCAAGACCGGCGCCCGTGGCCTCCGCTCGATCATGGAAGCGATCCTGCTCGACACCATGTTCGAACTGCCCGCCCTGGAAGGCGTGCGCGAAGTGGTGATTTCGGAAGAAGTGGTGACCGGCAGCGCCCGGCCGCTCTACATCTATTCCGAGCAGAAGGAAAAGAAGGGCAACGTCAGCGCCTGATCTGGCATCTGGCCTAACCTTTTTATGGAACGGCGCCCGCGGGGCGCCGTTTTGCTGTGGTGAGGTACCGATCCTTGTGACGGAGTGGATGAACGAACGTGTCGACCCTTGATCTTTGCCCCTCGTGCATCCAACTAACATCGGAAGGCCGTGGTGCCGAATTCTGTGCTGTAAAACTCCCGTCACAAACGGTGGTAGGCGGAACGATCCTCGGTCGTTAATATGAGATTCGCGGTTGGCTCGATTAGCGGCCGCGACATGAAAGGTTGGACAATGGCCAAAATATCCAAGGCTCCCAGCGACGGCGTCTTCGCAGTCCTCCCACTGCGCGACATCGTGGTGTTCCCGCACATGATCGTTCCGCTCTTTGTCGGGCGTGAAAAGTCGATCAAGGCGCTGGAAGAGGTTATGGGTCAGGAAAAGCAGATCCTGCTTGCCACCCAGATGAATGCCGCCGATGACGATCCCGAGCCCGATGCGATCTTCGACATCGGCACGCTCGCCAATGTGCTGCAATTGCTGAAGCTGCCCGACGGCACCGTCAAGGTGCTGGTCGAAGGCGCGTCGCGTGCCAAGATCGTCTCGTTCACCGACCGTCCGGACTTCCACGAAGCTACCGCCACGGCGCTGGTCGAGCCGGAGGAGGAAGAGGTCGAGGTCGAGGCGCTCGCCCGTTCGGTCGTCACCGACTTCGAAAACTACGTCAAGCTGAACAAGAAGATCTCGCCTGAAGTGGTGGGCGCCGCCAGCCAGATCGACGACTATTCCAAGCTCGCCGATACGGTTGCTTCGCACCTCGCCATCAAGATCCCCGAGAAGCAGGAGATGCTGGCCACGCTGTCCGTCAAGGAACGGCTGGAAAAGGCGATGGGCTTCATGGAAGCCGAAATCTCCGTCCTGCAGGTGGAGAAGCGCATCCGCTCGCGCGTCAAGCGCCAGATGGAGAAGACGCAGCGCGAATATTACCTCAACGAGCAGATGAAGGCGATCCAGAAGGAGCTCGGCGAAGGCGAGGACGGCCGCGACGAGGCCGCCGAGATCGAGGCGCGCATCAAGAAGACCAAGCTCTCCAAGGAGGCCCGCGAAAAGGCGGAAGCCGAGTTGAAGAAGCTGCGGACGATGTCGCCGATGTCGGCGGAATCGACCGTCGTGCGCAACTACCTCGACTGGATCCTGTCGATCCCGTGGGGCAAGAACTCCAAGGTCAAGCAGGACCTGGCGTTTGCGCAGAACGTGCTCGACACCGATCATTTCGGCCTCGACAAGGTCAAGGACCGCATCGTCGAGTATCTCGCCGTGCAAAGCCGCCAGAAGAAGCTGAAGGGGCCGATCCTGTGCCTCGTCGGCCCTCCCGGCGTCGGCAAGACCTCGCTCGGCAAGTCGATCGCCAAGGCGACCGGCCGCGAGTTCATCCGCATGGCGCTTGGCGGCGTGCGTGACGAGGCCGAGATCCGTGGCCACCGCCGCACCTATATCGGCTCGATGCCCGGCAAGGTCATCCAGTCGATGAAGAAGGCCAAGAAGTCCAACCCGCTCTTCCTGCTCGACGAGATCGACAAGATGGGCCAGGACTTCCGTGGCGATCCGTCATCGGCTTTGCTCGAGGTGCTCGATCCCGAGCAGAACTCGACGTTCATGGACCATTACCTCGAGGTCGAATACGACCTATCGAGCGTGATGTTCGTGACGACGGCGAACACACTGAACATCCCTGCGCCCCTGATGGACCGCATGGAGATCATCCGTATCGCCGGCTACACCGAGGACGAGAAGATCGAGATCGCCAAGCGTCACCTGATGCCCAAGGTGATCCGCGATCATGCCCTGCAGCCGAAGGAATTCTCCGTCGGCGAGGACGCGATCCGCGGCATCATCCAGACCTACACCCGTGAAGCGGGCGTCAGAAGCCTGGAGCGCGAGCTGATGAAGCTCGGGCGCAAGGCGGTGACCGAGATCCTGAAGACGAAGAAGAAGACGGTGAGCATCACGGCGGCGAACCTCGCCGATTACCTCGGTGTTCCGCGCTTCCGCTTCGGCCAGGTCGAGGCTGACGATCAGGTCGGTGTCGTCACCGGTCTTGCCTGGACGGAAGTCGGCGGCGAGCTGCTGACGGTCGAAGGCGTCATGATGCCCGGCAAGGGCCGCATGACGGTGACCGGCAATCTGCGCGACGTGATGAAGGAATCGATCTCGGCGGCGGCCTCTTATGTCCGCTCGCGGGCCATCGATTTCGGCATCGAGCCGCCGCTGTTCGACAAGCGTGACATCCACGTCCACTTGCCCGAAGGCGCCACGCCGAAGGACGGTCCGTCTGCAGGTGCTGCCATGGCGACGGCCATCGTATCTGTCATGACTGGTATTCCGGTCCGGGCCGATGTGGCGATGACTGGCGAGATAACGCTTCGCGGCCGCATCTTGCCGATCGGCGGCCTCAAGGAGAAACTGCTCGCCGCACTGCGCGGCGGCATCAAGAAGGTGCTGATCCCGGAAGACAACGCCAAGGATCTGGCGGAGATACCGGACAATGTGAAGAACGGTATGGAGATCATTCCGGTCTCACGTGTCGGCGAGGTTCTGAGGCACGCGCTGGTGCGCATGCCGGAGCCAATCGAGTGGGTCGAGCCAGTCAATCCGCCGGCTTCCACCGATACCGTTGACGATGCTGGAAAGTCGCTTGCACATTAGAAACTACTAAAGTTGCAGTGCACAAAGAGAGAGCCGGGCCTTGAGCCCGGCTTTTTCATGTGAAAAACCCACCATTTCCGGGCTTTTTTCAACTTTTTTCCGGCTTTTTGACTTGGGTTTGCGAGCGCTTCTTTCTA
The DNA here is from genome assembly GCF_040323095.1 of Mesorhizobium sp. M0058. Lineage (NCBI taxonomy): Bacteria > Pseudomonadati > Pseudomonadota > Alphaproteobacteria > Hyphomicrobiales > Phyllobacteriaceae > Mesorhizobium > Mesorhizobium sp. M0058. The sequence goes on from NZ_JAMYUQ010000002.1 coordinate 377,803, forward strand.
AAGTCCCTCTCCTGCCGGATGAGTCGAAAGTTCCGGTTTTCTCATGGAAGGGAATTTTTATGAACAAGAACGAACTGGTTTCCGCTGTCGCTGAATCCGCGAGCATTTCGAAGGGTGACGCACAGTCGGCGGTTGAGGCGGTGTTCTCCGTCATCACTGGCGAACTGAAGAAGGGCGGCGATGTACGGCTCGTCGGCTTCGGAAATTTCACCGTCTCCAAGCGTGCGGCATCGACTGGCCGCAACCCGCAGACTGGCGCGGAAGTGAAGATTCCGGCGCGTACCGTGCCGAAGTTCTCGGCCGGCAAAGGCCTCAAGGACGCGGTCAACTAAAAATTTTTCAGAGAATGTTGAAAAGCCGGGTTCGCCCGGCTTTTCTTTTGCCTCGATGGCGGCAGGCCGTCAGCCCGCTGAGGCGAGCCTTCAGCCCACCGGCGCATCCGCGCGCATCAGGCCTTCCTGCTTGAGGTCCGCCCACAGCGCCGCAGGCAGCTTGGCATCGAGCAGGGCGCGGTTGCTTTCGACTTCACTCGGCCGCTGGCCGCCGGGGATGACCGACACCACGGAAGGGTGCAGCAGCGGAAACTGCAGCGCCGCCTCGATCAGCCTGACGCCATGGCGCTGGCAGACGGCCTCGATGCGCCCGACGCGATCCATGATGTCCCTTGGCGCCTCGGAGTAATTGTAATAGGCGCCTGGCTTCGGCCCGGTCGCCAGGATGCCGGAATTGTAAGGACCGCCGAGAACGATGCCGATGCCGCGTTGCTCACAGAGCGGCAGGAAGGTGGCAAGCGCTTCCTGTTCCAGCAGCGTGTAGCGCCCGGCCAGCAGGAACAGGTCGAAGTCGCCACGCTCCGCCAGCGTCTGGCAAACCTCCCATTCGTTGATGCCGCCGCCGAAGGCCTTGATCACGCCCTGGTCGCGCAGCGCAACCAGTCCGTTGTAGCCCGAGGCCATGAATTCCTCGATGCGCTGGTCTGACGCCTCCTTGCTGCCATGGGTGAAGATGTCGAGGTCATGGACGAAAAGGATGTCGATGCGGTCGACGCCAAGCCGTTCCAGCGACGCCTCGAACGAGCGCATGACGCCGTCGTAGCTGTAGTCGTAGACCTCCTTGCGCGTCGGTGTGTCGAAGAACTTGCCGATGCCGGTTCGTTCCTCCGGCGGGCAGGCGCGCAACAGGCGACCGACCTTGCTCGACAGCACATAATCGTCGCGCTTCCTGCCGCGCAGGAAGGCATTGAGCCGTGTTTCGGCAAGGCCCAGGCCATAGAGCGGCGCGGTGTCGTAGTAACGGCAGCCGGTCGCCCACGCCGCCTCCAGCGTGGCGTTGGCATCCGCGTCGGGGACGGCGCGGTAAAGGTTGCCGAGCGGCGCGCTGCCGAAGCCAAGCTCGGTGAAGTCGAGGCCGCCATTGCCGATGCGGTCGAAATGCCGTGTCTTCATGTCGTGCTGATTTCCTGGATTGATTGTCTGACATGACACTATCACGCCGCTGGCTCAGCAAAAGCCGCCATGGCCGTTGGACAGGCATTTTCGCGGTGATAGCATGAACAAAAACAAGCCTTTTTCCGAAAGCGCGCAACCCGAAATCACCGGCCACAAACCCAGCCGGACAGATGGGACTCTCATGACGAATGCCGGCTCGGATATGTTTTCGACCGCCCTGCAAGAGCTGGGCGCCGTACTGGCGCGCGTCGACGAAGCCGGCATCGACACCGCCTGCGAAACCCTGGCCCGCGCGCAAAAGATCGTCGTCTATGGCTGCGGCCGCGAGGCCTTGCAGCTCAAGGGTTTCGCCATGCGCCTCTATCACCTTGGCCTTGAGGTGTCGGTGGTCGGCGACATGAACACGCCACCGCTTCGCCCAGCCGATGTCTTCCTGGTCAGTTCCGGCCCGGGCGAGACGACGACGGTGCTTACCTTGATGCAAGTCGCCCGCCAGGCCGGCGCCACCGTGCTTTTGCTCACCGCCGAGGCAGGCAGTAGTGCGGTCGCGCTTGCCGACTTCACCTTGCTGATCCCGGCGCAGACCATGGCGCGTGACCAGGGGCCACAAAAGACATCGCTGCTGCCGATGGGCTCGGTCTTCGAAGGGGCGCTGTTCCTGCTGTTCGAGGTGATGGTGCTGAAGCTCAAGGCGCTGACCGGCCAGTCGTCCGAGGCCATGCGCACCCGCCACACCAACATGGAATAGATCATGCGCTACGAACTGATGTTGCCGCACCAGATCCGCAAGGCGATCGCCGAGAACTGGCCGGTCGCTCTCCCGCTCGGCGTGCTCGAATATCACGGCGAGCACATGGCTGTCGGCATGGACACGCTGGCCGTCGTCAAGACGCTGGAGCTCTACGAGAAGGAGGCCGACATCGTCATCCTGCCGGCTTTCTACTACGGTGCGGCGAGCTATGTGGTGGCAGCACCTGAAGGCAACGGCTCGGTGCAGGTCGGCGGCAACCAGCTGGCGCCGTTCGCCGAAGAATTGTTCTACAGCCTGCTGCGCATCGGCTTTCGTAACATCAACGCCATCATCCACCACCAGACCGAGAACTTTGCCGCCGGCATGCCGACCGATCTCGCCTTCAAGGCCGCCGGCCGCCAGGCGATTTTCCGCTTCCTCGAGAAGCAGCGCGGCGAGGGCTGGTGGGGCTCAGACGAGATGGCCGATTATTATGCCGGGCACGCCGCCGGCGAGAATTTCTTCAACTGGGTGCAGGTGCACCCGCTAATGTCGGCTGCCATGAACGGGAAGTATCCGTTCGATCACGCCGGTGTTGGCGAGACATCATTGATGCTGGCACTGTGTCCGGAAGCGGTCGATGCCGGGCGTTTTGGCGAGAATACCGCGTGGTATACGGCCAGTGCGCCGGAGGCCTCGGCGGAGCTAGGGCAGAAGGGCGTCGCGATGATCATGGATCACCTGAGGGCGATATTGGGGCGCTAGCAGACAAAGTCGCTCTGTAGCGATCCTTCACACCCCCTCTGTCCTGCCGGACATCTCCCCCGCAAGGGGGGAGATCAGATGTCATTTCCGCTTTCGCCAATCACCTACGTCGCAAGAAAAGCGATGCAGCCAAAGCTGCCGATCTCCCTCCTTGCGGGGGAGATGGCCGGCAGGCCAGAGGGGGGGTGCTGTCCCGCCGAGGTCAACAGTAGAGGGGCACGCCGCCTCTCGCCCTACTTCACCGCGCCCGCCGTCATGCCCATGATCAGATACCGCTCAAGCGCAATCCCGATGACCGCCAGCGGTGCGATCGCGGCGGTGGCAAGCGCCGCCATCGACCACCAGTTGATGCCTTGCGAGCCGGTCTGGCTCGCCACCATGACCGGGATGGTCTTGGCGTCGGTCGAGGTCAGCAGCGCGGCGAAAAAATACTCGTTCCAGCACAGCACCATCGCCAGGATGAAAGCGGCGACCATGCCCGGCAGCGCAATCGGCATGACGATGCGGAAAAAAGCGCCCCAGATCGAGAGGCCGTCGACCAGCGCTGCCTCCTCGAGCTCGACCGGGATCGAGTTGAACTGGTCGCGCATGATCCAGATGACGATCGGCAGCACCATCAGCGTGTAGAGCAGGATCAGGCCGATGCGTGTGTCGAGCAGACCGACTTCCCGGTAGAGCACCAGGAAGGGCAGGGCCAGCACCACCGGCGGCAGGATCAGCTGCGACAGGAAGAAGAAGGAGATGTCCTCGTTCTTGAACCAGGCGAACTGATAGCGGTAGCGGGTCAGCCCATAGGCGGCGAGGCTGCCGATGACGATGGCGAGGCTCGACGCGCCGACCGAGGTGATGACCGAATTCATGAAGCGCTTGAAAAACTCCTCGCGCACCGTCGAGGTCTGGAAGATCGAATCCGGCGACAGGCCGAGCGAGCGCCAGCCCTTCCAGTCCGGCTGGAAGTCGACGAACGGGATGAGGTGTCCTTGCGTGACGTCGACCGCGGTCTTGAACGAGGTGGTGATGGTCCAGTAGATCGGGAACAGGCAGATGAAGGCCCAGAACGCCAGCGCGCCATAGATGAAGATGCGATTGGCCAGAAAACCCAGCGGTGAGCGGATTTCCGAGGCAGCATAGTCGGTGGTCTGGACGCTCATTGTGCCTCGTCAGTTCACGTTGCGCACGAAGCGATTGGCGAATTTCAACAGCCAGGTCACGAACACGACGATGATGACGAGATAGGCCATCGCCAGCATGGTGCCGTAGCCGACATTCGAGCGGTCGCGGTATTCGCGGTAGATAAAGCTCGACACCGAATCGGTGGCGCCGCCAGGCCCGCCGGAGGTCACGGTGATGATGATGTCGGCGAGCTTCAACTTGAAGATGATGCGCAGGATCACCGCCGTGACCGACACCGGCAGCATCAGCGGGAAGGTGACCTGCCAGAAAGTCTGCCAGGGCGTGGCGCCATCGACGCGCGCCGCTTCCAGCACGTCGCGCGACATCGCCTGCAGGCCGGCAAGCAGCATGATCATCATGAACGGGATGAAGGTCCAGGCGTCGAGCACCATGATCGAGATGCGGGCGGTGATCGGGTTGGAGAAGAAGGCGGGGTTCTCCCAGCCGAGATGGCGCGCCAGCGTCGCCGCCGGCCCGAAACGGTACTCCATCAGCGATTTGCCGATCATCCAGGATACCGCGACCGGCGACAGCATCAGCGGCATCAGGAAGACGACTCGGAAGAATTTGCGCGCCCGGATCTGCGCGTTGAGCAGCAGCGCCAGGCCGAAGGCAATCACATACTCAACCAGCACGGCGAGCACATAAAGCACCATGTTGAACAGCGCGTTGCGGTAGTAGGGATCGGCCAGCATCTGCCAGAAATTGTCGAGCCCGTTGAACTTGCGGCCGGAAAAGGACGACAGGTTCCAGTCGGTCAGCGCGATATAGAAGCCGAACAGCGTCGGGAAGATCACCATGGCGATGGTGAACAGCAGCGCCGGCAGCAGGAACAGCGCGCGCTGGCCGTCCTCGCCGCGCGTCAGCACCTGGCCGATGCCGAGCGCCACGCCCCACAGAACATAGGCGTAGACGATCGGACGCCAGGTCTCGAAGCCGAGCGTGGTGATCTCGTTCTTGTAGAGGATCTCAAACGCGATCACCGCCAGCAGGCCAAGCGTGGCGGCCGCCATCAGGGCAAAACCCGCCCGCTTGCGGGCCGGCGAGATCAGATCGGCTGGGCCGGCGTTGGCCGGCCATGCATTGGTGGTCTGGTCTGCCACGCGTCCCCGTCCGTTTAAAAAATCAAGCCTGCGACCGGCCCGAGCCGGTCAGGTCCGGCGGCTTGCACCGCCGGACCTGTTGTCACGATAGGATCAGCCTACACGCCGAGCGAGGCCTTGTAGAGCTTGATCTGGTTTTCGCGGCCGATCTGGTCGGTCAGCTTCTCCCAGGCCGCGGCAATGGCGTCGGCGCCTTCCTGCGCCTTCATCTTGCCGGCGAATGTGTTGGCCAGAATGTCCTCGGCAGCCGAATAATACTGGAAGATGCCGGGGATGCGCGGCTCGATCGCCGCGTTCGGATGGTTGTAGCTGTCGGCTTCCGACTTCAGATACGAGGTGATGAACGCCTCGTCGTAGCCTGCCGCCACCCATTCGGGAATGTCGAAATGCGAGTTGCGGTAGGGCTGGAAGCCGGACGGATACATCGCCGTCCAGATTGACAGGTCCTTGCCGCCGAGATGAGCGGCGGCCGACCATGCCGCTTTTTTCTTCTTTTCGTCAGTATCGACGCGGGCCATGACGTAGACGCCCCAGCCGAGATAGGCGCAGTTCGGCGCATAGTTCGGGCCGCTGGCGAGTTTGTCCCAAGCGCCGGTCTTGGCATTGTAGACGTCGTCGGACCCCGGCAGGACCGAGAAGCCGGTGACGTCGCCGATGACCGAGCTATCATTGGTCTTGACGTTGGAGCCGACGTCGCCCCACCAGGTGACCATCGAACCGGTGCCGGCCAGGAACTGCTGGAAGGCTGTCGTGTTCGGGTCGGCGTTGATCTGGTCGGCGGGCTCCGACGGCAGCGCGTCGATGACGTCCTGGATGGCGCGCACCCAGGCCGGATTGTTGATGCGCGGCTTCATCGTGTCGGCATCGAACAGCCAGGCCTTGTCGTCGGGATGCTTGGCATAGGCGGTGGCGCGGCTGCCGAGGAAGTAGAAGCCGAAACCGCCCCAGGCCTTGGGCGCATCGAGATAGCCGAAGACGTCCTGATCCTTGAACTTCTTGCCCTTGAGGAATTTTGTGACGGCCTGGACTTCCTGCCAGGTCTTCGGCACACCCCATTCGGTGGCCGCGCCGCCGTCCTTCCACGCCTTGGCGAGGTCGGCATCGGCAAAAACGTCGGTGCGGTAATTGAAGTTGTGCGCATCGCCATCGACGGTGATCCGGTACTGCTTGCCGTCCCAGGTGCCGACCGGCGGCTGCAGATAGGCCACGACATCCTTCATGTCGATCTGCTCTTTGACCCAGTCGGGCATCTCGGACGTCAGGCCCTTGCCGCAGACATCGCCTTCGAAGGGCGCGCCCATCTCGATGATGTCGAAGTCGACGGTGCCGGTGGCGATCGACTGCTGCAGGCGGGCATTGTAGTCGGCCTGCGCCAGGTCGATCCAGCTGATCTTGGCGCCGGTATAGGCCTCCCACGGCTTCAGGAAGCCGCGGAACAGCACATTGTGCAGGTTCTGGTTGTTGAGGCCCATGAAGGTGAGCTCGACGCCGGCGAATTCGCCTTCCTTGACGTTGGCCTTGGTGGCTTCCAGGCAGAGTTCGCCGACCTTCTGGAAATCGGCATCCGTCGGCTGACCCTTGCCGACGCCGGGGATCTGCAGAATTTTGGAGCGTAGCTCGCTGGCGGCTTCAGCCGGGCGGGTGAAAGCGCCGAGCCCAGCGCCCGATGCGGCGGCGATCGCGGCCATCGAGGCCGCGCCTTTGAGTATGTCACGCCGGGTGGCACCCGCGCGGACGAGTTTTTCGTACAGACCGACTCTCATCTATTCCTCCCAGAACAACAGTCGTGAATTAAATGCCAATCCCTCCGACGCCGAAACGTCGGCGGTTCTCCTTTATCATACGGGGACGTGGGACCCCACCCTGCGTCGCCTGGAGCTCCGATTTTCGGATAAAAATCCGACTGCCGGATTGGCAACAGCTAATATTTGCGTAATCGATTACCTTGTCAACACGAATGGCTTTTTATCGATAACATACCGACTTGCCCTTGCCGTTGGCAATGGCTAGCTTCACCGCGAGAAAAGGGGGGACGATGGCTCAAGTCGCGATCAGCAATGTGGCCAAGGCGTTCGGAACCGTCAAGGTCCTGCACGAGGTCAGCGTCGATATCGCCGATGGCCAGTTCGTGGTGTTGGTCGGCCCGTCGGGCTGCGGCAAGTCCACGCTGCTCAGGATGGTGGCCGGGCTGGAGACCGTCTCCGGCGGCACGATCGCCATTGGCGAGCGCATCGTCAACAATCTGCCGCCGGCCAAGCGCGACATCGCCATGGTGTTCCAGAACTACGCGCTCTATCCGCACAAGACGGTGGAGCAGAACATGGCGTTTGCGCTGAAGCTGCGCAAGACCGATCCAGCCGTGGTCGCCGAGCGGGTCAAGCGCGCCGCCGACATTCTCGACCTCAATCCGTACCTGAAACGTTATCCGCGCCAGCTATCCGGCGGCCAGCGCCAGCGCGTCGCCATGGGCCGCGCCATCGTGCGCAATCCGCAAGTCTTCCTGTTCGACGAGCCGCTCTCCAATCTCGACGCCAAGCTGCGCGTGCAAATGCGCACCGAGATCAAGGAACTGCACCAGCGGCTGAAGACCACCACCATCTACGTCACCCACGACCAAATCGAGGCCATGACCATGGCCGACAAGATCGTCGTCATGCGCGATGGCCGTATCGAGCAGGTCGGCGCGCCATTGGAATTGTTCGACCGGCCGGCCAATCTGTTTGTCGCCGGCTTCATCGGCTCGCCGTCGATGAACCTGCTCAAAGGCGTGGTGCGCAAGGGCGACAAGGTCGAGATTGCAGGCACGCTGTTCCCGGTCGCGGCCGGCAGCGCCGCCAAGGAGGGCCAGGCCGTGGTCTATGGCGTGCGGCCCGAGCATCTCGAAATCCATCCCGACGGCGTGCCGGCAAAAATCTCGGTGGTCGAACCCACGGGTTCCGAAACGCTGGTCTTCGTGCGCTTCGGCGACGGCGAGATGGTGGCGCTGTTTCGCGAGCGCCACGACTTCAAACCCGGCGACACGCTCAATCTCAAGCCGCGCCTCGACCAGGTCCATCTCTTCGACGCCGAGACCGGCAACCGGCTCTGATTTCCAATCGACTTTGACCAAACCTGTTTGACGAGGACTGCCATGCTCAAAGGGATCAACCCATTGCTCAATGCCGATGTGCTCCAAGCGCTCAGGGCAATGGGACACGGCGACGATCTGATCATCGCCGACACCAATTTCCCCGCCGATTCGGTGGCGCGCCAGACCGTGCTCGGCAAGCTGCTGCGCATCGATGCGCCGGCGGCCGATGTCGCCAAGGCGGTGCTGTCGCTCTATCCGCTCGACACTTTCGTCGACGACGCGGCCGCGCGCATGGAGATTGTCGGCAAGCCGGACGAGATTCCGCCGGTGCAAAAAGAGGTGCAGAAGGAGATCGACAAGGCGGAAGGCAAGGCCTGGCCGATGATCTCGGTCGAGCGCTATGCCTTCTACGAGCGCGCCAAGAAAGCCTATTGCGTCATCCAGACCGGCGAACGCCGCTTCTATGGCTGCTTCGCCTTTCGCAAGGGCGTCGTGCCGCCGGACGCCGAGTAGGGCCATGGCGTCGGGCAAACCTGTCGTCATTCTGGGCGTTTTCGTCGCCGACACCGCCTACCGCGCCGATCGACAGCCGCGCATGGGTGAAACCATTCTTGGTAATTCCTTCAAGCTGGGACCTGGCGGCAAGGGCTCGAACCAGGCGGTGGCGGCAGGCAAGCTCGGCGCCGACATCACTTTCCTGACCCGGCTTGGCGTCGATGCTTTCGCCGACATGGCCAAGGCGACCTGGGCAGAGGCGGGCGTGAAATCCGCCGTCATCGACACGCCGCAAAGCTATACCGGCGCGGCCTATATCTTCATCGAGGAGACGACCGGCAACAACGCCATCATCGTCAGCCCGGGTGCGGCGATGCTGATCTCGTCTGAAGACATCGAGGCCAATGCCGGCCTGATCCGTGGAGCCGGCGTCTTCGTCACCCAGCTCGAACAGCCGATCGACGCGGCACTGCGCGCACTCGAGATCGCGCGCGGGGCAGGGGTGACCACCATTCTCAATCCGGCGCCCGCGGCCAAGCTGCCGGACCGCATCTACACGCTGTGCGACTATGTGACCCCCAACGAAACCGAGGCCGAGGAACTGACCGGCATCAAGGTTTCTTCGATCGACGACGCTCGCCGCGCCGCCGACAGCCTGCTCAAAAAAGGCGTCGGCTCGGTCATCATCACGCTCGGCGAAAAAGGCGCGCTGCTGCACACGGCCGCTCGGTCCGACCATGTCCCGGTGGTCAATGCCGGCCCGGTGGTCGAAACCACCGGTGCGGGCGATGCCTTCAATGGCGGCCTGGCCGCCGCACTCGCCAAAGGCGTGGAGCCGCTGCAAGCCGTCCGCTTCGCCTGCGCCGTCGCCGGCATTTCGGTGACGCGGCCGGGTACGGCGCCATCCATGCCGACGCTGCATGAGGTCGAGGCGCTGCTGGCCAAGGGGTGACGTCGTTGCGGGAGAGATCGAATTCAGATCCGACCGGATCTGAATTGCCTCATGCAAGATCATGATTCTAGACGATTATGCCACATTTCTCCTGAGGAGAAATGGCGCGAGTGACGGGGCTCGAACCCGCGACCTCCGGCGTGACAGGCCGGCGAAAACCCCTGATTAATCAACGAATGGTTTCAATTCCTTACGCTCTCGAATTTGCGGGAAAAAGCGCGAAATTGAAACTTGCCTATCAGAACTCCTCGTCAACTCCGCGAGGTATTCACTTTGATCGACGCCTCCGCTGCTGCCAGCCTAGCGGCTGGACCGGGACAGACTGCTCCCGGCGACTTCTGGATCGGCTGGAGACGGCAGATCGATGCGCTCGCTTCCGCCGGATTCCGGGTCATCGTTCCCGACCAGAGGGGCTACGACACCAGTGACAAGCCGAAAGCCATCCGTGAATACACGCTCCCCAAGCTCGTCGGCGATGTCGTTGCCATCGCCGACGCGCTCGGCATCGGAAGGTTTCACCTCGTCGGTCATGACTGGGGCGGTATCGTCGCCTGGGCCGCAGGCGCAAAGCTGCCGCACCGCCTGGAAAGGCTCGTCATCCTGAACGCGCCCCATCCCGAGGTGCTGCTTGCCCATTCCTTGCGATCTCCGACCCAGTTCCTGCGGAGCAGCTATGCCGCCTTCTTCCAGTTCCCCTTGCTGCCGGAGGCTGTTCTGGGAGCAGGGCACTCGGCTCTGCTGGCACGGGCGCTCATCAAATCCAGCCGAACAGATGCCTTCACGGCGGAGGAAATCGCAGAGTATCGGCAGGCCTGGGAACGGCCGGGGGGCGCTGACCGGCATGCTCAACTGGTATCGGGCGCTGCGCTTCCGCCCAGGCCTGAAGCAGCGGATCACGACACCGACCCTTGTACTGTGGGGGATGCAGGACCAAGCTCTGGAATATGGCCTGGCCGAGCGCAGTCTGGCCCTTTGCAACGATCGGGGCCTGCAGACGTTCGAGAAGCCGACGCATTGGGTACAGCGCGAAGAGGCCAGCGCGGTGAATGCCGCGCTTCTGGCGTTCCTGGACGGCTGAGATGCCGCTCCGTTCTGCAGGTGGCCTGACTCGCCGTGATCTCCTGACCGTGCTCGCTGCCGCGGTCACAACCCACCACCTTACCTCCTCTGCTGATGCAGCATTGGCAGAGGCCTCAACGGAGCATCCGATGCCACACGTCGTCCTTCTCGGGGATTCGATCTTTGACAACGCTGCCTATGTCGCGCACGGGTCCGACGTAGTGCGGCAGCTGCGGGAGCGGTTGCCGGAGGGGTGGCGTGCAACGCTAAACGCCGTCGACGGCGCCATCACAAGCGGCGTCGAGCGGCAGCTTGAACGGCTCCCCCAGGATGCTAGCCATCTTGTCGTCAGCGTCGGTGGCAATGATGCTCTTCGTCATGCAGGGATTCTGGAGCAGGGGGCCTGTTCGGTGGCCGAGGTTCTGGACAGGATCAGCGATATCCGGGAGGAATTCGAGCACGACTACTGTACGATGCTCGAGGGGGCGCTGGGCCAAAACCTACCCACCGCTGTCTGCACGATCTACGAGGCGCGCTTTCCCGACTCACAGCGTCGTAGACTTGCCGCAACTGCCCTGACGGTCCTCAACGACGTCATCACCCGGGCGGCGTTCTCGCGCGGTTTGCCGCTCGTCGACCTGCGCTTGGTATCGAATGAGGACGCGGACTTCGCCAATCCTATCGAACCGTCAGTGCAAGGTGGCGCGAAGATCGCGGCAGCCATCGCGGCACTTGTAGTCGAGCACGATTCAGCCGGACGTCGGTCGTTGGTCTTCGTCGGCTAAACGGCGTAATCCCGCCCGATCGTCTGCACTCCCGATGGTCGGTCGGACTGAAAGCAACAATTCAGACGGCCAGCACGATCTTGCCTTGAATACTGCCGTCGGCGGCGCGCTCATGTGCGCGCGATGCCTCGGCCAGCGGGAATGTGCTGTCGATGACGACACGCACAAGGCCGTCGTCGAGCAGGCGGGCGGCTTTTGCCAACTGCGCGCCATTGGATCGAACCTGTGTGGATGAGACCGTGATCCCCAGCCTCTCTGTCTCTTCGTGACCAGCGAAGCCCAGTGGGTTGACCAGGAACAGCGCGCCGCCCGGCTTCAGAACATGGAAGAAGCGCTCCATGTCCGCGCCGCCCACCGCGTCGAGGACAAGGTCGACGTCTCGGACGACATCTTCCGCCGCGGTTGTCTTGTAGTCGATGAATTGATCCACGCCGAGATCGCGCATCAGCGCCTCGTTCTTGGCCGATGTCACCGCGATGACGCGCGCGCCCCGCCATTTCGCCAACTGGACGGCCAGATGCCCGACACCGCCTCCGGCACCATTGATGAGCACCGTCTTGCCGTCGAGGGGCACCGGCTCATGCGGTAAGGGCTGGAACGGATTCGGCTCGTCGTGGCCAAGTTCGATCAAGAACTGCCATGCCGTCAGAAGCGACATCGGCGCACCAGCCGCATGAATATGGTCGATGCCGGCTGGTTTCAACGCAACATGCGATGCCGGCACACTGACATAATGCGCGTAGGCATTGCTACCCGTCATCAAGTTATCGGGGAAGCGAACCATTGCGTAGACCTCGTCACCGATGCTGAACTCAGCGACGTCAGCGCCAACCGCTTCAATGACGCCCGACACGTCCGTGCCGAGAATCAGTGGGAAGGACGCGTTGGGTCGCCATTCTGGCGGCAGTGCGCGATAGCCATCCCGCAGATACCAGTCGGGCGGATTAAGCCCGGCCGCCTGGGCTCGGACAAGCACCTCGCCGGGCTTCACACCCGGCCTAGGAGCGTCTTCGTACACCAGCATCTCGGGACCACCGAATGCGTGCAGACGGACTGCCTTCATCTTATCGCTCATTGGTGAAATCTCCGCTCATCCATGTCATTGGAGCGAATCTAGCGGCATGACCGCCGGTTGATAATCGGTGCCGATGGCGGTTAAGTAATGCCATGGCGGAACATATCACTTTGGATCGGCTCACTGGCATCATCGCCTTCGCGCGTGCGGGATCGCTGGGCAGCTACACGGCAGCGGCGCGCGCGCTGTCGATTTCCCCGTCGGCGGTCAGCAAGAGCGTCCAGCGGCTCGAGCGGCATTTAGGAGTGTCGCTGTTTACCCGTACAACGCGCTCGCTCACCTTCACGCCCGAAGGGCGCGACCTGCATGAGCGCGCGCTGCGTCTGCTACGCGAGGCGGAGGAAATAGAGCAGGCGGCAATGACCGCGCGCTCCGAACCATCGGGCACGTTGCGCGTGGCCGCGTCGCTGCCGATCGGACTGCATCTGATCGCTCCGGCTTTACCGGCTTTCCGTCGGCTCCATCCGAACCTGATCGTCGATCTCAGGCTGGGTGACCAGATGGTGGACATGATCGAGGAAGGGATCGATGTCGCCATACGCATCGGTGATCTGGCTGACACCCGGCTACTATCACGCAAGCTCGCACCCCATCGGCTTTGCTGCTTCGCCTCGCCAGCCTATCTCGAGGAACGCGGCACACCGACCCATCCCGATCACCTGGAAGGGCACGACACCGTCAACCTTCGATATCAGAGCACAGGCCAGGCCTTTCGCTGGCCCTTCCGGATTGGCGACCGTGAAATCGAGATCGTGCCCAATTCCGGTGTGGTCGCCGATGCCAGCGATGCGGTGCTCATCATGCTGGCAGCCGGCGGTGGGATAGGCATAGGCGCCTCCTTCATGGCGGCTCCCTATGTGAAGCGCGGCGAACTGGTCCCAGTGCTGTCCACGTTCGCGGTCGAGCGAAACAATGTCACCGTGCTCTGGCCGGCAAGCCGACGCGCCAACCCCGCCGTGCGCGCCTTTCTGACCATGCTCGACGCCGCTTTCACTCTGCGAATGGCAGCTTCAAGCATCGACTGATCTGGCGCGGAAGGGTCGCTAAAGGGCGAAAGCGGTCAATCACTGCTGATTGGCTGAACGGCAGCTATTCCGGGCACAACGTCCAAAAGCTGCTATTCCGTTTCGGCCCCACTACAGGCCGCCCCTCCTCGTCGAATAGCATTAGACTAGTTGATCGGCTACAACGACCTAGAGTGCTAGCAACGGGGAGGGCACATGTCGGCGAGTGCTTACGCATTGACTGGCTTCATCTCGTGGGCCCTGGCCCTGCTGATCGTGATGGAAGTTATCCGGAGCTACCTGGTGATCTCTGGGCAAGTCCCGGCAAACGGCTTTACGCCAGATAACGGAGCCCTCTCCCCGTTTATGCGGAGGTTAGCCCGTGCCCACGCCAACTGCATTGAAGGGCTTCCAATCTTCGGAGGTCTGCTCGGAGTCGCGATCATCATTTCAAAGACAGATGTCACGGATCCCTTGGCCTCCACGATGTTAGGCGCACGTATAGTGCAGTCGGTGATCCACCTCGTCTCAACCAGCCAACTCGCGGTCAGTCTCAGGTTCACCGCGTTCGCTGTGCAAATGGTGATTGGTGCTTATTGGTGCTGGTTGCTGTTGATCTGAAGAGTGGCGGAGCCCCGACGCAAAAGTGGGCCACCTCGATTCCGGGAGCCTTGGCAACCCACTCCGGATCGTGACCCGAAAGACTGTCCCTTTTGACAGGCGAGCGAACCGCAAAACTGGCAGTGGCAAAACCGCCGTTGAGGCATGATATTGCTGTTGGATTTTGGGGCTACTCCCCAGCTTCGGAGAAGGATCGGCGTTCAGAGAGCAATTTGCACGCCTGGGCGCTGCGGCGCTCCCCAGCTTTTGGCCACACGCACGCCCTGCAAACGCTCGGGCTCCAGAGCGCCTGGCAGCGGAGCAGAGAATTGTTGGACTTTGTGAGTGTTAGAGGGAGAGGAACTGAGATTCAACCTTCTCCACCTGCACTTGTTCCTTGCACGCTGGCCTCAGCAGCACCTAATCCTGCCACGCAACCTGGAGGAGCAAGCCAGTGCTACCGAGCTGTGTAGACACCGATCGGCTCGTCGCTGTAGCCATAGGCCTCCGCCCGTCGGGGTTCACCGGCGTCGGGGTGGGGGCCGGCCTAGGGGGGGCCCAGCAACGCGCACGTCAGCCTGGCTATCTTTCGAGTCGCCGGGTCCGGTGACCGCCAGATCGTCAGGCTGGATTATACCCGACAAATCTTGATAGGCTGCCGTTCTGGGGGTCGCACGATGAACGAGGTTGAAAAGCTGGCCGTCGAGGTTGTCGCGACCGGCCTTGGCTGGCCCGAGGGCCCGACGGTGCTGCCGGATGGCCGAATTGTCATCGTCGAAAGCTATCGCAGCCAGCTGACGGCCATAGATCGCGACGGAAGTGCTCGCCAGTTCGCGTATGTTGCCGGAGCGCCCAACGCCTGCGTTCTCGGATCGGATGACCTGCTCTATGTCTGCCAGAACGGCGGCACGACCGGACCTTGGCGGGCCGCGGACATGACGACGCCATCGATCCAGCGGGTTGCCGAAGGCGGAAAGCCGGAAATCCTGCTGAGCGAAGTCGCGGGCATTCGGCTCAATGGGCCAAACGATCTTGTATTTGCTGCTGACGGCCGGCTCATCTTCAGCGATCCCGGCACATACAACCCGGGGAATCCGGACCCAAGCTACATCTTTGCCGTCAACCCCGACGGCAGTGCGTACCTTGCTCTCGGCTTCGACAAGCCGACCTTCCCCAATGGTGTGGCGATCGAAGCCGACGGCTCGATCATTTGGGGGGAGTCCTATACGGGGCGCGTCAAGCGGCAGCGTCCGGATGGTTGCGTCGAAGACCTGGGCCGCTTGCCTGGGCCCAATCCGATCCCGGACGGGCTGAAGGTCGGAGCCGATGGCCGCCTTTATGTCACGGATATTGCCGCCAACGGCATTCACGTTCTGAAGCCCAACGGCACAGCGGAAGGTTTCTTCGTCTGCGGCAAGGCAACGACCAACTGCGTCTTCTCGGGCGAGATGCTTTGGGTGACAAATGCCGGCGTGCTGGCGACCGGCAGCGATCCCTCCTTTGAGGGAACACTCTCCTGCGTGCGTGTTCCGGGAGGCGGTGGACCGACGCATCATGGTCGCATCGGCGGAAAGCAACCGTGAGTAGCTCCTCGTCCGCCTCAACAGGCGATGACCCCGGCGCCGGCGGTGCGGCATCGTCTGCTTCGATGGCGGGGTTGAAGCGCCTGTACAGCGTGGCCGCGGTCCGCATCGCCGCGCGGCGGACTTTGCCACGCCCGGTGTTCGACTTCGCCGATGGCGGTGCCGAGGATGAGCGAACGCTGCGCCGGAACGAGCAAGCTTTCAACGAGGTTGCCATTCTGCCGCGACCGCTCAACGGTGCAACGACGCGAGACCTTTCCCTTGACCTCTTCGGCGCGAAACTTGCCATCCCGCTGGGCATCGCGCCAACCGGCCTGGCTGGGCTGTTCTGGCCCGACGGCGAGCGCGCAGCCGCCCGAGCCGCAGCGGCCGCAGGGACATTCTACTGCGCCAGCCACGGATCCGTCTGCACGCTGGAGGACATAGCAGCCACCGGAAGTAGCCCACGGTGGATGCAGGTGTTCGTCTACACCGATCGCGGCTTCACCCGAGAAATGGTGCATCGGGCGCGTGCCTCAAGCTACGACGCGCTGGTGCTCACCATCGACAACCAGATGCTTGGCAACCGTGAACGCGACATCCGCAACGGTTTTGCCATCCCGCCGCGCTTCGGTGTGGCCGGAACCCTCGCGACCGCCACCAAGGCGGCGTGGCTTCTTCGTATGCGCACCCGACTCCCGAAACTGACCTTCGGCAACTACGCGCGCCCCGGAGATACGGCGACGGTCGGTGCATTGGCGGGCCGGATGGCGGCAATGCTCGATCCCGGACTCTCCTGGGCCGATGTCGACTGGCTGCGCACTGTCTGGTCCGGACCGTTGTTGCTGAAAGGCGTCCTGCATCCCAGCGAAGCCGCCGAGGCTGTAGCCCGAGGAATCGACGGCATCATCGTATCCAATCATGGGGGACGTCAGCTTGACGGCGCCGCCGCATCCCTGGACGCGTTGACGGCAGTTGTCGCGGCTGTCGCCGGCCGCGTACCAGTGCTTATTGACGGAGGCATCAGGCGAGGCTCTGACGTCGTCAAGGCCCTGGCGCTCGGCGCCTCGTGCTGTCTGATCGGGCGGCCGCAGTTGTGGGGGCTCGCGGTCGCCGGCGAGGAGGGGGTACGCCACGTGCTCGAACTCTACCGCAAGGAAATCGACCGCGTCATGGGACTGATGGGCGCGCGGAGCCTGCGCGACCTCGGGCCGGACTGTATTTCGTTCGTTCAGGGAATGGGGCCGCTACATGATTGAAGACCCACCACTGCTCACCATCAAGCGCCGTTTCGAACGGCCCGCAGCAGAAATCATCAGTGCTTTTGCGGGCGTGCCGGTTAGCCAGGTCGTAGACGCGATGGGGGGACGCGGCGCCTTGCATTATGCGATCAAGCCACTGTCGCCAGCTACTGCGACGATGGTCGGCGTCGCCGTGACCTGTCACTGCGGTCCCGCCGACAACCTCGCCCTGTTTGGAGCACTGGATGCCGCAGCAAGTGGCGATGTCATCGTCGCGGCCACCGACAGCTTTGCCGGTACGGCGGTAACTGGCGATCTCGTGCTCGGCATGGCGCGCAACAAGGGGGTCGCCGGCTTCATCACTGACGGCCTCGTGCGCGACGTTGTCGGGATCGAGGCGGTCGGGTTGCCGGTTTACTGTGCCGGGATCATTGCGAACTCGCCTGCGCGCAATGGTCCAGGCACGGTCGGATTCCCGGTGGTAGTGGGAGGAGTGACTATCTCGCCGGGAGACATACTGGTCGGCGACCGCGACGGTCTCGCCGTGGTGCCTCGCCTGGAGGCTGAGACGGTGCTGGCCCGGCTCTCCCCCATCAGGGCGGCTGAGAAAACTCTTGATGGCCTGGTGCGGCAAGGTCTCGAGATGCCCGACTTCGCCAAGGTCGTCCTCAAATCGAACAGGGCGCGCTTCGTTGACTGAGATGTGAGCTTCTCTAGCTGCGGGACATATGAAGCGCAACACGATTTCGTCCTTCCGATTTGGCACGAAACAGAGCCAAATCGGCGGCATTGACGAAATCGTTTGGCGTCTCGTTCTCGGTGGGCACCGCTGTTGCGACGCCGACGCTGATGGTCACGCGATCCGGGCCGTGGGGTATGTTCAACTCTCGCACGCTCTGGACGAGCCGCTCGGCGATCGCACTGGATTGTTCCAGTATAGTGTCGACCAGCACGATGACGAACTCTTCGCCTCCGTACCGCGCAGCGAGATCGGTGGAACGGCCGGAACCGCTCTGGATTACGCGGGCGATTTGCTTGAGCACATCGTCGCCGGCCATATGGCCATAGGTATCGTTGTATCGTTTGAAGTTGTCGGCATCGATCATCAACAGCGACAGTGGGGACTGTGCGCGAAAAGCGCGTTTCCATTCAGCCGCCAGATATTCGTCAAAATAGCGCCTGTTACCGAGACCCGTCAGGCCATCGATCCGCGTCAGACGTTCAAGCTCTAGATTTGCACTGATCAGCTGTCGCTGGCTTTCCCTCAGCGCTCGGTGTGCCGAGTCTCGCTGGACGTGATCCAGATAGGCCCGCGTGTGATATCGAATGCGTGCAATCAACTCGATACGATCCGGCAGTTTGACGAGATAGTCGTTCGCGCCCGCAGCGAAGGCTTCGCCCTTGGTGGCTGGATCTTCCTTGCTCGACAGCACAATGACTGGAACCGCGCGTGTCGACGCATGCTTCCTGTATTCTCGCACCAGATGTAGCCCATCCACCCCGGGCATGACGAGATCCTGCAGGATAACGGTTGGCTTTACCTCATCCGCGACCGTCATCGCTCTCAACGGGTCGGTGCAGAAGTGTAAGGATATATCGGGCTCGTTGGCTAGAGCGCGCCTGACCGCCTCGCAAACCATGATCTGATCATCGATGAGCAGAACCATGGATGAATAGTTATCTGCGAGTGGCGGGACCAACTCTGGTTCTTGCGTCATCGGAACGGGCCTTTCACGTGGGGGCGCTCGCAGGCTTCGATTATACGTGAGCCGATCGCACCCAAAGGAAGAATATCAACAGCCGCGCCGAAGTCGGCGGCGGCCTTCGGCATGCCATAGACGGCACTGGTTGCTCTATCCTGCGCGATTGTGAGATGCCCCTTGTCACGGAGCTGTCTCAGCCCGCGCGCACCATCCCTGCCCATGCCTGTGAGCAGAACACCAATCACTGAGCCAGGCCACCATTGCGCCGCACTTTCGAAGAACACATCTACGGACGGCCGATAAACATTGTCCTTGGGGCTGGGCGTATAGCCAAGTTGCTGAGCTGACTTGAAAACCAGATGATCCGCAGAACTGGCTACGAGAACGGTGCCCGCTTGAGGACTATCCCTTTCCCCCGCCGGACGGATCGGGAGACGCGTATGCTGCCCTAGCCAATCAACAAGGCCTGGAACGAACTGAGCATCGAGATGCTGGACGAGCACAATCGCGCCGCCAAAATCAACGGGAAACGCGCTCAGGACTGCGGCAACGGCAGCCGGCCCGCCCGCAGAGGCGCCGATTGCTATCAGGCGTCGAGTTGACGGCTCAGCCGCACGTGACATCCGCCTTTTTGCCTGGGTAGGCGCATCACCGATCAACTTGCCTATCGTTCGTATCTTGTTCGTCAAAAGCCGGGCGGATTGCGAGGACGCGTTGCCTTCGATGCCCACCGACGGAATATCGACTGCGTCAAGCGCGCCATGACCCATTGCTTCGTAGACGCCGGCGAGGTTGGCTTCGATACTGGCGGTCACCAGCAAGATTGAGCACGGGGTTTCCGCCATGATTCTGCGCGTCGCTTCCACGCCGTCCATCTCTGGCATCGCTAGATCCATGAGTATCAGATCCGGCAGATCACGTCTGCAGACCTCGACCGCCTCACGCCCATTGGTCGCGATCCACGCGACCTGATGTTCGCCGGTCGACAGGACCAGTCGACGCAGAAGTTCAACCGCCATCGGCATGTCGTTGACTACGCCGATTCTCATTCGCTGGCTTCCAATCTCGATCTCATTCAGCCGCCTCGCCAATCATGTCCACGACGGCATGGATCAGCGCCTCGTCCTGAAAACTACTCTTGGTCAGATAATAGTCCGCACCTGCGTCGAGCCCGCGCGCGCGATCTTCTTCCCGATCCTTGTATGAAACGATCATAATGGGTGTGTTCTTGAGATCAGCGTCCTTTCTGATCAAACTCACCAGCTCGATGCCATCCATGCGAGGCATGTCGATGTCGGTGACGACGAGATCGAAAGGACCAGACCGGACGGCATTCCACCCGTCCATGCCGTCTACCGCCACTTCGACCTCATAACCGTAATTGCCGAGCATCTTGCGCTGGAGTTCGCGAACCGTCAGTGAATCGTCAATCACGAGCACGCGCTTGCGCCTGCTCGCTTCGGGACCGCCCGCGGCGCGCCGAAGAGCTCGAAATCCGCTGGACGATGCAAGCTTTTCCACCGATCGGATCAGATCGTCGACATCGAAGATCAGAACGGGCGAACCATCTTCCATCAGGGCCGCTGCGCTGATGTCCTTGATCTTGGCAAACCGTGGATCGAGAGGTCTGATCACTAACTCGCGTTCCCCGAGAAAACGGTCAACGATCAGGCCGTACGCATCGCCCCGACCCGCATCTACGACGACGACCGATAGTTCGTTCGGTTCCGATCCGGGCTCACCTCGATCGAGCACCTCGCGAGCGGTGACCAGCCCGATCTGTCGATCGTTCAATCGAAAATGCGGCCGGCCCTGCAGGACGTTGATCTCCGTCCGCTGCAGTTTCAAAGTCTTGGAAATGGCAGCGAGTGGAAAAGCATAGGGCTCTCCATCGACATCGACGAGCAGCGTGCGCAGGACCGACAGTGTCAGCGGCAATTGCAGTTGAAATCGGGTTCCGTGGCCAAATTCTGAGGAGACGCTTGCGACTCCCCGGACTTCCTTCGTCATGGCTTGCACTGCATCGAGCCCCACACCGCGACCTGAGACGTCGGTAAGGCCCGCTTTCATGGAAAAGCCTGGCAGAAACAGAAACGCGAGCAATTCGCTTTCGCTGAGTGTTTCAGCACTTTCCCTGGTTGCAAGTTGCCGGGCGACGACGGTCTCGCGCAGCTTCGAGAGCTCTATCCCCCTGCCGTCGTCCACCACGGCTATCTGCAGCAGCCCGGCATTGTGCCTCGCTTCGAGCCTGATGAGCCCCTCTTCAGGTTTGCCCATCGCGAGGCGCTCCTCAGGCGGTTCAAGCCCATGGTCTACAGCGTTGCGCAGAAGGTGCCCCAAAGGGGCATCGAGCTGCTCGAGGATATCGCGGTCGATGCCGGTCGAGCCGCCTACGATCTCCAGTCGCACCCGCTTGCCAAGGGTACGACCGAGGTCGCGGATCATTCTCGCATAGTGTCGCACGCCGTCCTCAAAAGGCCGCATCCGGCTCGCCAACGTTTCGTCGTACAATCTGTTGGCAAGATCGGTCGCTTTCCGATCCACTGAATCCAACTCATCGAAACGCTCCGCCAGGAACGCTTGGCTCAACCGAAGCTTTCGCTGCGCTTCAGCCAGCGCCTCCACCACCGCCGCATCGTTTGAAACCGGCGGCAGCACTGCATGAAGATTGTCGAACGCACTTGCGAGGTCCGATTGAAGTCGCTTCAGCCGTAGCAGCCCGTCAGCGAATGGCCTGAGCCGCCGAGCTTCCATCAGCGACTCGCCAGCCAGCCCGAGCAATCGGTTCAGGCTGTCTGCCGTCACCCGAACCATTCTATCAGAGCCGATGCTGCCGTGGGCTTGCGGTACCGCCCCAACGAGGAGGTTCGCTGAAGAGGTCGTCGCCAGTTGCTCCTGGGCATGATCTGGAGTTGCGAAATCAGCTGCAGAATCTTGGGGACCGGGCTTTGCCTGGGGGAGGGACAACCCCTCGAACTTCGCGAGAAAGGTTTCGACTTCTGAGTTGGCGCTCTCGCTCGATGATCCCGATGCGATCAATTTCAAAAGGTCAGAACCTTGCAGAAGCGCGTCTATATGCTCCCGTCGCACCCTCAGATGCCCGCGTTGCGCTGCGACCAGGCAGTCTTCCATCGCATTTGCAACTTTGACTGCGGGCATCAGGTCGATGATGCGGGCAGCTCCTTTCAGGGAATGCGCGGCACGCATGCATGCTTCCAGGGCGTCGGCGGCGATAGGATCGCGTTCGAGTGCCAGAAGTCCAGAGGTCAGAGCCCGTGACTGCGTCTCCAGTTCGGCCTGGAAGAGGCTGAGCATCGAAACCTGGCTGAAGTCTTCATCTGTCATGCGATGCTCCGATCCAGCATCGTGAGCAGTTGTCGTGGATCGAGACAGCCAACGGCTCGTCCTTGCCATGGCAGCACGGCAACCGTAGCGGCAGACAGTGCCTTCCCAATCATGGCCGGAACAGCGAGAGTGTCGCGTTCCTGGTACCGATGTAAGCCGTGGATCTCATCAACCATAAAAGCAACCCGCTTGTCGCGCTCGCCTACCACGACAAGGCGGCGAAATACCTTGGTTCGTGTGCCTTGTTCCCCTTCCTTGCGCTCGTCTATCCCGAGCAATTCGGCCAGGGAAAGGCAAATGAGCAATTCACCACGGACATTCGCAATGCCGAGCAGTGCACTGTTCCTGCGATGTGGAAGTGAATGAACGCGACGAGATTCAGCCACTTCATGAAAAATACCGACCGGAAGTGCCAGCCATTCCTCCCCCAAACGGAAGAGAACGGCCGTCTGCAGCGCGTCGCTGTCTGCCGAATCGATCCCTGCACGACCAGCGTTGTCAGGCCATTCGTCGCGAGATGCCGAGGGAGCTGCACGGTCGAGGAGGCGTCGTGCGATCTTCTTGTAGGTCGGGCAATTGCGGCAGTGGAGATGCTGCTCTAGTAGCGGACATGACTTGTCACCCCGTACGCCTATTTGCCGCCAGCAGTCGTTGATTTCGATCTCCTCCACCGGCTGAGCGATCCTTGTCGAAGCCGCCATCAACTGCCGCTCCTTTTCTGGACCCGACCCAGCCGGCCGGCCAGCGCCTCGGCGCCGTTATGGTCGCCTTGCTTGCTAAGCAGCAAGGCCAGATGGACAAGAGCTTCTCGATGATTTGGCGCGAGATAGAGCGCCTTGCGATAACTTTGCGCGGCTTCGGGTGCAGAACCATCCGCATCCTGGACGAGGCCCAGCAGGTAGAAGATTTCTGCGGAAGGACCGAACTCCTTGAGATGCGCCAGGGCGACCTCCTGTGCCTCCTTTACGCGTCCTGCATTGGCGATCCGTTCAACCGCGATGAGGCTTTCCGAGGCGTGTGCAAGCGGCTTGGCCGGAGCCTGCCCGCGGCCTTCATTGCCAATTGTCGGTCGGAACGGACGAAGAGGCTCGCTCTTGTTGACCTTAGGGCTTGGCGTCCGCACCGGGACGGCGGCCGAAACTTTCGGCGCCGTGGTCTTGACGGGCTCCGATTTCAGAAAGGCGAAGGCCAATGGCCATTCAGCGGAAAGAAAGCCATGCACCCTTGGAAGAGCTGCTTCCGCCGGACCGACCAGAAGAAGTCCGTCTTTGGCCAGCAGGTCCTTCAGGCAGATCAATGCGCGATCCTGCAGCTCTCGATTGAAATAGATCAGCAAATTGCGGCAAAGCAGGATGTCATAGACCTCTTGCCCGAAAGGCGCGTGAGAACCGAACAAGTTTCCTACCATGAACCGAACCTGTTTCAGCACCCCAGCAACAGGCCGCAACCCGCCCTCGGCCGCTTCGAAATAGCGATCCTTGAATTCTAGATGGCTGCCGCGAAACGAATTGCGCCCATAGATGGCGCGTTCAGCCGTCCCGATATTGCGGCTGCTGACGTCCACGCCATCGATCTTGAACTCATGCGCCTCAAAGCCGGCATCGAACATGGCCATGGCGACCGAGTAAGCCTCTTCGCCGGTTGAACATGGCAGGCTCAGGATTCTTATCGGCTGAGCAGGCTTGTGCGCGCGCGCATGCCGCGCCAGCATCGTGAACGCTTCTCGGTCGCGAAAGAACCAGGTCTCTGGGATCACCACCGCATTGATCAGCTCCTGCAGCTCCTGCGAGGAACCGGCCAAGTGTTCCCTATAGGCCTGAGGGTTGGTTATCCGGCATGCTTCCATCCGTTCTCTGACCGCCTGACGAACCACTGTCGGACCAACGCTGGCACTGTCCAGTCCAATGGTTTCCGTCAGGAGCTTTTCTATTGCTCCGGTCATTGATCACCTGTTGCCGCCTGGCGGAGCAAAGCGGTACGAATCTCTTCCGAAAGCAGCGCTTCCACTTTGACCCACTGAATGATCTCCGAACCATCGGAAGCCACCGGCCCAAGATAAGGCGGGGTTCCTGGTTCCAGTCCGAACGGCGCGAAATCGGCCGGGTCTCGCTCGATCGTATCCGTCACCCGTTCCGCGATCAGCCCCAGCAGGCGTCGCTCGCCATCATCCGCCGGATAGCGCGTCACAACGATCCGGGTGCTCAACAGGCGCTCCGATGGTCGGCCAAGCGCAAGAAGGGTGACATCGATCAGGGGGATGGGTATTCCGTTATAGCTGACCAAACCCACCACACCAGTTGGCGCACCCGGAAGAACTTTCACGTCGATATAGGGCAGCACCTCTTCAATTTTGTGGACATCGATCAAGTAGCGATCCGGACCCATGCTGAAGGCGAGGAATAGCATTGTCACCTCCTGCTACCGGCTCGCTATGCTCGTAGCTTGAACCTCGATATGCTACTTCGCATGCCGCCTGAGACTTGATTGAGCTCGTCGATCGCGAGCGTCGATTGCTGAAGGGACTCGACTGTTTGCTGAGCTGCCTCGCTTAGCTGGGTTAGCGTGTCGCTGATCTGCCCCGCGCCGGTCGCCTGTGCTTGCATGCCTTCATTGGCGACTTCGAAACGTGGCACCAGCCCCTGAACCTGCTGAATGATCTCGAAGAGTTGCCCGCCGACCTGCTGGATGTCCTGCATACCCCGACGGACCTGCTCGGAAAACTTGTCCATGCCCATCACCCCGGCCGCGACTGCCGACTGGATGTCCTTGACCATTTGCTCGATATCGTAGGTGGAGACAGCTGTCTGGTCCGCGAGCCTTCGGATTTCCGTCGCCACCACTGCAAAACCCCGGCCATATTGGCCTGCCTTCTCCGCCTCGATGGAAGCGTTGAGCGACAACAGGTTCGTCTGATCGGCCACTTTGGTGATGGTCGTCACCACCTGATTGATGCTGCCGGCTTTCTCGCTCAGGATCGCCAGTTTGGAATTGATCGCGCCAGCCGCTTCCATGACCTGCTGCATGGTTTCTTCCATACGGGTCAGCCCCGCTTGCCCCCCGCCAGCCACGGCAGCGGTTTGTTCGGCAACTGTGGAGACCTCGTTCATCGTGCGGACCAGTTCGTTTGATGTGGCGGAGATTTCCTTGGCTGTCGCTCGGATTTCTGTTGTGGTCGCTGCGATTTCAGTCGCAGTTGCCTGCTGTTGCTTGGAGGTGGCGGCGATCTCAGTTATCGACGTGCCGACCTGTATGCTGGACCTTTGAACCTGACCAATGAGGGTTGTGAGATCGTCCGCCATTGCGTTGAAGCCGTCGGCAAGCACGCTGAATTCGTCTCGGCGCCTCAGATCGAGCCGTTCGCTGAAGTCGCCTTGCCGCATCAATTGAACCGCGTCGACCAAACGGGTGAGCGGACCTGTAATGGCGCGAAACAGCTGGTAACCCAAAAGAAGGGCTAGCCCGAGGGCTATCAACAAGCCAACGCTCAAACCGACTTCGGCCGTTCTGACGATCGAGCTGATCCGCTGCGTCGCGCTGTTTGCCTCGCCTCTGTGATCCTCAACCATGGCCTGCAGAGCGGACTGCAATTTTACAAAGATCGGCTCTACTTCGTTCTTGATAGCTGGGCTTTCATTGGGAGTTTCACCTTTTGACAAGGCAGCCCGGCTTGTTTCCAGCACAGCAGTTTCAGCCAGACGGAATTGGTTGGCGAGTTGTTTGACGGCTGCATAATTCTGCTTGTCGATATCGGAGACGATCGTTGCCTCATAGTCGTCCATCGACCGCTGCACCTGGTTGCGATTGGTCGTGATCGCGTTTTCAACCGTGCTTCTGTCTGACGGGTTGTCCTGAAGGGCATATTCCTGAAGCAGACTATGGGCCGCCATCTGGCCCGTCATGATCTCGGTACTGTGATAAAGGTCCGGAAGGATGCCCTTCTCGACCTCAGTCGCCTCCTCCCCCGCCTGAAGAAACCAGGCGTACGCAATGAGGGCTATCACGGACATGACCACCAGAACGGCTGCGAAACTGACGAGGATGCGGTGGCGTATTGTCAGACTCTTCATGGAACCGGTTCACCAATGGGGGGCATCGTGGGCTGCGCGACAAGCGCTCGTTCCGACATATTCGAAAAGGTGCGTCGAAAAGCGGTAGTCTGATGCTGAATGGTTTCTTTTCCGTTCCATAACTAATGATGGCGAGGCGGCTCGCCAATCGGCGCCGCCAGAAGCGGTGGTCAAAGGACGACTGCCGTCCACGCACATCAGCCCGAGATCGGCTGGATGGCACGCCGCGTCAGGAGGAGCGTGGATGAGCTGCTTGAGGCCACGAATTGAATGACTGCTTAGGCCAGGTCGAGGCAAGAAAGCCGACGTCCTGCTTGCTGCACCTAAGCTGCCAGGCGGGAACGCGCCTCATATCAGCCGTCCAGCATGATCGTCGCTACTGAAAGCGGAATCGCCGAAACCAGATGTCGCAAACTGGCCAGCGCGTAGATTGGCGTCGAGTGCGGGTTCGGCATTTGCAGGTGACGATAACTAAATGGCAAGTGCCCCCGCCTGAGGCCCTCAGGACTAAAAGATCTTGAGAAAACCAGTTTCAAATACGCATCCTCAAGCGGCGGCCGCCCACCGCACGAGGATGGGCACAACGTGACGAGCGCTCTGGAGCCTAGAGAGAACTGACCCGAAACCACCTTCCTTTGCGGCATTGCGGCGGCGCAAAAAGATTACGAGATGGAGCAGGCGTATTGCCAAATGGGTCCACCAGCGAGAGTTCGCGTTTTCCGCCTCGGCTGTGAACCCCACTTCCATTCGCGGGTCTTGCTCAGGTCGAGGTCTACTTTGCCATCGAGGGCTCATGTTGCAGCTCATAAGCAGGCGGTTGGGTAGGTCTCGGCCAGCACACGGCCCGGTGGCACTCACTGCGGTCCACACCGCAGTTGAAACTGACCACCCGACCCAGGGTTCGAAGACGGTCCCCGATCGGAACACCGAGCAGAGTGTGCTCGCGCTCCTCAAGTCACCGATATCCTTGGTGAAGACGTTGAAGGCGTGTGCAAAGGACGCCTCGACATCGGCGGAGTGATTAAACGGCTCGGCTACCGGATGCTTAGACATCGTTGACAAGGGTGCTACGGGATCATAACGTACCTGATTGGTATAACAGGTATGCCACATGATCGGAGTTCTGATCAAGCAGCGGAAGCTTTCGGACGAGGTGGCAGCGCACCTCGAACGGATGATCCGAGAGGGAGAGTTGGCCGAAGCCGACCGTCTCCCATCTGAACGGGAACTCATGCGGCAGTTCGGGGTAGGGCGGCCTTCCATCCGTGAGGCGCTGCTGCATCTGAGCAAAATGGGCCTTGTCGAGGTAAAATCGGGGGAGCGTGCCCGCGTCACTCGACCCACTCCTCAATTCGTGATTGACGCCCTTTCAGGGCCGGCTCGGCACATGATTTCGGCGCCGGGAGGGGTTCACGACTTCCAGAGCGCGCGCTTGTTTTTCGAGGTCGGTCTTGCCCGCAACGCCGCCGTGCATGCTACCCCGGAAGACATTGAGAGCCTCAAGGAGGCGCTCGAACTCAACCGGCAGTCGATCGGCGATCTGGCGCGCTTCGAGCGCACGGACGTAGACTTCCATTACGTGCTGGCGGTAATCACCCGCAATCGGATCTTTACAGCTATTCACGCGGCCTTGGCTGAATGGTTGCTCGAACAGCGTCGCACCACATTGGCCAAGGGTGAAGACCGCAAGGCTTACCAGGGTCATCGCGAAATCTTCGAGGCCGTCGCCGCGCGCGATCCAGACGCGTCAGAGGCGGCCATGCGCGGCCATCTCGAATATGTGGCCAAGCGGTATCTGCAACTTGCGGGGCCCAAGTGATGACCGGATTTGTCGTCTGGGTCGATTTCCGCCTGAGGCCTGGTGCCCGGGACAGATTCCGAGAACTTGTCGACGCCAATGCGACCGCCTCGATGCGCACCGAGGCCGGCTGTCGCCGCTTTGACGTGACGGAGGCGCGCGGCGAACTGGATCGGGTCCTGCTCTATGAGATTTACGATAGCGAGGCCGCATTCGAGGACCACTGCCGCACCGCTCATTTCGACGAATTCAATACGCAGAGCGCGCCGCTCGTCGTGACCAAGTTGGTGACGACCTGCGACCTCGTTCTTGAAGCCACGCATTGAAGCGAACATAGGCGGATTGGCCCATTGGGGCGAACGGGAGGAAGTGCATGTCGGAGCCAAGTCTCAGGGCGTTAGCTTCTCACAGGCGGGTCAAGCTCGGTACGCTCGTCGCCGAGTTCGCCACGCCGGGAATCGGTCACATCCTGAAGTCCGCTGGCTGCGATTTCGTCTTTTTCGACATGGAGCATTCGGGATTTAGCTTGGAAACGCTGAAGAGTGCGATCCGTTATTTCGAGGCGGCCGATCTGCCGGTCATGGTGCGTGTGCCGTCGCAGGACTACCATTTCCTCGCCCGCGCCATGGACATGGGCGCCGAAGGCCTGATCGCGCCGATGGTGAGCAGCGTCGAACAGGCGCAGCACATCATCAACTCCATGAAGTACCACCCTGCCGGCGCCCGCGGTGTGGCGCTGCAGATCGCTCATGACCGCTACCGCCCAGGCTCGGTCGCTGATAAATTCGAGGCCGCCAACAAGCGCTCCACGTTCATCTGCCTGATCGAGACCGCCGACGGCGTCAAGAACATTGACGGCATCGCGGGACTGGACGGGGTCGATTGTCTGTGGGTTGGGCATTTCGATCTGTCCGTCTCGCTCGGCATTCCTGGCGACTTCGCCCACCCCACTTTCACTGCTGCAATGGCCAAAATCGTGGCCGCCGCCAAGAAGCACAACAAATCGCTTGGACGCTTGGTGCCCAACGTCGCCCAGGGACACGAGTTCTACGCACAGGGCTTCGATTTCATATGTTATTCAGGCGACGTTTGGGTCCTGCACGACGCGATCGCCGACGCGGTTTCCAAGATCCGGGCCGGGTGCCAATAGGAGCGGAAGAGACGATGGACAGCGTGAAATTCAGGGTGGCGCTTTCCGGTGATTTCCGCAGGCCGGACGGCTCGCCGACCTACCCAGATTTCGATCTGGAGCCGCTGCGCAATGCGATAGGTGTCGAGATGGTGTTCCTGGAGTCAAACAGTCCGCTTCGCGGCGACCAACTTGAGAATTTCGATGCGCTGATCCTCCTCGCCCATCGTTTCGATGCCACGAGTGTCCCCAGGAGCGGCCGCCTGGCCGTCGTTGCCCGCTTCGGGGTCGGCTACGACACTGTCGACGTTGAGGCATGCACCGCAGCCGGTATTGCCTTGGTCATCACGCCCGATGGCGTGCGACGGCCCGTCGCCGTATCCGTCATCACCTTCATCCTGGCGCTGACCGGCAAGCTGCTGACAAAGGACGCGCTCACCCGCAAAGGGTCTGTTGGTTTTGAGAAGCGCTCCGAACATATGGGGGTCGGCCTCGTCGGGCGTACGCTTGGGTCGCTGGGCATCGGCAACATCGGTGCCGAGGTCTTCCGCTTGGCGAAGCCCTTTGACATGCAATTCATTGCCCATGACCCGTTTGCCGGCAAGGGGGTCGCTGCCGACCTGGGCGTCGAGCTGGTCGGGCTGGAGGATCTGTTTCGCCGCGCCGACGTGCTGTCGGTGAGTTGCCCCCTGTCGCCCCAGACCCACCACATCGTCAATGCTGAGCGGATCGCCCTGATGAAGCCGACAGCTTACCTGATCAACACCGCGCGCGGCCCGATCGTCGACCAGAAAGCGCTGACGCAAGCACTGCAGGAGCGCCGCATCGCCGGCGCCGGTCTCGACGTGCTGGAACAAGAGCCTCCCGACGCAGACGATGCGATCCTCAAACTCGACAATGTCATCCTGGCGCCGCACGCGCTTTGCTGGACCGACCAGTGCTTTGCTGGCAACGGTGCCGCCGACGTCAAAGCGGTAATCGAGGCGCGCGAAAGGCGGAACCGTCCGCAGGCCCTCCCTTCGATGCTTTCAGGGCTGCGGCCTGCGCCTGGCCGAAAGCGGGCGGCGAGCCCAGACAGCCTGGTCTTCCACAGCTCGCTCGAAAGCACCTCGCGATTGACCACGCCGCGCGGCTCGCGACCACGCTGCATGATGAAAGTTCGGCGGGTGGTTTCGCCGCGCATGAAGGCGTCGACCTCAGCTTCGAGGCCTGCCTGAAAGTCACGTTTTTCACGATCGTTCATAGTGCTTGGTCCTCCCATTTTCCTTTTGCTTCACTCGCCGCCGGCGCAGCGGTCAAGCATTTCCTCCCGTAAGGTCGCCGCAAAGAGGCCGCGGCGGCGCGCCGAAAATCAGTCTCCTCCTAGGTTCCGACCCGCTTCGGTCAGATGACCGGTATGTTGGCCGTGTCCGGCCCGCTGCTGGGGATAATGACCGATTGGGCGCTGGCGCAGCAAACATTGGAATTGGCGGACGCCACGTCGCCGCCTGCCCTACGCTCTACGCGACCCGTACCGCATCTCGCACTTCAAGTCCGAGCTCTACGGCGCGCTCTTCCCGAGTGCCAAGGAGTACCTTGCCAACCTCAACAACTCGGCAAATGTCGGTCTGCTCGACCCGATCATGCCAGGCGCGCAGGACTACTTCTTGAGCATCGATCGCATGTGCACGGCGGTGTGGGCTGGTGCGGATCCGAAGGCGTCGCTTGAAACGGCGGCCGCCGAGTGGAACGAGACGACCGACCGACTGGGTGTGGATTCGCAGAAGGGCTTCTACACCGAGTTCTTGAAACTGCCTGGCGCCACCGCCGACAACACGGTGGAAAAACTTGGCATGGCGGTCACCCTCTGAGGGCAGGCGGACTTCTCTGGAGCAATCGGTGTTGCGGGCGCTTGGCTCGCAACACCTCCCCGCTAAGCGGCGATTTTGGATACGCCTATGCAGCCCACCGCCACGATCCGTCGTTTGAAGGCAGCCGGCGCACCGCCCCGGCTGTCTGCCTTTGCTCAATGGGCAGACCGTCATTTCAAGTGGCTGCTGGTCGGCCCCGCTGTGCTGCTGATATTGGCACTGTCGATCTATCCGCTTCTGTTCTCGCTGGTGGTATCCTTCATCAACTACGACTTCCAGGTGCCGGGCCACGCCTTTGTCGGATTGAAGAACTTCGAGCGGGTCGTGTTCGATCCCGTAGCACGTTGGTCCCTGTTGCTGACAGCATCGCTGTCGGGCATCAGCGTCGCTATAGAATTCGTTCTCGGCCTCTTGGTGGCGCTGACAATGGTGCGCAGCTTTCCGGGCCGCGGTGTGATCATGTCGATCCTGATCGTGCCGCTGTTCATCAGTCCGGTCATCGTCGGCCAAGCCTGGACGCTGCTTTTACAGCGGCCTTTCGGACCGACGAACTATATCCTGACGCAACTATTGGGGCAGGAGGTTACGATCGGCTGGATGACGGAGCGCCCGTGGCTCTACGTCTCGCTGATCATCGCCGATGTCTGGCAGTGGACGCCGTTCATGTTCGTCATCCTGCTCGCCGGGCTGACCGCAATCCCACCCAATCTCTATGAGGCGGCAGAACTCGACGGCGTCAACGCCTGGCAGGTTTTTTGGGCGATCACGCTCCCGCATCTCGGGCCGATGATGCTGCTGGCGCTGACCTTCCGTCTGCTCGACGCAATCCGTATGTTCGACACCATTTTCATCATGACAGGGGGTGGCCCGGGAACACAAACCTACACGGCCTCCTATTATCTTTATACCATCGGCTTCACACAGTTTCATCTGTCGCAGGCAACAGCAGGAAGTTGGCTGTTCCTGATCTTTACGGCGCTCATCGTGACGTTGCTGGTGCGTCGGCTCTTGAAGGTAGAACCGGTCTGATGGCCGCCGTCGCGCCCGCCCGCCGCAGGAAACGCCGGTCGTTGCCGATCGGCCGAATTCTGCTGCTGGGGTTCTTCCTGGTGTTCGTGCTGTGGCCGCTCTACTGGATGTTCAACACCTCCATCAAGCCCAGCGACGACTACCTCACCGTACCGCCTGTCTGGTTCCCCGCCGCTCCGACGCTTGTCCACTACAAAGCTGCGCTGTTCGCCTATCGTGGTCTCGACGGGCTCATCAACAGCCTGATTATTTCGCTTTCGGCCACGGTGCTTTCGGCGCTGCTCGGCACGCTGATGGCCTATAGCCTGGCGCGCTACGACACCGGCGGCAAGCATCTGTCTTTCTGGGTGCTGTCGCAGCGCTTTTTGCCGCCGATCGGGATCGTGCTGCCGGTGTTCCTGATCTATCGCCAGGTCGGGCTCTACGACACTCATGTCGGCCTGATCATCGCCTATACGGTCTTCACGCTGCCGGTCTCGGTGTGGATGATGTTCGCCTATTTCCGCGGCATGCCGAAGTCGATGGAGGAGGCGGCCCTCGTCGATGGCTGCACGAGATGGGAGGCGTTCTGGCGCGTTGCCATGCCGCTCGCAGCACCGGGCATCGTCGCGGCGGCTGTCTTCGCCTTCATTGCATGCTGGACGGAGTTCTTCTTCGCTCTGATCTTGACCAGCCGAACTGCCTTTACACTGCCAACGGTCTTCCGCGCCTTCATCGGCTTCCAGGGCGCGCAATATGGCGAAGCCGCGGCCCTTGCCATCGTCTCCCTTGTGCCATCGATCGCCCTCGGGGTCCTTGCTCAACGTCATCTGGTGCGCGGGCTGACGCTCGGCGCCGTTCGCGGTTAGGAAAGCTCCCGCATGGCCGAAGTCAAAATTACCGGCTTGCACAAGCGCTACGGCGCGTTCCATGCCGTGCGCGGCATTGACCTCCACATCCGCGACGGCGAGTTCACCGTCCTGGTTGGACCGTCCGGCTGCGGCAAGTCCACGCTGCTCCGGACCATCGCCGGCCTGGAGGAGATATCGGAAGGCACGATCGAGATCGGCGGCGAGGTGGTCAATGATTTCCGGCCGCGCGATCGCGACGTGGCAATGGTGTTTCAAGATTATGCGCTCTATCCGCATATGAGCGTGGCCAAGAACATTGGCTTCGGCCTCAAGGCTCGCAAGATGCCGAAGCCAGAGGTCGAGGTGCGCGTGGCCGAGGCGGCACGCATGCTTGGCATCACTCCCTTGCTGGGGCGTTTTCCGCGCCAATTATCCGGTGGCCAGCGCCAGCGCGTCGCCATCGGCCGCGCCATAGTCCGCAACCCCCGCATCTTTCTGTTCGACGAGCCGCTGTCCAACCTCGACGCACAGCTTCGCGACGAAATGCGCGGCGAAATCAAACGCCTTCACCAGGACATTGCGACAACGATGATCTACGTCACCCATGACCAGATCGAAGCGATGACGTTGGCTGACCGTATCGTGCTGATGCGCGACGGGTTGATAGAGCAGCAGGGCGCGCCACTCGAGTTGTTCGAGCACCCGGCCTCAACGTTCGTCGCTGGGTTCCTGGGTTCGCCGCGGATGAGCTTCCTGCCAGGCACCCTTGCCTTGGACGCAGGCGCCGCTGCCATCCGGCTCGCAGATGCACTGCTACCCTTAGCGCCCGGCAGGGGGCTGAAGGGCGTCGCGGACGGACAGCAGGTGCTGCTCGGGTTGAGGCCAGAACACCTCACTCGTGCGCACACTGCCATGCCGGAGCAGGGCACGTTTCGCTATGAGGCAACGATCGACCTGCTGCAGCCGACCGGCTCGCGCAGTTACGCGACATTCCGACTGGCCGGCGCGCCGGTGATGGCTGAGCTGCAGGCGCACGATGTCAGCCGTCCGGGCGAGAAGCTTGCGATCGACATCAACATGAACCGGGCCTCGATCTTCGACGCCACGACGGAGCGGGCAATTTGACCTCGACAGCTTCCCTGGCAGTCCGCTTGTGTGGCACCGAACAGCTCGAGGCACCGCTGCGCACACTGCGCGCCGGATCATTGTCGGTCGCGTTCGACAATGGCGCCTTGCGTTACATCCGCATCGGGACGATCGAGATCTTGCGCGGAATCTCGTTTCTTGTACGGGACGAAAACTGGGGAACATGTACCACCGTTCTCGATGATCTGCGGATCGACGAGAGGCCGGATGCGTTCGCCATTGAATACCGTGCAACATGTGCCGCAACATCCGGCCGCCTGATTTACCGGGCGCGCGTCTCAGGCAGTGGCGATGGTGCGCTGTCGTTTGTGGCGGAGGCAGAGCCCGAGACTGACCTTTTGACGAATCGGACCGGCTTCGTGGTCCTTCATCCGATCGAGGGCTTGGCCGGCAAGCCGATAAAGGTGCTGCATGAGGATGGTCACGACGAGCTATCGTTCTTTCCGGACCACATCGATCCAAAATGTCCGTTCACCGACATCCGGGCGTTGTCGCACGAAATCGCGCCTGGGATCTGGGCGACATGCACCATGGAGGGTGATGCCTTTGAGATGGAGGACCAACGCAATTGGTCTGACGCCTCCTATAAAACATATGTCCGCCCTCTGCGTCGCCCGTGGCCTTACAGACTGCCCAGGGGCCAGAAATTCACGCAGGCCGTCCGGCTTCACGTGTCAGGAACGCTCCCTGCCGGGACGTCTGAAAATCGCAATCCACTCATCAACCTGACGATCGGCGGACCGGTCGGCCGAGTGCCCCGCACTGGCGTCGGCGTCGCCGCCGACGAGGCAAAGCACGCGCTCGAAACCCCCGAGCTCCTACGACGAATGGCTCCCCAGTGGATGGTCTGCCAGGTCGATCTCCGGATCGCACACGGCCAGGACGAACTAGAAAGCTACGCCGCGCTCGCACGGCTGACCGGCGCTGGCGTGGTCCTCGAGATTGTCACCAAGGGCACGCGCGATCCATTCGGCGAATTGGCGCCGGTCGCGGATGCTGTCCACTCACTCGGCCTCAAACTAGAAGCTGTCTCCGTCTTTCCGGCGCAGGACATGACATCCGTACAGCCGGGAGCACCGTGGCCGACTATGCCCAGCTTCCACGAAAGCTACTCCGCCGCTCGCCGGGCTTTCCCGGGCATCGCGCTGGGCGGCGGCATGGCCGCTTACTTCACCGAACTCAACCGCAAGCGTCCGCCAGCCGAAGCGCTCGACTACGTGACCTTCACCACCTGTCCCAGCGTGCACGCCGCAGATGATGTCTCGGTGATGGAGACACTTCAGGCAATCCCCCATCTAATCCGCTCCGCGCATGCTTTCATGGGGGAACGCTTGCCACTGCGTATCGGTCCCATCCAGCTCGGCTGCCGTGAGAACCCATACGGAAAATCCACTACGCCGAATGAAGCGAACGCTCGCGTCTGTCTATCGCGCATTGATCCTCGTCAGCGCGGGCTGTTCAATGCGGCTTGGACTGTCGGATATTTCGCGGCCTGCGCTCGCGAAGGAATCGAGGCCGTCGCGTTCGGTGACTTCGCCGGCCCCTTTGGCCAAATCCATAGGAAGGCTGATTTCGTGCAGCCATGGTATGATCAGCAGGATGGCCCAACGGTCTATCCCGCTTTCCATGTCTTGGCTGGTCTCTCAAAGCTCGGCGGAGCCACCTTGCTGTCCGTAGGAACTTCCGGCGCTGACGGCGTCGCCACGATCGCGGCTGAAAAAGATCGCCGCGTGACCCTGTGGGTCGCTAACCTTACCGCCAAGACGCAATCTGTGCGGCTTTCGGATTCGCCGAGCAGCGCCCGCATTGCTCTTCTCGGCGCCGAGCAGTTCGAGCGGGCGGCAACCGATCCCGACTTCATGGAAAGTTCCGCAAGACCGCTGGATGATCAAAGCATCTCGCTTGGCGCCTACGCCGTCGCGCGAGTCGACCTCGATCGATCGTCTTAGGCCTAGCCGATGTTCGCTGTTTGGCCAAACCCCCGTCAAAGATGAGGGTGGTAGTTCCATACTCTAAGGCAGCGCGTGGAATCCATCTCGCTTATACGTTGTACTATCGCGACGGCGACCAGGCTCGCTAGGTTCCGCCTGCCGAGACGCCAAGTTTTGAGGCCGCTCGCGCCGAAGCGATCCGTTGCGGAATCGGCCTGTTGGCTGATCTGGGCGATGACGATATGACCGGATGGTTAGTGCGCATGCGCGATCAGGCAGGCAACGAGCTTTGCACGATCAACGTCTGCGAGGCCGAAGCTGCACCGCAAACGGAAACAAGCCGGTTAGGCAGCACCGCTCACGTCTGTGTCGATACGCCAGCCCTTATTCAATTAGATCGTCGCCAGTCGGAACTTTTGTGATGTTGAGCCCTTGTCCATTGAACAGTGGAGGTACCAATGGCTAACCTGGGAAAATTGGCGATCGCGATGCTCGGCGTCTTGGCATACCAAAATCGCGACAAGATCGGCGACATGATCCGTGGAGCGGGTGATCGCAACCCAAATGATCCGCAAGGCGGGATTCTGGATCAGCTTTCAAAAGGCGTTTCGGGGGCCGCGCTTGGCGATATTCTCGACCGGTTCAGAGGGGCAGGCGCCGGATCGAAGGTCGATTCGTGGGTAGGCACCGGGCCGAACGAGCCGATCCAGCCAAGCGAGGTGGAAGCAGCCATAGACGAAGACACCCTGACTTCCCTCTCGATGCAGACCGGCCTTTCGCGCGAGGAGCTCATAAGCCGGATCACGCGAGATTTGCCTGAGGCCGTCAGCAAAATGACGCCTACTGGTGAATTGCCCGTTGAGGCGCCGAAAAGCTCCGGTGAGACGACCTTGCTCGACGACGTGCCATCGCACAGGACGCAAGCGAATTCAGGCGGTCAAAGCGATATCTAAGGTGACGGCTATCCATCAGGGAGAGATACTAAATCGTACTGGCGCGCGAGTTGGCATGATCGGGCAGGGCGGTCACGGTGGTGATACAGCAAACGTACTTGCCGAGTTGGATCTATTGGCCGCGCTACTCGATTCCCGCTGGCGCATTCCAGGCACATCAATTCGTTTTGGACTGGATGCGCTCGTAGGTCTGGTCCCCGTACTCGGAGATGCGGCGACGGGCATTGTCTCGGCCTACATCGTCTTGCGAGCTCGAAACGTCGGTGCCGGAAATGGCTTGGTCGCTCGCATGCTAGGCAACGTGCTGCTGGATACGCTCGTAGGAAGTGTCCCAATTCTCGGCTCGATCTTCGACGTCTATTTTAAGGCGAACAATCGCAACGTCACTCTGCTGCGCCGTCACATCAACAAGTGAGGCGGATAACCAATCGTCGCGATGCAATTCTTCTAAAAGGCTCGGAACCGACAGGGGCGCTGGGGCTTGAGTCGCGATTCCTGGAGTCGCGAGCATATGACCAGTGCCATTGACCGGCTTTCGTTCATCGAGTTCCAATCGCCCACACTGGTCGAGAAAGCTCCCGAAGGCGGAGATTGGCTTCACGAGATCAAATATGACGGCTACAGGACGCAGCTGGTCGTTGAAGGCGGAAAGGCGCGAGCATTCACGCGTCGCGGCTACGATTGGTCCCACCGTTACAAGGGGATTGTTCAGGCCGCGGCAAGCCTGCCGGTCAAATCCGCTATCATCGATGGTGAAGCTGTCGTCCTGGGCGACACCGGCCTGCCGGACTATCAAGCCCTGGAACGGGAGCTGGGCAACCCAAGTTCGCTACGGATGACTCTCTACGCTTTCGACCTCCTGTACCTCGATGGCCGTGATCTACGGGAACAACCGTTAGTGAAGCGCAAGGCTGCGCTGAAGAAGCTGCTGACCGAAACCGAGCCAACCCTGACTTATGCCGAGCATCTGGAGGTGAACGGCAAGGATATGTTCGACCATGCCTGCCGGATGGGCATAGAGGGAATCGTATCGAAGCGAGCGGATGCTCACTACCGCTCGGGCGTCCAGACCAGTTGGGTCAAGGTCAAATGTGTCAAGAGCGACACTTTTCCAATCGTGGCTTTCGTCGAGAAACTTGGCGCGCAGCCGCGCCGCATCGCATCGTTGTACATCGGCAGGCGAGAGGGCGACCGGCTGCTTTATGCCGGGAAGGCCCAGACCGGCTATACGCTGGACGCAGCCCGGCGCGTTAGGGAGCGGCTTGATCCGCTTGTTGTCGCCAAGTCACCGCTGTCGGAGCCGATCAAAAAGCCCAAGGCGACATGGGTCAAACCAGACGTTCTCGCCGAGGTGCAATTCAGTGGCGTGTCGGACCGGGGCATCTTGCGTGAGGCGGTCTTCAAGGGACTCCGCGAGGACCTTCAGGCAATCCCGCCCAAGCCTCCATCGCCGTCCAAGCGGAGGTCGGATGGCCAACACGGCGTCCCGCGCGAGAACATTCTCCAACTGCTACCCGATGCGGTTGCACCTTCCAAGGAAGAGCTGGCAGACTATTGGCGGCGGGTCGCTGATCAAGCTCTAGTTCATCTGGTTCGGCGACCGCTGAAGCTGGTCCGCCACGCCTCCGGCGCAACCTTCTATCACAAGGGACCGCTACCTCGGATACCGGCGTCCGTGCACCAGCTCCGCGTTCAAAAGCGCGAAGGCGGCGAAGGCATTCGGGTATGGATAGATGACATGGATGGTCTGCTTGGCTTGGTCGAGATGGATGCCGTTGAGCTTCATCTTTGGAACGCGACGATTGACGACATCGAACATGCGGACCGGCTCGTCCTCGACCTCGATCCCGGAGAAGGCGTGCCATGGGACGCTGTGATCGAGGCCACGCTGGCGCTACGGGGCATCTTGGAAGCGGCAGGCTTGGAGAGCTGGCCAAAGGTCACTGGCGGCAAAGGCATCCACTTGATGGCCCCACTCGTTGCGAAGATGAACCATGACAGCGCCCGGAAACTGGCCAAGTCGCTCGCCCACCGTCTGGTTGATACCGATCCTGACCGATACCTGTTGTCAGCTGACCCCGCCGCCCGAGGAGGCCGGATCTTTCTCGACTATCTCCGCAACGGACGGGGCAATACCGCAATAGGCGCTTTTTCCCCGCGAGCGCGGCTCGGCTTCCCAATTGCCCACCCGGTCACATGGAAGCAAGTCGAGGCGGGCATCCGGCCAGACGTTTTCACGCTCGCGCAGCCATTCAGACCCGCTCGTCGAAAAGCCGCGTGATGCGTCGCGACCATCAGCCGATATCAGCCCGTTTCTTGCCTCGCGTTCGAGCCTCTTCCGGTCGTTGCCGTGTTCTCTGATTAGCTCGCGGACCTGTTCTGGCGTGATACGATGCTGTTTGGCGAAATAGCGAACCTCATAATCTTCATCGACTGATACACGGTTGCGATCTCGAAAATCACGCTTGCTCTTATCGTCTGCCATTATCTTTCCTCCTGATCAGAGAAACAACGACCGACGTTGTATGTTCCCGGCGCCTCACTTCGGCCGCCAGAGGCGCGGGCTGTCCGACCGGACTGGGGCCGCAGGCATTGCGAAGGTGATCTGGCGAAAGTTGGTTGGCCAAAGGCGAGGGTGATTTCGTTTGCTGTTCGGGATAGCTGACCGTCGATCGAGCCTGCCTGCGGGCCTCTTGTTTTTTTACGACGCCAGTCGGAACCCCGACGGGTCGCAGATGATTCAGATGCGCATCCGGCTATCAACGAGGATCGTGAGCAAAATGGCGGGGGTGACCACGAAGGCGACAAAACTGCGCTCCGGGAGCCCAAAGTTTCGTCTAGGACGCATGACCCGGGTCACAGCGCCGCGGCACGATTTCGACTTCATCACCAAGGTCGGCCGCATAGACCACGCCGGAGCTCTCGCAATGTTGCAGAGGCACATGGGAGATATAGAGGCGGTCTTTTTCGGAACTGATGTTTTGGCTAAAGCGCTAGACCAGCCTGCCGAGTGACGCTCAGTTAATCCCTATCGCGGCGCCCAGCCTGCCTTTCCGTTGCCGCTCAGTAAGCCGGCACAAGGCGCGTGTTTCGCAACGGCAAGGCCATGGTGAACTGCAAGCCGTCACGATGGTAGTTCAATTCGATCTTGGCGTTGCATTGCACGGTCACGACTTTTTCCAGGAGTGTCGTGCCAAACCCGCGGCGACTGGGCTGCTCGACTTTCGGCCCATCTCGTTCCCGCCAGTCAAGATTGACGATCTGTGTATCGCCGGACCCGCCTAACGACCAGCGGACATCAAGGCGGCCGCCCGTTTGCGAAAGCGCGCCAAACTTCGACGAATTGGAGGCCAGTTCGTGGAAAGCCATCCCGACAGGGACCGCAATGTCGGCGACTAGCGCTACGTTCGGGCCTTCCATAACGATACGCGGCCTGTCGCGCGTCTCATAGTGGTCAAGCTCGCTTTCGAGCAGCTTGTGCAGGGAGGCAGTCTGCCAATAATCGTCGGTAAGCATCGAATGGGTCTGGGCCAGGGAAACGAGCCTGGCTGAAAAATCGCGTACGAAATCATCGACGTTGCCGCTCGACTTGGCCGTCGCGCCCATCATGGCGCGAACGTTGGCCAGCGTGTTCTTGACGCGGTGATGCAGCTCGCGGATGAGCAATTTCTGCCGATCGGCGACCTCCCGCTTCTGTTCGATGTAGGACTGGACCTCGCGCTGGCGGGCGCGGGCACGCAAGGCGGAGCGCACCGAGTTGGCGAGGCTCGAAGCCAGAAATGGCCGTTCAAGCACGATCAGATAGCGGTCCAGAAATGCCATCCGCGTGTCGACTTCGTTCCCCCGCATCGTCAGAAGCACGATCGGAAAATCCGACCATGCGGGTTGGGCTTCAAGCCAGGCCGCAAACTGCGTTCGATCGGAACTGAGCAGGGCCTCCTCGGCCACGACAAGGCACTGAGCCTCGTCGAGAAGCGGCACTGCCTCTTCCAAGCTGCCGCACACACGCGAGGCAATCTGGTTTGTAGCCAGGATGGAGGCCGCGATCCTCGCGTCACGGCCAAGCGGCGCCAGCACGAGAACGGCGGGGCTGGACGACATCACAGCGCCTTATCCCTCAGAAGGTCTGTCGGCTTGCCTTCAAATTCCGGAGATCCCATCAGGATGCCGCGGAATTGTTCCAGTGGCTCACCTACGGCCACGCCGTTACCGCCGATTTTAAACTCACGAATCGTCTCTTCGTGGGGGCCGACACGTTTCTTGACAACGGAAATCGCGCGTCTCAACTGACCTGCGTTCTCGAAGAAGCGCAGAAGCATGATGGAATCGCAGAGATAGGTCATATCGACCGGCGCTGCCGTTTGCCCAAACAGCCCGTGATTGGCCAACAGCAGGATCGTCGCCACTGCCTTCTGATTGAGATAGGTGAGGATCTCGTGCATCTGAAGCACCAGATGCTGTTCTTCGGACATGGCATTGAGATAGCCGGTTAGGCTGTCGATCACGACGATCCGCACATTGGATTCTTCGACGGCCGCTTGGATGCGCGAAGATAATTCGCCTGGTGAAAGCTCAGCCGGATTGACAGATTCAAGCATCAGCGTGCCGTCCTCGGCAAACGGCTCCAGGTGCATGCCGAGCCCGGCGGCGCGCGCCAAGAAGATGCGCTTTGTCTCGTCAAACAAAAGCACCAGCACACGCTCGCCACGCTCGAGTGCGGCATAGCAATAGGTGCAGGCAATGGTAGACTTGCCAACGCCAGACGGCCCCATCAGCATCGTGCTGGTACCACGGGCCAGCCCGCCGCCAAGCAGG
Source organism: Mesorhizobium sp. M0058 (assembly GCF_040323095.1). Classification (NCBI taxonomy): domain Bacteria; kingdom Pseudomonadati; phylum Pseudomonadota; class Alphaproteobacteria; order Hyphomicrobiales; family Phyllobacteriaceae; genus Mesorhizobium; species Mesorhizobium sp. M0058. The sequence goes on from NZ_JAMYUQ010000002.1 coordinate 419,461, forward strand.
GTGTCGATCCGGTTGTTGCTCATGGCCGGCGTATCATGCTCGGCCACCTCATGCTCGGCTGCAACGAGCCGCGGATAGGCGACAACGCCGCCTGGGCGAATTACGAAATCGTGAAAGCCGCCCCGGATCTGCACGCCGCGCATTTTGATCACGCGTAGCCGCCGACGCTCTCCACCATAGACGGGCGACAGCTGCTCCATCCGAATGACGCCGTGACTGATCGAATGCAAATTGAGGTCATCCTGCTCAGCCGTCAGGTCGTCGAGCATAAGCACCGTCACATTGTTGAGCATGAAGAAGCTCTTCAATGCCAACACCTGGCGCCGATACCGCAATGACCCTTGCGATAAAAGTCGAATTTCAGAGAGCGAATCGAACACCACGCGATCGGGTCTGACGCGTCCGATCTCGGCCATGGCAGACTGCACGGTTTCGCCGAGTTCCAATTCCGAGGAATGGATCAAGGTCTGTAGCTGCGCCGGATCGAAACTGAGCTCCGGCGGCACAAGTTCAAGAATTTGCACCCCCTTCAGGTCCCAGCCGTGACGGCCAGCAACCGAGAGCAGTTCGCGCTTGCTTTCTGACAAAGTGATGTAAAGGCATGTCTCGCCTTTCTTGGCGCCCTCGATAAAAACTGGAGGCCAAGAGTGGTTTTTCCAGAACCTGGTTTCCCTTCGATAAGATGGGAGCGGTTCCTGGCGTAGCCGCCACGAAGAATGTAGTCGAGCCCACTAACTCCAGTTGCGATCGCTGAGGCGTCGTCTCTGTCCAACTAATCCCCCAATGTAATTTCGAGAACCAGATAACGACGGGCACCTTTGGCGGTTCCACGTCTCTCGGTGAGCGCTATTGTCGTGAGACGAAAAGGCGACAGGAAGCGCGGCAAAAAAGGGCGCCGTACCTCTCGGAGCCCTTTTTCAAGTTCAGTTTGGAACCGGCGACCTACCAGCCTTGCCGGCCATACCAGTCATCGATGTCGCGCTGAGCGCGGTCCTTCTCAATGCCGTAGCGCTCCTGAATCTTGCCTTCCAACTGATCGCGGTTGCCGGCAATACGGTCCAGATCATCGTCTGTGAGTTTGCCCCACTGTTCCTTGACCTTGCCCTTTACCTGCTTCCAATTGCCTTCGACACGGTTCCAGTCCATGGCACCTATCCTTGTTTGTTTCGGACTGAGAAAAACGCCGTAACGCTACCGGAGTTCCCGTCAAGTTTGAGCAGATCGACCGATCGAAGCGTGGCGAGGTAGGCGGCCCCGAAGCAACCCGCTCTGGAACGCGATGATGGCTTGCCGCGCCGGCTGTGTTCTCCACAGTCTTGGCCACAGTCGCTCGCGAGACCAGCTTCGTTGGACAAACAGCGACAGGGATAGCGTGAAGCCAACTATGCTGCGTTGGTCATCCAAGCCTGGCGTCAGATACTAATCTTGCTGTTGGGAGCCATGTTCCCTGCGGCTTTTGCCCTGAAGCGCCTTACCCGGCTGCGTGTGCCGCAGCTCTCATCCGAGCACCACCGCCTGCGCCCGCCACGCGAGGTGTCAATGAAAAGCCAACCGCAGTTCGGCCCGGTGCACTCGCGCACGCGGCGGCGGTCATTCCTGGACACCAAAAACTCGGCTGTCTCAAAGGCCACGCGGTGGCCGATCGTGTTCAGACTGGCTGCGTCGGTCCACTGCCAAGCGAGGCGGTCGCCGGACGGGAAAAGCGAGCGCTTCGGCAGGGCTAGGGCGACTGCATCGCGCACGATTTGCAAGGCATCGTCCGGCACCCGGGCGCCTGCCGCCTCGGCCTGGAGAGCCGCGTAAACGGCCTCGCGCAAAATCTTGGCCTTTTCCAATGTCGCCTCCGCAAGGAGCGGGCGGGCGGAAGCCTCCGCGAGCAGTGCTCGCGCCTCATCGACGTCGATCAAATCGGCACGTCCAGCCCAGACGACCAGGTCGGCATAGGTCTGCAAGAGGTCTGGGCCCCATACATCGCGTCGCGCGTCGACCGTGTTGACGAAGTCCAGGCAGGCGTGACCGCCAACCATGCGCATGTCGACGATAGTCTTCGCAAAATCCATCCCGGAAACATCGGTTGGCGGAACCGTATTGGCAAGAGGCCGTTGTAACGAAATAAACGTCTTATGGCCGTTACGACGAACCAACAACGCCCAGCGAAGGCTGCTTCCGATGAACCGCAACACAGCGACATTTTTGGTTTTATGTGTGATCTGGGGCACCACGTGGATCGGTATCAAGGCAGGGATCGCCACCGTGCCGCCTCTGATGTTCGCAGGCACGCGTTTTACAGTAGCCGGCTTGCTGATCCTCAGTGCGACGCGCCTAAGGGGCGCTGCTCTACCAGGGGTGGCGAAAAGGAGTTGGCCGCGCCTTTTCGTTGTTACGTTGTTTATGATTCCGCTTTGCTATGGCCCACTCTTTTGGGGCATGCTCTACGTCGATACGGGCACCGCGGCTGTTCTTGAGCTTTCGCTGACCCCCGTCACGCTGCTTGGGTTTGCGTTGCTTCTGGGGGACGAACGCTATGACGGCCGCAGGCTCTTTGCGATTTTGCTCGGTGCGGCCGGTCTGTGCGTCCTGTTCGGGCCCGAAGCCTATGCTGGTTGGACACACGCAGACCAGCAGGGCAGGGGGCTCCGGCTGCTGGCGATGACAGCGGTGGCGTCGGCAGCTTTAATCTATGCATGGGGTTCGGTGCTCGCGCGGCCGCTTCTTGAGGTATATTCATCGGACTTCATCGCCGGCTTCACCACCCTTTTCGGGGGCGCATTCCTAATTCTCATCTCACTCGTTGTGGAGCCAGGCGCGGCCGCGGCTCTAAAAGGCGATTGGGGCTGGCCGGCCTGGGTCGGGTGGCTGTTCCTCGTGCTGTTTGGTTCGTTCATAGGCTACACTCTATTTATCCGGCTCCTGCACGAAATCGGCGCCTCGCGCGCCGGAGCATTTGCCTTCGTCTCACCCGTGATTGCCGTCGTGCTTGGCATCATCACCTACGGCGAGGAGGTTAGCCTGATCGACATCATCGGCATGGCTATCATGCTCTTCGCAGCGTTTCTTGCGCTACGCGAGCGCAAACAGGAAACATCATCCGCTTCCCCACCGTTGATTCCACGCTCCGCGCGGGCCGATGGCAGAACATGAAAGACGGCGCGCGCATCCAGCCGCCAATCAGCCTTGAGATGGAAAAGCACAAGGTTCTCGTCTATGCGAAAAGAGGGCTCTCCCGGCAGCGTATCCCGCCTACCACCGGCGGCGAGGAAAGCTTCAGCTCATACGACAACACTAGTCGGCGAGGGATTTTGCCGAGTTGCTGTCAAGATTGCAGGCGGGATTTGATGGAAAAATCGCGAGGCTGCAATCAGCGACCTATTCGTTCCGATGGCAATGCAGGCTATCCGCCAACACGTCGACAAGCTGTCAGCCGCATCGCTTCAGTTCCGCCACCTGAACCCCGAGACGGAATGCCTGACCATCGGCATAAGAACGTGCATAGCTTTCCGCTTCGAACGGAAACGTCAGGGTGCTGCCGTAGGCGGTGATGCGGACCGTCCACTTCTTGTCGCGAACGAGTTCGACCGAATTGTCGGGCGACGTCATGATTTCCTCCGGCACCAGCAAGGCGAAGGCACGGATAGCGTCGCAAAGGTTGTTTGAATGCAAACAATCCGACACGCTCATGTCGCTTGTTCTATACGCCTCGACTTTCTCTCGATTAGCGTAGCGCCACGGCTGCAATGTTGGTGGCGCTAAGTCCCCTAGCTACCAAGACCTTTCCCATCGCGTCGGTCCCCTTGCGGCGTCACGCAGCGACCTTTCTGAACCCGATCGCCGAGATCGTCAGCCCGCAGTGTCATCGAGAGAATAGCCGGCAAGCCGCACGGTGCGAATGGCAACTCTGCGACGACTGCTTCAACAACTTTCGCGACTGGCTCATGTGAACGTCGACCACCTGGGCGCTCACACTGGCTTTCTGCGACCAGCCGGCTGCGATGAATTCATCACGGCTGATCACCTTTCAGGATCCTCGAGCATGTGGCGCACCAACTTGAACTCGATCGGCCCAAGAGGAATCTCCCCCCGGTGCTGCAAACACGGTGGTATCGAGCTCCATCTCGACGTCGCGATATGTCAGTGGTCTGCGCTTCTGCGCCAATTTCGTGACGGTAGCCCAATCGCGAGCCTTCGCAGGTGGTCGAGGAGCTATTGCGGCGCAAATGGTCTGATGAAGCGTTCGTCGACCCGGGCTGCAACAGCCTGTGCTGACCTTCAGCGCCTGGGGATATCAAGGCGACACAGGGCAGGGAATTGGTCCGGGCATTCCGCTTCAGCCGGCCGCTCCCGTCGCCAGCTCATTGTCTGGCCGACAGTCCAGCACAATTCGCACGCACCGGCCTTTTCGCGGCAAGACCTAGCGCGTCATCGATCGAGCGGGCCAGCTTGCTGCCGAAGCCATCCACCTGCCGAATGTGGCTTAGGAGCAGGTAGAACTCCGCATCCTGCGAGGGAGATGCACCGGCCCGCGGCTCCGTCGAACTCAGCGAGGGAACGGAAGTCAGACGTTCCTGGATTGGCCTTGGCACATTTGTGAACGGTCGATCCCAATGGCTGTCAAAGAGTACGGCGCGACATTGAGGGCGCCAGCGAACCAGCTCTAAACCGGTCGAGCTAGTAGCCGGGCCGGGTCAATCCGAGACAATTTCGTAGTGAAGAAGCTGGGCTTCGTCGAGTGCCGACTTCACTCCAGGCGAGATGACGCCGGAGCCGAAGAGGATAATATCTTCACGGCGTACGAATACTTCATGGCCCAGTCCCATGGACACAAACGTGCCCGAAGAGCTTCGTTCGAGAAGCCGAGCTCTGCCATTCAATATGGTGAAGGCGGCGTGGCGCCTCGATACCCAGGGCCGCTCGACGATGATGTCGCATTCCGCCGATCTGCCGATTGTCACGGATTCGCCGTTCCGACAGGATCGCAGCTGATCTCTGTAGCGGATGACCAGATGAATCTGCCGCGGCAGGACCGAGCGTCTATCTGTAGTGGCGCCATGGCTGGTGATCTGCGTACCGGGGGCCCCATCGTCGCTCCACAGGGTATAGACATCGAAGAACTCTTGCTTCCCCTTCAAGGCCATTTTGTCGAGGAGCCGCAGGCCCTTGCGGCTTCTCGGGGAAAGGGCTTCGCAGAAGCTCTGGCTGATCAGCACCTCTCCGGGGTTCGCCGTGGTGGACAACCTTGCTGTGACATTGACAACGTCACCGAATATCGCGCCCCGCGCGCGAATGACCGCCCCGAAATGCAATCCGATACGGGCGCTTAACGGACCTTTAGTCAGTTGGTGGCTGATTTGGCAGACGGCCCTCAGCGCCATTTCCGGGCTCTCGAAGAGGCTGAGTATGTCATCGCCCTTCGAGTAAATGAAATCACCACCGTGCTTGGCGACGATCTCGCGCATCGTGTCCAGGCAATCCGAGACCTGCTGTAGAGCGGCATCGTCTCCGATCCGCTCATAGAGTGGCGTGCTGCCCACGACATCAGCTAAGAGGACTGCGGCAAGAAGCGTTTCCTGGTCCATCGATCTCGTGTCCGACCCAAAAAGTCAGCGTGCGTGTATAACACACGAGGTTGCCTGCGACATATCTGCTCGTGCGCCTGGGGCCGGGGCGATGCCTCAGGTGATCGTCGCGGACGGACGGGCGTATGCCATTCGTCGGCTTCGTGCCGACATCCAGAACCCTCTTCGCCCCAATCGTTCGCGACTAGGTGCTATGAGTGGACTTGGTCTTTTTAGGTTCGGAAAGGCTGACCGAGTTGCAACGGGCGGCGGCCTTCTCATGCACCATCAACCACGACCCGATCTTGTCCCTCCGACTTCGCGCGGAATGGTGCCAGATCGGCGGCTTTCAAGAGATCATTCGGGCTCTCGTTCGTATTTGGGACCGGTGGCGACGCCAACGCAGTGCTTTCCGATAAGATCACGGATCCATTGATCAGATTTCAGGTATATTCTCTTTGAAGATCACCTGAAGTCGTGGTTGATGCGGTTCATAGGTCAGGTGCCTGACAGAGTGGCTTAAAATGTTGAGGGCTTCCCGCGCCTCGACGCGCGGATTTTGATCTATGACCGCATCGAGCGTCCCATCCAACAAAAGTTCCTTGGTGCCGTCTGTCACCTCGTGGCCGAGAAAGAGAATGTCTTTGGCGCGTCCACGCTCCTTGAGCGCCCGAGCGATGCCGGTGTTGCCGGCGCCGACATTGTAGATCGCGGCAAGATCGGGGTGCCGGTCCAGAAGCGCTGATGCTTCCGAATAAGCCTTCTCTCGGTCATCCAGCATTTCGCGCATCTCGACGATCTCGAGATTGGGCGACTCCTCGGTCAAGATGTGCCGGAATCCCATCTCGCGTTCCTCATGGCCGCGATAGGACAGCGAGCCGGCGAACAGCGCCACCTTGCTTGGGCGTCCCGATTCCATGAATCGGTTGAGCAGATAGCCGGCCAGCCGCCCCGCGGCGCGGTTGTCGATGCCGATATAGGCCACTCTCGGAACATGCAGGATGTCGGAGGCGATGGTCACTACCTTGACGTCATTGGCCGACAGCGAGCGGATCGCCTCGCGCACCGTTGGATGATCGAGCGCGATCACGCCGACGCCTTGTGTCTGTCCACGCAATTCTTGCAGCAGGCGGGCGAGCCGGTCGGGGTTGAAGCCCTCTATGGTGGCGATGTGGACGTCGAGATCGGGGCGCGCCAAGGCCTGCGCCTCGATGTGTCGATGCAGCATCTTGATGAAGGAATTGGTGCCGGCCGGCAGAGCGAAGTCGAGACGGATGACCTCTCCAGGTGAGGGCCTGGGCGGCGCTCCGTTCGGGCCCTCCGCGATGTAGCCGAGGCGCTGCGCCATTTCGAGCACGATCTCACGCGTGCGCGCCCGCACACCGGGCCTGTTGTTCAGCACGCGGTCGACGGTGGCGGCGGAAACGCCGGCTTCCCGGGCTATGTCAGTCAAGGTGGAACGCACCGTCTTCATCTCCTCAATGCATCAGATCGCACAATGCCGCTAGCCCGTCCGACGGCACCACAGCTGCCAGCCATCAGCGATTCTGATGGGAAATGATGTATCGAGCCTTAGCCGATGCGCAAGGAGGTTGGGCTAAATCGCGTCGCCCGGCGTGATAGTCGCGTGCCAGAAAGGCAGATTTCCCATCAAATCGAGGCATTGAGCCCGTGTGCCGACCTTTGCATGACGTATTTTCTCTGCGGTTGCGGTGTTACGATGTATTTTGAGTATTTACGATGTTGACAGCCTTCCGGTGCTGCCGTCAATATCCCTCAATGGGCTCGTGGAGGAAACATTGGCCCTGAGGGAGGAATTCCAATGTCTGATCTGATCCGCATATCGCGACGCCGATTGCTGGGCTCCGGAGGAAAGGCGGCGGTGTTCGTAGCCGCGGCAGGTATCGCCCCGCAATTCATCCGTCCCGGCCGTGCCCTTGCGGCCGACGCGCTGGCGCCAGGCATGGTCGGCGGCCCCACCGGTTTCGAGGGCGCCGAGCGCTATCAATATGGCGCCGACACGCCGGAAGGCCGTGCCGTTGAGGCGGCCAAGGCCTTGAAGGGAGCTGGCAAGGCACCGGCCAAGATCGTACTTGGCCTGTCGGATGGCTCGATTGGCCAACTCACACAGCCTTTCCCGGCGGGTGCGCCGTCGATCCAGGAGCTGTGGGAAAAGGAAACCGGCATCCAGATCGAGATCGTCGGCCTGCCGAACGGCCAGGAATTCACCAAGACGATGCAGGACATCTCCACCAAGGGTGGGGCCTATGACATCTACTCGACGGAATGGAACCGCCTCGGCGACCTTGCCGAGACCGGCGGCATCGCCAAGCTCGACGACTTCGTCGCCCAGTACAAGCCCGAATGGGACGATCCCAAGACCGGCTATGTCGACGGCGCCAAGGGCGTGTCGCTGCTCAACAAATATCGCGGGTCCAACTATGGCGTGTCGCTGGACGGCGACTTCCAGACCTGGGTCTACCGCACCGACCTGTTCGGCGACGCCGCCGAGCAGAAGGCGTTCAAGGACAAATTCGGCTACGATCTGGCGCCGCCGAAGACCTGGAAGCAGCACAGTGACATCGCGGGCTTCTTCCAGCGCCCCGACAAGGGCCTGTTCGGCTCCACCGACCTGCGCAACCAGGGCTGGGGCTACACCAACTGGTATCAGCGCTATGTCTCGATGGCATCGCCCAACCAGTTCCTGTTCGGCGACGACGGCAAGCCGCTGATCAATTCCGAGCACGGCATTGCCGCCACCAACGAATATGTCGGCTCGCTCGTTCATCACTCGCCGGACGCGATCTCCTGGGGCTGGCCGGAGCAGTATGGAAATTTCGCCAAGGGCGGCGCGGCGATGACCTGCGCCTTCTCGAACCTGCCGAAATTCCTCGACAATGCCGGCAACAAGGATTCAGCCGTCACCGGCAAGATCGGCTCGATGCTGCCGCCCGGCCGCGAAGTCGACGGCAAGCTGATCAGCCGTTCCGTGCTGTGGTTCTCGCTGACCGGCATGGTCTCGTCTCAGTCGAAAAACCAGGAGGTCGCCTACCTTTTGCTGCAGTGGCTGGGCTCCGCCCGCATCTATGCCTGGATGAGCGCCAATCCGGGCGGCTATCTCGATCCGTTCCGGCTCTCGGATTTCTCCGATCCGCTGGTGCGCCAGACCTACCACGCCTACCACATCGACGTGGTGCGCGAGACCGTCGCCCGCACGGTGCCGACGATCAACTATCCCGGCGCCACCGCCTTCCACAACGCATTGGACGAAAATCTGATGGCGTCGCTGACCAAGGCCAAGACAGCGGAACAGGCGATGGCCGACACGGAAGCGGAGTGGAAGAAGATCGCCCGCCGCATCGGCGAGGACAAATTGCTCGAAGCCATCAGGACGAACAAGGAGGCCTGGCCGACGGTTCTCGACCCGATCAGCTGATCCGTCTCCCTGGATCAGCGCTGGAGGGGAGGAGCATCTGTTCCTCCCCTCAGCAGTCAACGCCACCAGCAAAGCAGCCAGATGAAGCGTTCCGTCCCCTTCGAGATATTCCGCTACGCCGCGATCTTCGCAGCGATGGCGGTGACGCTGGTACCGATCCTGTGGACGGTGTCGATGGCCTTCAAGCCGATCGCCGAATGGTCGGCGACCGGCGCCGACCTGACATGGTGGCCGAAGAACCCGACGCTCGGCAATTTCCAGTTCGTCTTCGGCGAGTCCAACAACAATCTGATCGTGGCGCTCGACCGCACCGCGCTGAAGCCGATCCTGTCGTCGCTGCTGTCTTCGGTGTTCGGCACGGCGATCGCAATGTCGGCGGGCACGGCTGCGGCCTACGGGCTGTCGCGTTTCGGCTCCGGCCAGAACCTGCCGCTGGCGCTGATCCAGCTCAGGCTGTTTCCGCCAATGGCGGTGATGATCCCGGTCATGATCATGTGGGCCTTCCTGAACTTCACCGACAGCTGGTTTGGCCTGGCCCTGATCTACGGCATCGTCACCCTGCCGTTCGCTTTCTGGCTCATGAAGACCTTCTTCGACGACATGCCGCGCGAGATCGAGGAAGCGGCGCTTGTCGAAGGTTGTTCGCGGTTGCGCGTCTTCACGCGCATCACGCTGCCGATGATGCGCGCACCCCTGGCCAGCGCCGCCCTCTTCGTCTTCATCCTCAACTGGTCGGACTATCTGATCGCGCTGCTGCTGACGACGCGTGAATGGGTGACGATCCCCGTCTACATGGCCTCGCTGTCCTCCTCGATGACCGGGCAGCTCTATGGCGCCAAGGCCGCGCTCGGTCTTATCGCCGCGGTGCCGCCGGTCATCATGGGCATCGCCATCCAGCGCCATCTGGTGCGCGGACTGACGTTCGGCGCGCTCAAGCAATGAGCGCGGTGACCGTGACTGTCTCAAAGGACGCAAAGGCCGCGCTTGGCAAGCCCGCGCTGCGGGACGAGGGAGCGCGGCTGGGATTCCGGCTGACGCTGCCGGCGCAGGTTTTGGTGCTCTTCATCTCCGTCTTCCCGCTGCTGATGCAGCTCTACATCAGCGTCACCGACTGGTCGCCGCTCTCCGGCCTCGGCTGGTGGAACGCATGGGAGATGTGGAACAGCTTCGCCAACTACACCGACCTTGCCGCCGATGCGCGCTTCTGGAGCGCGCTGAGGCGCACGGCCATCGTCATGGTCGTGTGCGTGCCCGTCGAATTCCTGCTTGGCCTGGCATTGGCGACGCTGTTCGCGGACGATTTTCCGGGTAAGCGGATCTTCTATTCGATCCTGCTGATGCCGATGATGGTGGTTCCGGCGGTGGCCGGCTACATGTTCTTCATGCTGTTCCAGTCGGGCGGGCCGCTGAACGACATCCTGTCGGCACTCAGCGGTTCCCGCGTCACCATCGCCTGGCTGTCTGACCCCACACTGGCGCTGATCGCGGTGATCATCGCCGATATCTGGCAGTGGACGCCGCTGATGTTCCTGATCCTGCTTGCCGGCCTGGTCGGCGTGCCGCAGGACCAGATCAAGGCGGCGACCCTGCTCGGCGCCAACCCGTGGCAGCGCTTCGTCACCATCGTGCTGCCGAAGATGAAGACGATCATCATCATCGCGCTGGCGATCCGCGTCATCGAGAACTTCAAGATCTTCGACACGCTCTACATCATGACCGGCGGCGGCCCCGGCGTCGCCACGGAGACGATCTCCGTCTACATCTACAAGGTCACGACGCAGGACCTGATCTGGGGCTATGTGGCGGCGATCGCGCTGGCCATCCTGGTCGTGCTTTCGATCGTTGCCGTATTCGCCATGAAGCGCATGGCGCGGGCAAGGCTGGTGCCGGCATGAGCGCGATCCAGCTGCGCAACCTGGTCAAGACCTTTGGCGAGTTCACGGCGCTGAAGACCATGGATCTCGATGTCGCCGATGGCGAGTTCATGGCGCTGCTCGGGCCTTCGGGCTGCGGCAAGTCGACGACGATGAACATGATCGCCGGCATGGAAGAGCCGACCAGCGGCAAGATCCTGTTTGGCGAGCGCGACATGGCCGGCGTGCCCATGGGCCGACGCGGCGTCGGCTTCGTTTTCCAGAACTACGCCATCTTCACCCACATGACGGTGCGCCAGAACCTTGCCTATGGGCCGCGGATGCGCGGTGCGGCGAAAGCCGAGATCGACCGCCGCGTCGGCGCCACCGCCGAGCTGCTGCAGTTGACGCCGCTGCTCGACCGCAAGGCCGACCGGCTCTCGGTCAACATCCTGCAGCGGGTGGCGATCGGGCGCTCGGCAATCATGGAGCCGGCGATCTTCCTGCTCGACGAGCCGCTGTCCGATGTCGACGCCGCCTTCCGGGCGGTGATGCGGACCGAGCTCAAGCAGCTGCAGCGCCAGTTCAGGCAGACGATGGTCTACGTCACCCATGACCAGCTCGAGGCCATGACCATGGCCGACCGCATTGCCGTCATGGATCACGGCGTGCTGCAGCAGGTGGGAACGCCGCTGGAAGTCTACAACAATCCGGCCAACGTCTTCGTCGCACGCTTCATCGGCGCCCCGGGCATGAACCTGCTGAGGGGGAGGCCGGCGGAGAGCGATCGGGGCCTGGTGGTCGATCTCGGGCCGCTGGGGGTCACGCCGACGCTGCCGGATGAGCTGGCCGCCACCTTGCGCGGATCGCGCTCCGAGGTGCTTTACGGCTTCCGGCCCGAACAGGTGTCGCTGGTGCAGAGCGGGCAGGGCCTCGCCATGCCGGTGAGCTTCGTCGAGCGGATCGGCGCGAGGACCGTCGTCCATCTCGGCGATGGCGAGACCGCCGTGAAGGCGGTGTTCGACAATAATGTCGGACTGTCGATCGGCGAGCTTGCCGTCGTCGCCCCCGTGGCATCGTCCGTGCGTGTCTTCGATGCCCGCAGCGGCATTGCGATGAAGGCAGGTTGACATGGCCGATATCGTCTTTCGCAATGTCAGCAAGCGCTACGGCACGACGCTCGCCGTCGACGACGCCTCGTTCACCGTCAATGACAACGAATTCTTCTGCTTCTTCGGGCCGCCGCTGGCGGGCAAATCGACAATCCTGCGCCTCGTGCTCGGGCTGGAGACGCCTGATGCCGGAGAGATCCTGATCGGCGGCAAACCGGTCAACACCGTCTCGCCGGCCGAGCGCAATGTCGCCATGGTGTTCCAGAACCTGGCGCTGTTCCCCCATATGAGCGCGCGCGACAATGTGCGTTTCCCGCTGGTCGAGCGCAAGGTCGCCGAGGCCCAGATCGAGAAGCGTGTCGCCGACGTGGCCGCCAAGCTCCACATCGGCCATATCCTGCACAAGCCGCCGGCGCAGCTTTCCGGTGGCGAGCGGCAGCGCGTGGCCATAGCCCGCGCCCTGGTGCGCGACCCGAACGCCTATCTGATGGACGACCCGATCTCTGCGCTCGATGCGCGGCTGCGCGAGGAAACGCGCGTCGAGCTCAAGCGCATCCAGCGCGAACTCGGCAAGACGCTGATCTACGTCACCCATGACCAGGAAGAGGCGATGTCGATCGCCGACCGCATCGCCATTCTGGAGAATGGCAGGATCCGGCAGATCGGCGCCCCGTCCGAGATCTACGACCGCCCGGCGAACACCTATGTGGCGCGACTGCTTGGTTCGCCTGTCATGAACATCCTCAAATCGGTGCGCGGCGACGGTGGCATCGAGGCCGCCGAAGGCGCGGTCAGCATCGACGATCGCGCTGCTCCGGCCGACGCGATCGAAATCGGGCTGAGGCCGGAGGACATCAAGGTCCGGCCCTGGGTCGACGGGGGCGTTGGCCGCCCGGCACGCGTGTTCGAGGTCGAGCCGCTTGGCGGCTACACGGTGGTAACGCTCGCCGCCGGAGAGGCGCGGCTGAAGGCGCTGCTGCGCGGCCAGCCCGACATCAGGCCGGATGCGGCGGTAGCGATATCCTGCGAGCCGGCCCGGGTGCACTATTTCGGGCAGGACGGAGGCGCGTTGGCGAGATGATCGCGGCTGCGAAAACAGAACTTCGGGAGGAAGACATGGCGAGCGAAGGCTTCGAGCCGGACGTGAAGGTCCGCACGAAAGAATACCGTATCGGCTGCATCGGCGCCGGCATGATCATGGCCGAGTGCCATCTGGCAGCCTATCGCGAAGCGGAGTTCAACGTGGTGGCGATCGCCTCGCGCACCCGTTCCAATGCGCAGAAGGTCGCCGCGCGTTGGGACATCCCGACCGTCCACGACACGCCGGAACAGCTGATCGAGAATCCCGAGATCGAGATCGTCGACCTTGCCTTTCCACCCGACCAGCAGCCGGCATTGATCCGCCATGCGCTGAAGCAGCCTCACATCAAGGCGATCCTGGCGCAGAAGCCACTGGCGCTGTCGGTCGATGAAGCCGTGAAGCTGCGCGACGAGGCAGTCAAGTCAGGCAAGATCCTCTCGGTCAACCAGAACATGCGCTACGACCAGTCGATGCGCGTCCTGAAGCAGATCATCGACAGCGGCGCACTGGGCGACATCGTCTTTGCGCAGATCGACATGCATGCGATCCCGCACTGGCAGACTTTCCTTCAGGACTACGACCGGCTGACGCTCGCCAATATGAGCGTGCATCATCTCGACGTGCTGCGCTTCCTGTTCGGCGATCCCTCGGAAATCACCACTCTGACACGCAAGGACCCGCGCACGACATTCGAGCATAGCGACGGCATCGCCGTCTCGACGCTGCGCTTTCCCTCCGGCGTGCTCGCCGTGTCGCTGGAGGATGTCTGGTCCGGACCGCGCCAGGAGGGCTATCTGGACGACCAGCACATCAACTGGCGCGTCGACGGCACCAAGGGTGTCGCCAAAGGCACGATCGGCTGGCCGAAAGGCGTGGCCTCGACGCTGACCTATGCCTCGACCGAGACGACCGGCGGCGAATGGGTCAGCCCGAGCTGGGACACGATGTGGTTCCCGCATGCCTTCATCGGCGTGATGGAGCAATTGCAGCACGCGGTGAAGACCGGTGCGCCGCCGGCATTATCGGTTGCCGACAACGTCAAGACGATGGCGCTGGTCGAGGCCGGCTACCGCTCGATCGACGAGGGCCGCACCGTCAAGGTTTCCGAAATCTCGATAAAATCAGCCAACTGAATCGCTTAGGGAGGAGTTCACATCATGATGCAGGCAGGTATTTTCACGGGCTATTTCCCGTACGGCCTCGAAGAGACGGCAAAGAAGATCCGCGGGCTCGGTTTCAACACGGTGCAGATCGACCTGCATTTCAGGGATATCGATCTGTCGGCCGGGCAGATCACTGAGGACAAGGCCAAGCAGGTGCGCGACGTCTTCCGCGACAACAACCTGCCGATCTGCTGCGTGTCGGGCTACACCAACATCATTCATCCCGACAAGGCCGAGCGCGACAAGCGCGTCGGCTATCTCAAGGAGATCATCCGCAATGCGCGCGCCTTCGGCTCGCCCTACGTGATCTCCGAGACCGGTACCTACAACACCGAATCCGACTGGGTGCATCACCCGAAGAACAAGACCGAGGAAGGATTCGAGGAATGCCGCAAGGTGATCGCCGAGCTTGCCCAGACCGCCTATGACCACGGCGCGGTCTTCCTGCTCGAGACCTACGTCAACAATGTCGTCGGTTCGGTCGAGGAGACGGTGAAGATGTTCGCGCAGGTCGACCATCCGGGCCTCGGCCTGCTGATGGATCCGACCAACTATTTCGAAACCCACAACATCGACCGGATGGACCAGATCCTGAACCAGGTGTTCGATACGCTGACCGACAAAATCAAGATCGCACATGCCAAGGACGTCAAGCGTTCGGGCAGCGACAAGTCGGAAAAGCATGCCGACATCGGCGACGAGGATGCGATGGAGAGCCACACGTTCCGCGGCGTCGGCGAGATCGAGCTGCCGGCGCCCGGGCTGGGATCGCTGAATTACGATCTCTATCTGCAGCGGCTGGCGGAAAAGCACCCAAACATCCCGGTCATCATCGAGCATCTCTCGGAAGACGACGTGCCGCGCGCGAAGAAATTCCTCGACGGGAAGTTCCGCGCCAACGGCCTGTGAGCGCCGGTTGCGCCGCCGGCGCATGGCGGCGCAACTCCAACCAAGGGAGGAATGAATGTTGAAATTCGCATTGAAAGTGGCTGCCGCGGCAACGCTGGTAGCCGGGGTCTCCTTGAGCCTGCCGGCATTCGCGCAGGACGGCCAGAAGACCTTCTATCTGCTGTCGCATGGTGGCCCTTCGGACGCGTTCTGGATCGACTGGAATGCCGGCGCGACCAAGGCCTGCGACCAGCTCAAGGTGACCTGCAAGATCTCGTTCAGCGGCGGCGACATGGCGGCGCAGAAGGAGGCTTTCAACTCGGCGCTCGCCGCCAAGCCGGACGGCATCGCTACCACCTCGGCTCAGCCCGGCCTGTGGACGGAGGAGGTGAAGGCCGCCAAGGCCGCCGGCATACCGATCGTGTTCTTCAACACCGACGATCCGGCGACCGGGCGGCAGGCCTATGTCGGGGCCGACCTCAGGGAAGCGGGCGTCATCTGGGCCAAGTATCTCGTCGACCACAAGATGGTGAAGCAGGGCGACAAGGTGTTCCTGCCGGTCGAAGTGCCGGGCGCCAGCTACCAGCAGCTCGAGACCGAGGGCATCGCCAGCGTCTTCGATCCGCTCGGCATCAAGTACGACGTGGTCGATTGCGGCACCGACCCGGCCGGCATCATCGCCAAGATGACCGACTACATGGTCGCCAACAATCCGCCGGCAATCATTGCACTGGGCGATTCCGTGGCAGCAAGCATCAAACGCGTCTTCGACGGGGCCGGTGTGTCGGCCGGCAAGGTCCCGGTCGTCGGCTGGGGCAACTCAAAGGAGACGGCCGAGGCGGTCAAGTCCGGCTTCGTCAATGCTGCGGCCTGGCAGTACCCGTCGGCGCAGGGCTTCATGCCGGTGGCGCTGCTCGGGCTTGCGGCCTCTGGCGAGCCGATCGGCTACGACATTCACACATTCAGCCTCTACGACACCTCGAGCGTCGAGCCGATCCTGAAACTCTACAACAAGTGACGACAATCGGCGCCCGCCGCGAAATGGCGGGCGCCGGACGAAACGCATGGTCCTGACAGATATGGCAATCACAGCAGACGACGACACGCAGCGAGCGAAGGGCAGGTCTGCGCTGCTGCGTTCGCCGCAATTCTCCTCGCTCATCATCCTCATCGTGCTGCTCGTGGTGTTCGCCATCGCCGACGGCAACTTCCTGTCGCCGCTCAACATATCCAACATGATGGCGTTCCTGCCCGAGCTCGGCATCATCGCTCTCGGCATGACGCTGCTGCTGACGGCGGGCGAGTTCGATCTGTCGGTCGGCGCCGTGTTCGGCCTTGCGCCCGTCGTGGTGATGCTGCTGGTGCAGAATGGCGGTATCGACATCGGCGTCGCCCTCCTGGCCGGGCTTGTGCTGTGCATCGCGATCGGCGCCATCAACGGGCTGATCGTCACCAAGATCGGCATTTCCTCCTTCCTGGTCACGCTGTCGATGCTGCTCGTCGTGCGCGGCGCGGCGCTCTACATCACGCAGGGATTCCCCCTGAAGTCGTGGGACCAGCCCGGCTTCTTCGTCACGCTGCTTGCCGGCAGCTTCAATGTAGGCTCGTTCCGGTTCTACACCTCGCTCTGGTGGTTCATCGGCCTGTCGCTGCTGGCGATTTACATCCTGCGCTACGCCAAGCTCGGCAACTGGATCAGCGCCATCGGCAGCAACCGCAACGCAGCGGTGGCGCGCGGCGTGCCGGCCGACGCGGTGAAGATCTGGCTGTTCATCCTGACTTCGGTGGTGGCCGGGCTGGCCGGCATGATCAGCGCGTTCCGGATTTCGGCCGCCTCGCCGGTGGCCGGCACCGGCTACGAACTCGAAGTGATCGCCATGGTGGTGGTCGGCGGCACGGCGCTCACCGGCGGGCGCGGCACCATCCTCGGCACCATCGTCGGCGCGCTGATGCTGCGCGCCATCCGCAACGGCATCGTGCTGATCGGCGTGCCGGGCTTGGCATACAACATCTTCGTCGGCGTCATCATCCTCGCCATGCTCATCCTGCACGCTTTG
This sequence comes from Mesorhizobium sp. M0058, assembly GCF_040323095.1. Classification (NCBI taxonomy): domain Bacteria; kingdom Pseudomonadati; phylum Pseudomonadota; class Alphaproteobacteria; order Hyphomicrobiales; family Phyllobacteriaceae; genus Mesorhizobium; species Mesorhizobium sp. M0058. Next base: position 436,603 of record NZ_JAMYUQ010000002.1, read on the forward strand.
CTGCAGAAGAACGCCGCAAGGAGCTGACGATGGAAGTGCTGCGTCTGCAAGACCTGCAAAAGTCCTTCGGCAACGTGCGTGCGCTGAAGAACGCCTCGTTCACCCTCAACGAAGGCGAGGTGGTTGCCCTGCTCGGCGACAATGGCGCCGGCAAGTCAACGCTGATCAAAGCGATCTCCGGCGTCTTCCCGGCCGACCACGGCGACATCTTCGTGCGCGGCGAGAAGGCATCGATCCGCTCGACGCGCGACGCGATGGACCTCGGCATCGAGACCATCCATCAGGACACATCGCTCGCGCCGGACCTCAGCATCGCGCGCAATCTTTTCCTGGGCCGGGAGCCGGTCAATTTCGGCTGGCTCGGCGTGTTTGCGCCGCTCGATCTCGCCAAGCTTCGCAACGCCGCCTCGGCGCTGCTGAAGCGGGTCGGCATTTCGAAAAAGCTCGATGCCGATGCACTGGTGAGCACGCTCTCGGGCGGTGAGCGGCAATCGATCGCGATCTCGCGCGCCATGCAGTTCGCCGCCAAGGTGATCATACTCGACGAGCCGACCAACAATCTTGGCGTCGAGGAAACCCACGGCGTGCTGCGCTTCGTCAAGGAGGTGCGCGACGCCGGCCACTCGGTGCTGCTCATCACCCACAACATCCACCACGTGTTCCAGGTCGCCGACCGCATCATCGTCATGCGCCGCGGCGAAATCGTCGCGGAACAGACGGTCGCCGACACCGACCTGTTGACGGTGGAAAGCATCATCACCGGCGCCGACATGTCGGCCTTGCTCAAGGAGGCGAGGGCAAAGTGAAGGACGTCGCATGGTAGAGCTTTACGGCAAGACGCTGTCGCGAAGGCAGGTGGCCGAGCGGTCCGGCATGCTGTCGCAGTTTGCCGGCGTGCGGCTGATGACGCTCGGCGACGGCGTGGAGCGCGGCATCCGGATGCTCGAGTTCCGCACCGGCTCCGGCCTGCGCTTCACGGCGCTGGTCGACCGGGCGCTCGATATCGCCGATTGCGACTTCCGGGGCCAGGCGATCGGCTGGCATTCGCCGAGTGGCTTTCGCCACCCCGGACTGCACGAGCATGAAGGGGAGGACGGTTTCGCCTTTGGCCGGTCGTTCTCGGGGCTGCTCGTCACCTGCGGCCTCGATCATATACTGGGCCGGCAAGACGTGCCGGCCGAAAGCTACAATTATCCCGGGCGCAAGCGGGTATTGCACTCGCTGCATGGCCGCATCGGCACCGTGCCGGCGCGGCTGACCGGCTACGGCGAGGCCTGGGACGGCGACCGCTGCGTGCTGTGGGCGGAAGGCATCGTCCAGCAGGCAACCGTGTTCGGCGAGGATCTCCATTTGCTGCGCCGCATCGAGGCCGATGTCGGCGGCAGCGAGATCCGCCTGTCGGACCGCGTCGTCAATCACGGTTTCAGCCGCACGCCGCATATGTATTTCTATCACGTCAATGTCAGCCATCCCTTGCTCGACGAGGGTTCGCGCTACCTGGCGCCGATCCGGGATGTCGTCTGGGCGGCGCACGCCGGCGAACGCTACGAGGCGCAGAAAGTCGGCTACCGAACCGTGCCGGCGCCGCAGCTGGGGTTCAGCGAGCAGGTCTGGGAGCACGAGCTTGGCTCCGATGCGGCGGGCGAGGTGCCGGTGGCCGTCGTCAATGACCACCTGGGCCTCGGCTTCGAGGTCGTTACCCGCAAGGATCAGCTGCCCTGCACCTATCAGTGGCAGAACTTCCAGGCCGGCCTATATGCGTTGGGAATCGAACCTTCGACGCATCATGTTCTGGGCAATCTCGCCGCGCGCGAACGGGGCGAGATGATCTGGCTGGACCATGGCGAAAGCCGCTCCTATGACGCCGTGTTCCGGGTGCTCGACGGTGCCGGCCAGATCGCCCAAGCGGAAGCGAGGATAGGGTCGATCGCCCGGCAGCCGCAACAGGATTACCCTGCGCCGTCGGGCGCTTTTGCGAGACTGCAGGCGTGACCGGCTTGAAACGCACGATCGGTTGCCGCGGCGGGCGGGAAGTGCGCCGGAATACGGAAGCAGGCGCGGCCCGGCCGGCCCCAGGCGGCCCTTGCGGAGCGCAGGCGGGAAAGCGGAGATGACGATGACGGCAAGCAGGAAGCGCGACTACAGCCTGGTCGGTGAAAGCACCAAGCGCGCCATTGAGACCGGATTGGCTTCGGCCGAATGGTATCACACCGATGTCCCGCGCAAGGCGATCAAGGAGTTGATGCAACGCTCCGACGGGCCGGCGATCCGCGACACGATCATCTGGGTCGCCGCGATCCTGGTGTCGGCCGCCGGCATCGTATGGTTCTGGGCCACGTGGTGGGTGGTGCCGTTCCTGTTCGTCTATGGCGTGCTTTACGGCTCGTCCAGCGACTCGCGCTGGCACGAATGCGGCCACGGTACCGCGTTCCGGACGCGCTGGATGAACGATGTCGTCTACCAGATCTCAAGCTTCATGCTGATGCGCAACCCCGTGCAATGGCGCTGGAGCCATGCCCGCCATCACACCGATACCATCATCGTCGGCCGCGATGCCGAAATCGCCGTCATGCGCCCCCCAGATCTGCTGCGGGCGGCGCTCGCCTTCACCGGTATTCTCGATTTCCGCTATTCGCTGCCGGCGCTGGTGCGCCAGGCGTTCGGCAAGCTGTCCGATGAAGAGAAGAGCTATATCCCCGAGATGGAGCAGCACAAGGCGGTGATCGCTGCGCGCTGGCATGTCGCCATCTATGCGGCGACAGTCGGGCTGGCGCTGTTCACGTGGTCGCTGCTGCCGCTGGTGCTGATCGGCCTGCCGCGCCTCTATGGCAGCTGGCACATGGTGCTGACAGGGTTGCTGCAGCATATCGGCCTGGCCGACAACGTGGTCGACCATCGGCTGAACACCCGCACCGTCTACATGAACCCGGTCAGCCGCTTCATCTACTGGAACATGAATTATCACGTCGAACACCACATGTTCCCGATGGTGCCCTATCATGCGCTGCCGAGGCTGCACGAGCTGATCAAGCACGACCTGCCGGTAGCGAACCCGTCGATGTGGCATGCCTATCGCGAGGTCTGGCCGGTGCTGCTGAAGCAGCTGCGGTACGAGGATTTTTATCTCAAGCGCGAATTGCCGCCGACAGCCAGACCCTATCGCGGCGAATTTCACCAGGTGGATATGTCGGCGGCGGCTGAATAGCCATAGCGGATGGTGCGGGAGCCGGAGATGGCCGACTGGATTGAAGCGTGCGCGGTCGATGACATCGAGGAAGAGTATGTCATCTGCTTCGATCCTCGCGGTTTGCCGCTCGCCCGATGACGAGCTCTTCGCCACCGACGGATATTGGACCCATGAGAAGGCGCATCTAGCCGAAGGGCTGGTGATCGACGACGTCATCGAATGCCTTGAAGCACATTGGCCGCTCTGCGACCGGCCAGGTCAAGGGCGCGCCGGTCTGCGTCAAGCTCGCGATCTATCCGATGAGAATCGAGGCCGGCAAGGTGATGATCCAGATCTGACGCGTGGTAACCGGTCCAGCACCGCGTTTAGCAAACTCAGAGTGACGTTTTCCTGAGCCGAAAGAGACAGACCGTCGCCGACGGGCGCGCCATGGAGGGTAAGCGCCAGCTGACCATGCTGCGCGTGCTGGTCATGGACGTGGCCGAGGGCCGCCGACCGGGCTGAGGTCGATCGTCTCGATGCCGCCGGAGTTGTGCTGAACCCTAGATCGCGATGCGGCCCCCAGCCTGTTCACCGTGCCGGGCTAGAATTTCTTCGAGATCGGCACCGCCGACTGTTTTCTAAGTTGGGCTTTCCGGCTCCACAAGACGGGCACCGACGCCGTCATTGCAGCGCCGGCTATGCCACGGTCACCGTGCCCAGACATATGTGCTTGGCCCTTTGACCCTGATCGACGAGGTCCTGATTCACTGCTGCTTCTGCTGATCAGCTTTGAGGTGCTGATTGTGCGGTTTGATCTGGCAGCGTTGATACTGGGCGCTACCGCGATCGAAGCGGAAGGACAGCGCCTACCGCAGCGGCAAAACGACCGCCTGAACAAGATCAGTGTGAGGGAAGGAGATGGAATTTATTGGTGCGCAGCGAGCGCGGCAAAGCTGCGCAGGTGATCGTGGCTGGAAAGCGTCGCTACAAAGGCGGTGCGTTGTCAGTTTGGAAGCCGACACGCGTCCGGCAGACGACGGTGATCTCGCTGGCTGACTGCGGCGCGGGATTATTATTGAACGACGGCAGGAAGTAGGCTCGGTGCCACGCCGTGCGTCCAGGACTCGGGTTGGAGTGGATTATGGTTCGGGGTGACCATAGCCGATCTGCGCAGCCTCGAACCTCCAGCGCTTGCCGCATGTTGGGCAGGGGTACAATTTTCACTTTCACGCTCGACCTGCTCCGCGTGTGCGTCAGGATGATGCTACACTCAAATTCTCACCACGGCTCAAGGTTCTCCTCGGCAGCGAGGCTTCATGCCGTAAGCGAGCCGCCCCGGGAAACTGATTTCAATTCCTTCGCAGCCGCAACGAGGCGCGGTCATTCCCGACGGCTTTGATGAGCTCCATCACCTGCTCAGGCGTGATGCCGTTCTGCTGGGCAAAATGGAAGAGTTCGTTGCGTTCGTTGGACGAGACCCGGTTCCTGTCGCGAAAATCACGCTCGGTTTTGTTGTCCGTCATCATCTTCTCGTTTCAACCTCAATTCGCCGGCCCGAACCGCCCGCTGGAGCAAAACTTCCGAGACCGCCGAACGCGGAGGCTGATCGAGCCTCGCTAGGGCTGCTGCGAGTAGACGAAAGCTCCAACTGGCGAAAGCTGGGGGAGCTTGTCCAATGCCGGGGTGGGCTCGGTGCACGCCGTGGCATCGCTTCGGCGACTTTAACCACCCGCCCAGAACACGGATGGGAGCAGCCTCGGAAAGATCCGCCCACCAGGCAATGAAGCTACGCGAACACCGAGTTCCTCGTCCTGTAGCATCAGCAGACGCTCGTGGAGTCTACCCGGCATTCTCGCCGGAATGATCGAAGTGGATGGCGAGGCCAAAGGCGAGCGCTCGCTCGGCGATCATATTGACAAGATGGCTTTCGCCGATCGACAGCGCCGGAACGGCCTCTTTCAACGCCTCGAGAGCGTGCCGTATCGACAAAAGACCCCGCCGCTTGCGGCTGCTCACATATTGATCGATCAGGGATTCCAGTGGCATCTGCCTGCCTCCGCTTCGGACAGGATCTCGTAGCGTGGCTGCGGAGCAACAGCATTCACATTGGTTAAGAGATGGCGGCGAACGCCATCATGCATGCCGCCAAAAACAGACGGCGGTGGGGCTGGCTGATTTACCCCGGGTTGGAGCGCTACCCTCGGGTAAGCATGGCACGACCGTCGCGCCGGGTTCGGACATTTTCGGTGCTACTGCTCCGGTACCGCGGAGGTTTGTGGATGGTTGCGTGCCGCCTCGGCGATTTCCGGAATGAATTTCGTCGCGGTGCAGCTTCGGTTTACATTGGCGCGGGCGGTAAATACCTCTTGCCCGCAGACTTGCGAAGCGAGCGCGATCGGTACGTGCACCGCCAGTGGCAACTCGGTCTCAGCCACTCCCAGATGTCTTGCAACCTGTTGCTTCACCTCCGGCCGGCCGAGCGAGACGTCAACGCCGACATCATCCTTGGCGGTCGGCGACGATCCTTGCGCCGGCAGTCGACCCTGCTTGGCTGTTTGCGACGAGTCGCCGGATTGCTGCGCGGGCTGACTTGTCTGCGCAGATGCCTCGACGCCCAAAGTCAGCGAGGCCGCCAGTCCCAAAAAGGCCCGGAGCCCCAAAGACGCAACCCGAAGTCCGAATGTGCTCATTGTCATGTTCCTCACCGTGCGGGGTTCAACCTGGCGCGCTCAGAGTTCGGTGTTGCTTCGGCCTCTTTCGAAGACAGGGATGTCTTCCTCCTCCTCATCATTGTCACCGGTTGGTATGTCCTCGGCGTAGCTGCGGGTCAGTTCCTCGGTTTCGCTTAAGCCGTCGATCGTCTCATTGGCGCCTGCCCCTTCATCATGACGACCGGTAATTTCGCTGCGGGGCCTTGCGCCGAGCGGCTGGTCGACATCGTCGGCTCCCACGAAACCTGGCTCCGCGCCGTGCCTGTCTTCGTGGCCCACGGGGCTGTCCAACACGGCGGCATCCTCCGGGCGAATGGGTTCATCATTGGCGAAGTCACTTCGTCTCGAATGCGAGGTCTCGTTTAGCTTTGGCATGTCAGGTCTCCTGTTCGTTTGGCAAATTCGACGACGCTGGTGCTTGCACGCCGGACTACCTGAGCGACGCACCTTTAGAGTTCCTGCATCGACCACCGCTTAAAGGTTGCAGCGTTCCTGAGGGCGGAGGCAGTGTTGGCCACAGACTCCACAGCGCCGCGAAGAACCAACGTCGTGGCCAGATCCACTCAGCCCTGAGAACCGCTCTTGCTCAGTTGCTGGGCATGTTTGAAATGCTGCCGGATCACCGGCGCGGTCTTTTTCGCATGAGCCGCCAGATGTTTTGCCTGACCGTTTTCTGCATAGGAGGTCATCAGCGTCAGGGCTTCCTGGTGCGCTGCCACCTGGGCGTCGATATAGGCGTTATCGAACGCCCCGCTGCTGTCGTTGCTCAACGCTTCCAATTGGGCAGCATGCTTGCTTGTCATCTCCGGCGCCACTGCGACGTCGTCCTTCTTTGCCGCCGCAATGAGCCGCTTGGAAGAAGTCGTGTGGTCCTTGATCAGCATGCGAGCGAATTCCTTCACTCGTGATGTCTTCGATTTCCGCAGCGCCAACTCACTCGACTGGATCTCGAACATGTCTGAACTCGCAGCTGCTTTGACAAATTCCTGCGGGGACGGCGTCGCGGTCTGAGCCATTGCCCCCGGGCTGATGAGACCGATGGTGATCGCAGCCAAAAGCGCTTTGACGAAATGCATGTTGTGCTCCTGCAATATTGCTTAACTGGCCCAACACGGCCGAGCTGCCGTTGTTCCCCTTGTTGTGACAATAAATACGGGGCGGCAGGCGTAGACCCCGGATGGCTCCGGCTCAGGGCTTTGATCATAGATCCGGCCGTAGCCAAGACCGGTGACTGCGCGGAGCTCAGCGCGGTTCTCCGATAAGGGCACTATGATCGCAGAGCAGCCGACCGACTTCGTAAGCCCAGTGGATGCGCAGGAGTGCGCTGTTTGCCGACCCGTCGCCGTGGGTCACGCCGTCGTGGCAGACCTGTCCGACAGGCCCATGAAAACTTCTGCAAAACTGCGATGATGATGGGCAAATAGGCCCAGCACTTAGCTTAGTATAATACGCGCCCGCTGGCCCGGCCGGCCGGCTTTTCGTTTGCCCTCGGAACCTGGTCAATTCGCACAGTTGCTCCCCTGCGATGGCGCGGGCCGCCTCGAATCTGAAATTCTGTCAATCGCCCGATGCGGCTGCTGCCCTCCCTGCCGCGAGCCGGAATGCATAACGATTGCGGATGTGGCTGTTAAAATAGACGCCCTTGGCAAAGGCAGCTTTGAACGCGGCAACGGCCTCAGCAGGTACGTCCAAAAACTCGTAATGCTTCCCGCTCGCTACAAACCAAACCGAGAGAACCCTGGTGTTCGGGTCATAGTCGAACTTGCGTATCGAAGTCGACGGCATGGTATGCCATCCAAACTCAGCCGGGTTGGATCGCCAGCTACAGGCTGAAACAGTATTCGAAGACGTGCCCGCGCTTCTCGTCGGCAACCCTGATCCAAATGGGTTCGCTGGTGCGCAGGGTGACGTCGCGCTCCGTCGCTTCCCGCGCCGCCCTGATCGGCGTTGTCGCGTGCACGATGTGGGTAGCCGTCACGGTATCGCCATCCATTTCCTCAACGTGGTATTTCGACACTTGTGTTCCTAAGCGTCTAGTTCGAGAGGCTGATCGTGATCCGGATCGGCATGATAAGCGACCTGGCGAAAATCGCGCATATCGATCTGTTGCCCGCAAACAGGGCAAGGGAGGAAATGCGCGAGTTCGCTCGCGGGCGGGCCTTCATGTCGGTGCCCAATTATTGGTCTGCCGAGATCCGATAGCCTGGTCATTATTTCCGCAGAGCCTTCGCTTCTCGCTCCAGCGTTTCGCGTTGGTTGCCGTGCTTCGCGATCAATTCCTTGACCTGCTGCGGGGTGATCCCGGCCTTGGCTGCGAAATACTCGACTTCATAATCCTCATCGGCCGAGACCCGGTCCCGATCGCGAAAGTCCCGCTTGCTCTTGTCGTCGGCCATATCGATTCCTCCTTCGCTCATCCCGCAACGCCGAGTTGACGTGTTTGTTGCACCCAAGAGGCTGATTTCCGGTTTCGGAACTATTTTAGCTCAATCTTATTGAATCGCCGGAGGGCGGATCAGTGCATGCGTTTGAAGTTCATCGAGCCGTTGATGCCGACCCTTGTGGAGAACCCTCCCGAGGGTGAAGGCTGGACCCACGAGGTCAAGTTCGACGGCTACCGATCGCAGATGATCATCGATGAAGACGGCACACGCATTTATACGCGCAACGGCCACGACTGGACTGCGAAATATCGCGACCTGGTGGGGGAGGCAAAGAGTCTTGGTGCCGAAAGCGCGATTGTCGACGGTGAGATCATCGTCTTGAACGAAGCTGGCCTTTCGGACTTCGGCGATCTGCGCAAAGCGATCACCCGCCGACAGCAAGACCTCTATTTCGTCGCCTTCGATCTATTGCACCTCAATGGGCACGATCTGCGCGACATGGCGCTTGAGGTGCGGCGCGAGATCCTGGCCAGCATGATCAAGCCCGGGCGGCGTATTCAGTTCAGCGAGCCTCTGCCCGGCGAAGCCAAGGCGATCCTCCACTTGCTCGACCAAGCCGGACTTGAAGGCATGGTGTCGAAGCGGAAGGACAGCAAATACCGCAGCGGTCCGTCAGCCAACTGGCTGAAGGCCAAGTGCTATGCGATCGACGAGTTCGATCTGCTCGGCGTCGAGCGTGAAGCGGGCAAGCCGGCTTTCGCTCTCATGGCCGAGCGGGGCACAGGGCGCTATGTCGGCAGCGCGTTCGTCACCTTGAACCGGGAAATGCGCGAGAGGCTATGGAAACGCGTCCAAGAGCACCCAGGCACGGCGCCCAAGGGCGTCATGAAGCGGCCTGCGACGCAATGGGTCAAGCCGGGGCTGATCGGCCGCGTAAAGCACCTGCGCGGCGAGGATGACCTGCGCCACGCCTCACTGCAGGACTTCCGAGAGGATGACACAGATGGCCGTGGCTAGGAAAGATCAGGAGCGCGCCACCTACGCCTGGATGTACGCCCAAGCGAGCAAGGATGGCAAGGAGACGTGCGGTGCCAGCCTACTGGGGAGAGCATGCCGACGCGTGGCTGCAGGGCTTTGACGGTGAGCCGGTGGCCGCCTTCGGCAAGACCAAGACTGTCAACGACGAAATGGAAGCCGAGGTCGACGAAGCTGCCGTCGAGCGCCCTGCTGGAACCTAAGCGCTGGATCGAGCTTAGGCTTCATGAGCACACGCGGCGTCAACTTTCTCGATCGCTGGATCGGCAACAATTTCCCCGAAACGGCTAAAACCGACGCCGTTTCGGTAAGTGAGTACATACACAAATTGTATGCCGACGCTAAAGCCTTGACGATCGAGCGCGAAGAGATCGACGAAGAGGTTGATAGCCTATATCGGACGCTGGTCGATGCCGTCGTGCACTTTGCCCCAGGTGTTTCCGAATGAGCAAGCCGGCCGTCCTATTTTTGAACCAATGGATAAAAAAACACGATCTATCCGACGCCGGTGCGCCGAAAGAGCGAGCGGAGATCGAGCAGCTCGCAAAGCGCCTAATCGCCGACGCGGAGGCTGAGGGGATTGCGGAAAGCGAGCTGACCGAGGCGTTCGACGACAAGGAGGTCGACAGCCTTTATCGTACCCTCCTCGATGTTAATTCTGGGATACCGGAATGAGTGTTCCCGGCCTGAAGGTTCCGGACAGTTTGGGTGGCCGAGCAGTTGCCCACTGTGGCGAGGGGCGATCCGATCGCCACCAGCGAGTTGGCATAAGGTTCTCATGTAAGTGCGGGCGGCCGATTTGAATTCGGCCAACTGTGGCAGAAAAACAACTGCATCAATCGGCGCGCTCTGCTACCAAAAAGGTTAGTTACAGGAGATCACCTATGAAGAAGCTGCTTCTTGGTCTGTCGTTGTCTCTGCTGGCTTCGTCGGCGTATGCTGCCGATGCCATCGTTGCAGAAGCCGCGCCGGTCTTTAGCTGGACGGGTGGGTATGTCGGCCTACAGGCAGGCTATGCTTGGGGGAATGGCAACATAGACGAAATCGGTGGGCCGGGCTTTGTCGACACAGATCCCGACGGGTTCCTTGGTGGCGTCTACGCCGGTTACAACTATCAGATGTCCAATAACATTGTGATTGGCGCGGAGCTGGACGTCGTATATGCGAATGTTGATGGCAGCGGCCAAGTCTTCAGCGCTCCTGGTATCCCGATCCCGGGCGGCATCGCCACCGAAGAACTCAACTGGAGTGCGGCGGCAAGACTGCGCCTAGGATATGCCGTTGATCGCTTTCTTCCTTATATTGCGGGTGGCGTTGCGTTTGGCGATGTCGACATAAGTAATAATGGAGGCGGACCTTCGTTCGGAGATACATTCACAGGATGGACGATAGGCGTGGGCTTGGATTATGCCATGACCGACAATCTGCTGCTGCGAGGCGAGTATCGCTATACCGACTTCGGTACAGAATCCTTTGGTGGTCTGGTCAATGCCGACGTTGATCTGAAGACCAACGAGGTTCGCTTCGGCATCGCCTACAAGTTCTAATCCCCTGATGTCATAATAGCCTGTCGCTCACCGCGACGGGCTTTTTTGTGCAAGAACCGTTTGCGGCGATCCCCTCAACGGAGTTCGCTACCATGGTCAAGACGAAAACCCCTCACAACACGTTTCGCAGGAACAGCTCGCCCGCTTCAAGATCGAGGCGGAACGGCTGCACAAGGCAATCGTCGGCCCGATTGTCGCCGATCTGCGACAATCACCAGGCCGTGCAGGATCCGCATGAAGTGCTGCTCAAGAACGTGAACAATCACCGACAGGGATGCGCTATCCGATGGCCTCTTACAGGTCCGGCGTCGCTGCCTAGTGCTGGATAGGTGGAGTCCCGAGACCGGGGAAGGGCAGCACGTTGCCGCCCGTCCCCCGCCGGCGGCGCAGTTCAACCTCTCGATAGACGAGGATGCCCATCACCATTTCCGCGCTGGCGATTTCCGATCTCGATGGCAACGACTTGAGCTATTGGTGCAGTTGTCGCGTTTCCATGGTCGCAATGTGGCCGGCGATGGCTTCGATGCTATCGCCCAAATTCGCCAGTAACCCTGCGGACCTCTGCATAGGCTTGCTCTACAGCCGCGAAAACGTGTTGAGATGCAGACGCGACCTTTGGCCTTCTGCAAAGGCCACGGCATAGGATTCGAGCTTGAATGATCGGGTGAGTTCCTGGTCTTCCTCGATCACGCGGACAAACCACTCGCCACAGGGTTTGCCAACTTCGACACAAGGGCGTGCTTTGCGAATTGGAATTATGTCAGCCATGGCGTTGCCTCCCAGCAATCAGGCCAAGCGGAGATTAACGTCGTAAGCGGCCTACAACAAGAAAAGATTGGGCAGCAATACGAAGCTGAGGTGTGGGCCACAAATGGCCGGCGCCATGGGTTGGGGAACCTGGGTGGGCACCGGCCAAGAGCGGACAGGTCCGCCGCGATGCATACATCGCCGATTGGTGCCGCGGTGGTAATGGTGTGATCGCGGAAGCTACGCTTTAGCCTTAGCCGTCGGCCTTGCCTTGCCCGTTGCAGTTGCCGTGGGCTGCGGTGCCTTCCTACCCAGACCGATCGACTTCGCCATGGCAGACCGTGAGGCCGCATAGTTGGGAGCGACCATCGGATAAGTGGATGGCAAGTTCCACTTCGTTCGATACGCGTCAGGAGTGAGACCGAAATCCACGCGCAGATGTCGCCGAAGGGTTTTGAACCGCTTACCATCTTCAAGACAGATGATGTAATCGGGAAATACTGACCTTTTTGGATTTACCGCAGGCACTGGTTCTTCGGTCGCGGCAGCCACGCGATGGCCAATCCCAGACAGCGACCCGTGCACTGAGGCTATCAGGTCCGCCAAGCCCGCGACCGGCACGGGATTGTTGCTGACGTACGCGGATACCACATCCGCCGTGAGTTCTACCAGTTCAGCGGCGTGGTCGGGGGCGTCGGTCATGGTGTGAGTCCTCGAATTTGAGAACGATCTATTATAGCTGCTGCCGCAGCTGCGCAACTCGAGGCCCGATGATGGGCCGCTTCCCTCGTAAGCACCAATCCTGTTGAGCCTGTGTTTGCCGATGGGGAAAGGACCATCGGAAGCAGTGCCAGACTTATCACAGGTTAAGTCGGTCCGGTGTTTATGATATAAGGTCGGGCATCATTCGCGTTCTGCTGGCCGCGGGTGACTGAGAGACCATAGCGCTCCCGCCCAAACGGAGAGCCGACATGCTTTATCAAAGCCCCTTAACCGCCAAGTTCCATCGTGCCTTCACCCTCACGTCAGGTGAGCGTCAAGCTCTCGACGCGGTAAGAATAAGGATCGTTGCGATTGGCGCAAACCAGAACTTGGTCCGGGAAGGCGACCAGCCGTCCCGGTGCATAATGGTCCTGGCTGGCTTAGCCAGCACCTCGAAGGTAACAGGAGACGGGAAGCGTCAGGTCACTGCTTATCATGTGCCTGGCGACATGCCCGATCTGTTGAGCCTGCACCTCGATCTGTTGGATAGCGACGTTCGAACGGTGAGCGCTTGCAGTGTTGGCTTCATAGATCACTCGGCTATCCGGCTGCTCTGCGAACGCCACCCCAGGCTGGCGGCAAATCTTTGGCGAACGACACTGGTTGATGCATCGATTTTTCGCGAATGGGTGGTCAATGTCGGGAAGCGCCAAGCGCTTGGCCGAGTGGCCCACCTTCTCTGTGAAATCATGCTACGTATGGAAGATGCCGGACTTGCGTCCGATCAAACCTGCGCTTTTGGTGTGACTCAAGCTGACCTTGGCGAGGCGACAGGGCTGTCGGCAGTCCACATCAACCGCACGCTCAAGTCTCTTCGGGAGAAGCACCTTACATCACTTGTGAATGGCCAATTGACCATCCATGATTGGGAAGGACTGGCCTTTCTTGCTGAGTTCCGGCACGATTACCTGCACTCAGCAAGGAACAATAAAACGGCCGAGTTCATGTCAATGCACTGATTGCTCCAGGGAAAAATCGCCAGAAATGCGGATTGGCTCCAAGGGTAGCCGGACCACTTGTTGGCCTTCGCTGGCCATCAGCGGTGCGATCGCCCCCCAACATGGTCAATGCTTTGATGGCGCGTCGAAGCGTTAGCGCAGCCCACATGGGCGTTGACTGTCCGTATGGCCGTCTGCGTAGCACCATCCATCCCCTCAACGTGATACTTCGGCACTACAGGGTTTCCACCTCTCTTCATGGCTTTCGATTGGCCGCGCGATCGACCAATTTGTGGGCTCAGCCGCATCAATTCGAGCCCCGCTATTGGCTAGCGACTGTGGAAGAGGTTCCTGGGGCACACCATGCCGGCGCCCAAGGGAATAAATCTCGGCGACGCAATGGGTCAAGCCCGGGGCTCATGCGTCGCTGCAGATTTCGGGAGGACGGCGGATATTCGCTTTTCTCCGACCGAAAGCGTGCCAAGGGACGTCGCCAGCTAAACAGCAACCGGCGTTGACGCTTGAGAGCGCCTGGCAGCGTTCACGGTGGCCTGTATGGGCGCTCGACATTTCGCGAGTGGCATGTGTTGCGAGCTTGTTGCAGATCATGTTCGCACCATGCAACGGCAAAACGCCTCATTGAGCGCAATGGAAAAGCCGCATTCTCAGTTCGGTCGAGCGAGCGCTTTCTGCACGAGTTGTGACAGGGGAGGGCCTGTCAGGCTTGGAATTCACAAGCTGCAACGCAATTGAGGAAGAAGCCGAAAGGGTGCAAGACCAGATCGATTTCTTGCAGCCAAACTCGGCTCTGGTGTGGTTCAATCCTGTTTGCATCATCGCGGATCAGCGGTCGGACTGTCGAGAACTGAACTGCGCGATCTCAGCCGGTGGGCTTCGAACCAAAACATGCGGACCACCGCGGACGGGGACAGTCGGTCCCGCGTCCCGTCCTGCGGCCGGCGCTATGCTGACGCTCCTACGGCTGTCCTGTTCACCGCCCGCGGCGGGGGGCGAATTTCCTCCGTCCTGCGCGTGACAATTGTCCGCTGTTGCGGCCGCGCGCAGGACTGCGGCTTATGCGCCGTTCTTCCTTGAGCGCCGACGGTCGCCGGCGCGGTGCTTGGGCATGGAACCGAATCCCAGGCAGCGTATTGACATGTATCCGAGTTCCTCATGTCCGAGTAGACGGCACTCTCAACAAAAGGCGCAAACGGCCCAGAGACTCGGCCAATCTCGATCCGGCAACGAGATCGCCGCTGCTGTCGGCGTCAAGCTGACGCATCCGGACAAGGTCATGTATCCAGGCACCAAGGTGACCAAATCCACGCTCGCCGCCTACTACGCAGTGGTCGCCGAGAAGATGCTGCCGCACATTCAGGATCGGCCGCTGTCGCTGGTGCGCGATACTCACGGCGACCTGCAGCAGACCTTCTTCAGAAGCACAACCTGCCAGGCGTGCCCAGGGCCATCCATGATGGCCACTTGGAGAAGGTGTCCGGTAAGGAAAGCCGCATCTCGTGGTCGATGACTTGGCTGGGCTGATCGCGGGCGTCCAGACGAACGTGCTCGAATTCCACATCTGGGGAAGCCGTCGCCAGCAGCCGGATCTGCCGCACCGCATGATCTTCGACATCGACCCCGACAGGGCTTGGGCTTTGCTGCCGTCAAGCAGGCAGCCCTCGACATTCGGAGCATTCTGGAAGCGCTTGGATTGCAGTCGTGGCCGTTGCTGTCCGGCGGCAAGGGCGTTCATGTGGTCGTCCTGCTCCTCCCGGAGGCAGACTGGGACGAGGTCAAGAGCTTCTGCCAGGACTTCGCCGAACTGCTGGCCCGTACAGATCCGTTGCGCTTCGTCGCCAATATGAGCAAGGCGAAGCGCAAGGGCCGAATGTTTCTCGATTACCTGCGCAACGGCCAGGGCTCCACTGCAATCTGCCCCTGGTCGACTCGGGCACGCGCGGGGGCGTCGTGCGCGGTGCCTGTCAGCTGGGATGAGTTGCCCACCTGCGAAAAACGCCAACGGCTTCGATGTCTTCGCCGCCGCCGCGCGGGCTCAGTTGCGCGAAGCCTGGGAAGGTTATTTCGACGTCGCACAAACGCTTACCGACCGCATTCGGCACGCAGTCCGGCAGCAATAACCATAGGTCAGCGACACTACTGATTGGCGCGGACCGCCTTTGCCCCAAGTCCGGGAGCGTCCCCCTCGAGGCCTGGGCTAGCCTCTAGAGCGAGAGTACGGACCGGTTTGCCGTGACGGGTTGAGAGCTGGAGGAGAGGCCTCCGGCGCCCGTCGCGGAGAAACCCGATGTCCAGACATTACGCTCGCGCCGGCGCCGACCGGGCAAGCCTCTATGATGACATCACCAACAAGATCATCGCCGAGCTGGAGGCTGGGCGCTTTCCCTGGGTGCCCTGGGGCACGGCGGCGGCGCAAGCACCCCTCGCCATGCCGGCCAATGCCGCCTCTGGCCGTGCCTATTCGGGGATCAACGTGCTGATCCTTTGGGGTGCGGTCGTCGAGCATGGCTTTCCCGTCCAGGGCTGGCTGACTTTCCGCCAGGCGCTATCGCTGGGCGGCCATGTCCGCAAGGGCGAACACGGACCACCGTCGTCTATTCTGACCGCTTCATCCCTGACGACGAGAAGAAACGCGCGCGGGAGACCGGCGAGGCAGCACGGGCCATACAGTTTCTGAAGCGCTTCACCGTCTTCAACGTCGCGCAATGCGAAAATCTGCCCGACGATCTGGCGGTGTTTCCGCCCGCACCAGAGCCCGGACTGATCGAACCGGCCGTCGAGGCACTGATCAAGGCGACAGGGATCGATTTCCGCATCGGCGGCAATAGCGCCTATTATGTGCCGGCGCACGACTACGTGCAGGTGCCGCCTCCGCAGGCGTATTTCGAGACCATTGACTGGCACCGCACCGCCCTGCACGAGCTTGGCCATGCGACCGGCCATCCCTCCCGCGTCGGCCGTGACCTCGGCGGCGCCTTCGGCACAAAGCGATATGCTTTCGAGGAACTGGTCGCCGAAATGAACGCAGCCTTCTGCTGCGCCTCGCGAGGTATTGCGCCGACCGTGCGCCACGCCGATTACCTGGCCTCCTGGCTCGACGTCCTGCGCGAAGACAACCGAGCCATCGTGCGTGCCGCCTCCCAAGCCAGCAAGGCAGCCGACTGGTTGCTCGCCTTCCTTCCGCAACCCGACAACGGAACCAGGGCAGGGCCCGCCAGCGTCGATGAGGTCGAAATCGAGAAGAGGGCGGCATGATCGTTCTCACCGAGGAACTGCGCGTGCCTGCTCGCCAATAGCCGCGATCGCGACGCCGAACACGTACGGGTGGTGAAGCTCTTCAAATCAACTCGGCGAAGGAATTGGCTCGCAACCGCGCTCGAGATGACGTCGATCCGGCTGCCTCTCGGCATCGGCATCGAGCGGGACATGCTCTTTGGCACCGACCTGCCGATTTCCGTCTGGGCAGAGGCGGTCCGCCGGGGCGGAAACCTTCGCGACCCCGAACGCAACTCGACCATGCCGGCCAATCTGGCCGAGACGGCGAGTGAGATCTCAGCTTGTAATCCGCAAGCCGCAGATGCGCAGTCGTGTCTGCGGCCCTGTCCCCACCTCTGGATCTTCGGTGCGGCTCAGTCCTCAGAGTGAGAGGGCTGCGCCCGTCTTTTTTGACGGGTTTGGAGGACGAGAGAGTTTCGGCCGCCCGTCGCGGAGATAGTCCACATGGCTACGCCCAAGCAGAAGATCACCCTCAACGCTTCACGTGACATCCCCTTCAACAAGCTGATGCTGAGCCAGTCCAATGTCCGGCGCATCAAGCGCGGGGAAACCATAGAGGACCTCGCCGCGTCGATCGCTCGGCGCGGCCTGCTCCAGAGCCTCAACGTCCGGCCAGTGTTGGACGGCGAGGGCAACGAGACCGGCATGTTTGAGGTGCCGGCTGGCGGGCGCCGCTATCGCGCGCTGGAACTGCTGGTCAAGCAGAAGCGCATGAGCAAGACCGAGCCAGTTCCCTGCGTCATAAGCGACGCCCACAGCGCGGTCCCGATCGAGGAGGACTCGCTGGCCGAGAATTTTCAGCGCGAAGATTTACATCCGCTCGACATGTTTCGCGCCTTCCAGACACTTCATGACCAGGGCGCGAGCCATGAGGAGATTGCCGCACGCTTCTTCGTCTCCGCAACATTCGTGCAGCAGCGCCTCAGGCTGGCCAGGGTTTCGGCCAAGCTGCAGGAGATTTACGAGCAGGATGGCATGAAGCTCGAGCAGCTCATGGCGTTCACCGTGACCGACGATCACGCCCGTCAGGAGCAGGTCTGGGAGGCGCTCGAAAACTCCTGGTCGAAGGAGCCGCAGCAGATCCGGCGCCTGCTGACGGAGACCACTGTGCGGGCAAGCGATCGCCGGGCGCTGTTCGTCGGTGTCGACGCGTATGTCGCTGCCGGCGGCGTGGTGCTGCGCGACCTGTTCGAGGCCGACAATGGCGGCTGGCTGCAGGACCCCGCTCTGCTCGACCGCTTGGTCGGCGATAGGCTGAAGTCGATCGCCGACGAAATCGCGGCGGAGGGCTGGAAGTGGATCGTGGTCGATGCCGATCTGCCCTACGGGTACAATCACGGTCTGCGGGCAATCGCTGGCACCCCCGTCGGTCTGACCGACGCGGAGCGGGCGGAACGCGAAGCCCTGCGAGCGGAGTACGACCGGCTGGAAGCCGAGTATGGCGAATCCGACGAACTCCCCGACGATGTCGATCAGCGCCTCGGTCAAATCGAGACCGCGCTTGAGGCCTTCGAGAGCCGGCCGATGCACTACGATGGGGCCGAGATCGCCCGCGCCGGTGTGTTCATCAGCATCGATCGTGATGGCGATCTCGTCGTCGATCGGGCCCATGTGCGCCCCGAGGACGAAGCGATGCAGGCGGTCGACGGCCACTCGGCCGAGCCAGGTTGCGCCACCGAGAACGAAGACAGCAGACACAATCCTTCGGCCCGCGCGATTATCACCATCGGCGCGCAGGCGTCCGAGCCTGAGGAGGATGACGGCGACACCATCAAGCCGCTACCCGAGCGCCTGGTCATCGAACTTACTGCCCATCGCACGTTGGCGCTGCGCAACGCACTGGCCGAGAACCGGCATGTGGCCATCACGGCGCTCTTGCACCGGCTCGTCCTCGACACCTTCGGTCAGCGTTCCGCCATCGGCTGCGTCGAGGCCTTCGTCCGACATGTCCACTTGCCGTGGCAGGACGTCGGTCTCAAGGACAGCCCTGCGGCCAAGGCCGTCCATGAGCGCCATGAGGCATGGAAGAGCGACATTCCACTGGATGACGACGAGGCCCTATGGGCGTGGCTCGACGGACTCGATGAAGCAAGCCGGCAGACGCTGCTGGCGCATTGCGTCAGCTATGGGATCAACGCCTTGTTCGAACGACCCAATCCCTACGGCAGCGGCGTTTCCCAGCATGGACTCGATCAGCGCCGGCGTGAAGCCGATCGGTTGTCCCGTGCCACCGGGCTTGACATGGTAGATGCCGGCTGGCGGCCGACGGTGGATAACTATCTCGGTCGCGTCACCAAGTCCCGCATTCTTGAAGCCGTGCGCGAAGGCGCCGGCGACCAGGCCGCCCAGCTTATCGACCATCTCAAGAAGGCCGACATGGCCAAAGAGGCCGAGCGCCTCCTGGCCGATAGTGGCTGGCTACCCGAACCGCTCCGCCTTCGCGGCAATGACGCCGCCCGGCCGAATGTGGGCGAGGAAGCTGACCTCCCCGAATTCCTGGCCGGTGATGACGAGGACGGCTCGGCCACCCATGAGACTGCCGCACACGCGGTCGCCGCCGGATAGCACCGTCGGCGGAGTGGCGCGGGTCGCTCGGCCCTTTCTTCTTCACTACGAGTTCACGCCGTTCGCTCATCTTGCCGACGGCAATCCCTATGATGCCTACCTGCCGCCCGATCCCGACAGCGCCAATGGTTTCCTACAGAAGTCGGGGCCTGACGGCGGAATATGATCGAGATCGGTTGATACCGGCAAGCGCTCCACCTCATGGCGGGGCGCTTGTTTCATTTTGGCTTCGGTGGAGGCCAGAGAGGGAGAGGCGAGCCGGGATGGTTTTGAATCCGCACGGTCCAGAGAGAGCGCCGCGCGGCTCGATCCTGTCCCCGCTCTCCCGAGGTTCACACCATGTACATGATCTCGCCCGCTGTGGCAGTTCCCGCAGCCGCGCCGCTCCCGCTCCCCCAAACCGGTGCAGCCGGCGCTATCTTCGCCGCCGCCGGCCTTCTGCTTCCCCATCTCGAGCGCGGCGACAGCATCGACGCGCCAAAGTTGCGCGCGGCGATGGAAGCCGCATTCGGCGCCTCCGACGCCGCCGGCGCCTGGGACTGGAAGCAGGCCTACGATGCCTGCGAGGCTGCGACGGTCCTTTTCCTGCGCAAGTACGGAAAGGCGTTGTTCCGCAAGGCCGCGTCTCCGGCTCTCCGGCTGTCAGCATTGTCGAAGATCGCCCGGCTCATGCCGACGCATACCCGCCGATCCGAAGAAGCACAGACCTTCCAGCAGTTCTCGACGCCGATTCCGCTCGGCATGGTCGCCGCAACGGCCGCTGCCATCACGCCGGCCGACCGTGTGCTGGAGCCTTCCGCCGGCACCGGGCTGCTCGCCATCCTGGCCGAGATAGCCGGCGCCTCGCTCATTCTCAACGAGCTTGCCGAAACCCGCGCGGCACTTCTCTCCGGCCTCTTTCCGGCCGTCTGCGCCAGCCGCTTCGACGCCGCCCAGATCGACGACCATCTCTATCCCGGCGCCGTGCCGAGCGTGGTGCTGATGAACCCGCCCTTTTCGGTCATGGCCAACGTCGAGGGCCGCATGGCCGACGCGGCCTGGCGGCACATCGCCTCGGCCCTGGCGCGCCTTGCGCCCGGCGGGCGGCTGGTGACGATTACCGGTGCGAACTTCGCGCCCGACCACCCGGCCTGGACCGCCGCCTTTACTCGCCTGCAGGAACGTGGCCGCATCGTCTTCTCCGCCGCCATCGACGGCTCGGCCTACGCCAAGCATGGCACGACCTTTCCGACACGCCTCACCGTCATCGACCGGGTGCCGGCGGACGATCCGGACGTGTTCCCGGCAGATCAGGGCGTTGCCCCGGATGCCGCGACGCTGATCGCATGGGTCGGCGAGCATGTGCCGGCACGGCTGCCGGTCACCATACCCGCAGGTGCAACTCCCACATCGTCGTCGGCCGCACCCCGCACAGTGCGCGGCTATCTTGGTCCCACGGCAAGAATAACACCGCGGCCACCGCTCACTGATCCCGATGCCGTTGAGCTCGCCTATCAGGTGCTCGACTGGAAGGCCGCCGAGGGCGGCCACATCAGCGACGCCATCTACGAGGACTACGCGCTTCAGGCGATCCGCATTCCCGGCGCGCAGCCGCACCCCACCCAACTCGTGCAATCGGCGGCCATGGCCTCGGTCGCGCCGCCCAAGCCGAGTTATCGGCCGCGCCTGCCGAAGAACGTCCTTGACCTGCTCTCGGACGCGCAGCTCGAGACCGTCATCTATGCGGGCGATGCTCACGCCGAGTATCTCGCCGGCGCCTGGACGCTCGACGATACCTTTGACGTAATTAGCGCGGCGGCAGATGACGCGGCGCGGGCCGTGCGCTTCCGGCAAGGCTTCATGATCGGCGACGGTACCGGTGTAGGCAAGGGCCGCGAGTCCGCCGCCGTAATCCTAGACAATTGGATGCAGGGCCGTCGCAAGGCCGTCTGGATCTCCAAGTCAGACAAGCTCATCGAGGATGCGCAGCGCGACTGGTCCGCGCTCGGCATGGAGCGCTTGCTGGTCACCCCGCTCTCCCGCTTCCCGCAGGGCAGGCCGATCACGCTGGCGGACGGCATCCTGTTCACCACCTATGCCACGCTGCGGTCCGACGATCGCGGCGAGAGGCTTTCGCGGGTCAAGCAGATCGTCGAATGGTTGGGTCCGGATTTCGATGGGGTCATCATCTTCGACGAGGCGCACGCCATGCAAAATGCCGGTGGCGGCAAGAGCGAACGCGGCGACGCCGCTCCCTCCCAGCAAGGCCGTGCCGGCCTGAGGCTACAGCACGCCCTGCCGAATGCCCGCATCGTCTATGTGTCGGCGACTGGCGCCACCACCGTGCACAATCTCGCCTATGCCCAGCGGCTCGGCCTCTGGGGCGGCGAGCATTTTCCATTCTCGACCCGCGCCGAGTTCGTCGAGGCGATCGAGGCTGGCGGCGTGGCGGCGATGGAAGTACTGGCACGCGACCTCAGGGCACTTGGCCTCTATACCGCCCGCTCGCTCTCTTTCAACGGTGTCGAATACGAACTGCTCGAGCATGAGCTGACGCCCGAACAGGTCCGCATCTATGACGCGTACGCTGGGGCCTTCGGCGTCATCCACAACAATCTCGATGCTGCGATGCAGGCGGCCAACATCACCGGCAGCACCGGCACGCTCAATGCCCAGGCCAAGTCGACCGCGCGCAGCGCCTTTGAAAGCGCCAAGCAGCGCTTCTTCGGCCATTTGTTGACCAGCATGAAGACACCGACCCTGATCAAATCCATCACCGGCGATCTGGAGGAGGGCCATGCGGCCGTTGTCCAGATCGTCTCGACGGGTGAGGCGCTCATGGAGCGGCGGCTGGCCGAGTTGCCGACCGAGGAATGGAACGATGTTCGCGTCGATATCACGCCGCGCGAATACGTCCTCGACTACCTCGCTCATTCCTTCCCGGTGCAGCTCTACGAGCCCTTCACGGATTCGGAGGGCAATCTGTCGTCGCGCCCGGTCTACCGCGATGGCCAGCCGGTCGAGAGCCGCGAGGCGGTCGCCCGGCGCGACGAGCTGATCGCGAAACTCGCCAGCTTGACGCCTGTCCCCGGCGCGCTCGACCAGATCGTCCAACATTTCGGCGCGGACCTCGTCGCCGAAGTCACTGGCCGCTCGCGCCGCATCGTGCGCAAGCGCGACCGCCTGGTCGTCGAGCACCGAGCAGGGTCGGCAAATCTGGCCGAGGCGCAGTCCTTCATGGACGATCAGAAGCGCGTTCTGGTGTTTTCCGACGCCGGCGGGACGGGTCGTTCCTACCATGCCGAACTCTTGGCACGGAACACGCGGCTGCGTGTGCATTATCTGCTCGAAGCCGGGTGGAAGGCCGACACCGCCATCCAGGGCCTGGGCCGCACGCATCGGACCAATCAGGCGCAGCCGCCGCTGTTCCGGCCGATCTCGACCAATGTGAAGGCGGAAAAGCGCTTCCTCTCGACGATCTCCCGCCGTCTCGACACGTTGGGCGCAATCACGCGCGGCCAGCGCCAGACCGGTGGCCAAGGGCTGTTCCGGCCAGAGGACAATCTTGAAAGCCACTATGCCGGCGATGCCTTGCGGCAGCTCTATCTCCTGATCGTACGCGGCAAGGTCGAGGGTTGCACACTCCAGCGTTTCGAGGCGGCGACCGGTCTCAAGCTGATGGACAACAACGGCATCAAGGACGAGTTGCCGCCGATCACCACCTTCCTCAATCGCCTGTTGGCGCTGACCATCGAAGTGCAGGGCGTGCTGTTCGGCGCCTTCGAGCAGCTTCTGGCCGCTCGGATCGGTGGCGCCATCGCCTCGGGCACCTATGACACCGGGCTGGAGACCCTGCGGGCCGAGAGCTTCGTCATCACCGACCGGCAGGTCATCTACGCCCATCCGCGCACCGGCGCCGAAACGCGGCTGCTGACGATCACCCAGCGCAAGCGCAATCGGCCCGTCATGCTCGATGCGGCGCTCCATCACCTTCGCGATTTGCGCGCCATCCTACTGATCAACGAGCAATCTGGCCGCGCCGCCGTGCAGATCCCAACCACCAGCATCATGCTCGACGACGGCGAGATCGAGCCGCGGGTCCGCCTGATCCGGCCAATGGAAGGCCAGAACATGCCGCTCAAGGCTATGGGCGAAACCCGCTGGGTCGAGGCCCACCGTGAAGCTTTCGCTGCAGCATGGAATGCGGAGGTCGCCGAGACTCCCGAGTTTGCCGATGCCGTGCTGCACATGGTGACGGGCCTGTTGTTGCCGATCTGGAAGCGTCTGCCAAACGAGTCGACCCGCGTTTTTCGACTTCAGACCGACGAGGGCGAGCGCATAATTGGTCGCCTTGTCACGCCGGCCTGGGCCGCCAACGCCACGGCGACAGGCGTCGCATCGCTATCGCCCGAGCAGGCGCTCGCGGCGCTGATCGACGGGCGGACGATCCTTGATCTCGCCGAGGGTCTCCAGCTTCGCCGCAGCCGCGTCATGGGCGCGTGGCGCATCGAACTGTCGGGCTTCACCGACATGATGCGGGAGCGCCTCACCGCCTACGGTCTCTTCCACGAGATCATTTCGTGGAAGCTCAGGATGTTCGTGCCGATCGACGCCAACGGGCTCGCCGTGCTGGAGCGCGTGCTCGACCGCTTCCCAATCGAGCGGGTCAGTGAGCGGGAGGCTGCATGATTCCGCGTCACGCTGCATCCGACCTCGCACACCGCCTCGCCGAACATGCCGAGGCGGTGTGCCGCCACTACCTCTCCAATGGCCGTCGCCAGGGCAACTATTGGAGCGTCGGCGACGTCCGCAATGCGCCGGGCCGCTCGACGTTCGTGCGTCTGCAGCCATCCCCGAAGGGACCGCCAGGCAAATGGACCGACGCCGCTACCGGCGAGCATGGCGACCTGCTCGACGTCATCCGCGAATCCCTCGGACTGGTCAACTTCCGGGACGTCGCCGATGAGGCGCGCCTGTTTATCGCTATGCCAGATGCCATGCCACCCCGACCGGCCGCGCCGATCACGCAGGTCCCCATTGGATCTCCGGAAGCGGCTCGCCGACTGGTCGCCATGTCGAAGCCCATTATCGGCACCCTCGTGGAAACCTATTTGCGTGGACGTGGCATTGCGACTTTGTCCGGCACCGGATCGCTGCGGTTCCATCCGCGCTGCTACTACCGGCCCGGCGATCATGGACCGACCGAGACCTTGCCGGCAATGATCGCTGCTGTCACCGACCTTGATGGACATTTGACCGGCGCGCACCGCACCTGGCTCGCACCGGACGGCACCGGCAAGGCGCTCGTCGACACGCCGCGTCGCGCAATGGGTGACCTTCTGGGTCACGCCGTCCGCTTCGGTGCACCCGGCAGCGTCATGGCGGCAGGCGAGGGCATTGAGACGACGCTGTCGCTCAGATGCGCCTTGCCCGATATGGCGATGGCTGCGGCACTCTCGGCAGCCCATCTAGCCGCCATCCTGTTCCCGCCAACCCTGCGCCGGCTCTATGTCATCCGCGACAACGATCCGGCCGGTGACGGTGCCCGCGACAACCTGCTCGAGCGCGCGACGGACGCCGGAATCGATGCAATCGTGCTGTCGCCAGCGATGCAAGACTTCAACGAAGACCTCAGCCGCTTCGGACTTGCGGCCTTCCGGGCCTCGATTGCAGACCAGCTCATGCGCAAAGATCGCATCCGATATCTGACACAGGCGGCATGAGCCGGGAGGGGAAGCGCGCGGCGCACGGTGCCGGTGCGGCGCATGGATGAGTGACCCGCCGGCAGAGAGCCGAGACCCGGCCTTCGAGAGGGCGATCGGCCCACGAACTGGCCGGCCAGGCAATGGCGGCGGCCGACTATTTTCCGGCGCGCGCGACTGGTCGCGAATGGCAGCGATCGGGCGCGACGCCTTTCCATCGCGAGGCAAAATAGTCGGCCGCCGCCATCCTCCGCTGCGCTCCGGCCCTCCGCATCGCTGCGGGTGTCGGACCGTCCCGCCCGTGGGCTCTCGTCGCCATGAAGGCCGCGAGGGTCGCGGTCAAACCGACGGGAGTATCCCCATGAGAGAGCACGACGACACTGAACCGCACCACGCCGCTTCTGCGACCGATCACATCCTCACCGAACTCCAGCTCTATGGCTGGCGACCATTTGCGGACGAGCCCGATCCGCGACCGCTCCCCGGTGGCGACCAAGTGGCCGGAGCCGTGGCCGACATCTTTGACGCCCTCATCGTCACCCTGGCTGACACGCGCCTCGAACCCGACCTCGATGACTTGCTCTGGTCCCTCACCAATGTCTTCCACCGAGCTGTACAACGGATCGAGCGGCAACTGGAAGACAACGAGCAGGCCCAGCGCTGTCTGCAGCGCGAACAGGATGGCAGCGAGATCAAGGCGGTTGAACTCGAGACACTCACCGCCCAGGGCCAGACCATGATCGAACGGCGGGGCGCCTTCGAGCTCATGCGTGACCAGGCCGCCGAACACTACGATCAGTACACCGGTTCTGCCTGGCGACCGCGCACGGGGTCGATGGTAAACCACCACCATCTCACCGCCGCAATGATCGATAGCCGCGACTTCCTCGCGGCCAGGCGGCGCGCGGAAACCGAGGTCATGTTGCCGGCCGGCCCCAAGATCGCCTTCTCCGGCGGCGATACCGCCGATCACGAGATGATCTGGGCAAAGCTCGACCAAATCCGCGCCAAGCACCCCGACATGGTGCTGATGCACGGCGGATCACGCAAAGGCGCTGAAAAGATCGCCGCCCGCTGGGCCGATCATCGCAAGGTGCCGCAGGTCGCCTTCAAGCCCGACTGGAGCAGACACGCCAAGGCCGCTCCCTTTAAGCGCAACGACCAGATGTTGGCGGTCATGCCGATCGGCGTCATCATCTTTCCCGGCACCGGCATTCAGGAGAACCTCGCCGACAAGGCCCGCAAGCTCGGCATCCCGGTCTATCGATTAGGCGGCTCGTGAGCGCCCCCTTTGACCCTAGATCTTAGTCCAGGTTGGTCACCGCTATTCCACAATCTCACCGATGTGGAGGTATGTCTTTCACGACGCGAACGGCGGCTTCGCGCCTCATGACAGTCGGTTCCCCGGTTCAGTCCATTCACCAAAAGCGGGCGTCGCCAAACGGCCAGCCCTCAGGCTGTTATGTTCGCGCAAAATGCTCTGCTGGGCCGAATGGATGAGGCGCGACGATACCAGGCAAAATTCTGGGCACTCCCGGACTGTCACGAGTCCTCGAAGCGCAGGCCGATCTTTCCCGCTGCATGTTCCTGCACGCGTTCGGAAACGCAGATCCTGCCAGGCTCGGCGATCCTCTCCAGACGCGCGGCGATGTTGACCCCCGCGCCCAAGACGTGACCGTCCTATTCGATGATGTCGCCGACGATCTTGCCGCGATGCGTGGCAATACAGGGATCGAGGTGGTCACGTTGATGGCTGTTCAAGCGCTCGAGGGCACCTTCTTCGTCAGCGCCCATCAGTTGACTGTACCCGGCGAGGTCAGCCGCAAGGATCGCCGAGAGCTTGCGCTCGACCCGACCGATTTCCATCCAGTCCCTCTGCAAGGCGTCAGGATCATATTTGCCCAGGTCAAGCGATCCAAGTCCGCTCTTCCGGTTTTCTTTGGGATCGCGTCAACCATGTCGGGCGCACCCGTTCGTACGGAGCAACTGGCGCTCCGCACGAGGGACAGGGCAACTCACTGGTGACTGGGTGCGTGCCTGACGAAGCTCTTCGTTTCGGCTGAGATAAATGCTCTCACTTACGGAACATCGCAGGTTCGTCGAAGTTGGAAAGCTACGGAGGACGTGCACATGAACAGTGTCATCTATCTTATCGGCCTTATCGTTGTCGTGCTCGCGGTCCTCTCCTTCCTCGGTTTTCACTAGGTGGCCTCATGCAGCATGAGAACGATCAGGGCGGACAGCCCACCGATTTCGACAAGGCGAAAAGCGACGTCTCCGACAGACTTCGCCAGGAAAATGAGCGTGCCAGCGAGTTGCTTCACGACGCGCGGGACGAGGTGACCCGTAAGGCTGGCGACTATGCATCTGAAGCCACGCAGGTCATCTCCGACAAGGCGGAGGAGGCGCAGCGCGACATCGGATCGAGCTTGGCGGCGTTGGGTGGTGCACTGCGAGCGGCCAGCGATCACCTTGCCAGCAACGATGAAAGGAACGCATCGAAGTTCGCTTTGGATGCTGCCAGTGGCCTTGAGCGGCTTTCATCGTCCTTGAAACAGAAGCCCTTTAGCCAAGTCCTTGATGACGTGCAGTCCTTCGGCCGGCAAAATCCCGGTGTCCTGCTTGCGGGATCGGTGTTGGCCGGATTGGCTCTCGGGCGGTTCATCAAGGCTTCTCCGCCGGCAACGCCCGATTCTGAGGCCGCTCCGGGAGGCCTCAGATCACACACCGATCAGCCACAGGGTTGGTCCGCTGATCGTCCACAAGATCTTGGCGTGGTCGGCGATGATGGGGCCACGCAGATCGCGGAGCAGGACAGATGAACAACCAGGACAATCCCAGCCTTGCCGGGCTAGTCACCGATTTGGCCCAGAATGTCACCACTCTGGTGCAAACCGAGGCGAGGCTGTTTCGGGCCGAGCTCTCTGAAAAGCTTACCAAAGCCGGAGCAGGTGCCGCGGAAGTGCTGGGCGGCGCGATTTGCCTGCTCGCCGCGCTCTTGGTGTTGCTGCAGGCGCTCATTATCGCGCTGACGCGGGCAGGGCTTGGCGCGGGGTGGTCTTCCCTGCTGGTCGGTGTGGTCGTGGCGGTCCTCGGCGTCATCCTGCTGCGGACCGGGACGGCCAGCATGGCGCCTTCGGAACTTACCCCCGACCGGACCCAGGGACAGCTCAAGCGCGACGCGAGCGCGATTAAGGAACAGGTGAGATGAACGAGAAATCCGCAGCCGAACTTGAACGCGAGGCCGAGGCTGCTCGCGCTCGGGTGATGGAGACCGCCGAATCCATTCGAGGCAAGATGACGCCTGGACAATTGCTGGATGAGTTCACCGGGCTGTTCTCGGGAGGGGAGAGCGCGGCCATGCTCAGCAATTTCAGAACGCAGGTCCGAGACAATCCTTTGCCGGTCACCATGGTGGGCGCAGGTCTGGCCTGGCTGATGTTCGGCAGCGGTACCTCAAACACCGCCCACCGTTCGGCTGGCTATCCATTGCCTTCAGCGCCGGGACGACATGATGTAGCAGGGGAGCGCGGCGGCTTGGGCGGCACGCTCTCCGACGCCGCGGAATCGCTCTCCTCGAGCGCTGCCAGCGTCGGCGACACCATATCGAGCACCGCAAGAGCCGCTGCGGCGGGTCTGACGGGAAGCGCTGCCAATGCAAGCTCGACGACTGGGGACATGGCGGCGAAAGCCAGCCGCTCCGCGCAAGATCTGTTGGAGGATCAACCCTTGGCCGTTGCGGCCGTCGGTCTCGCCATCGGCGCCGCTATAGGTGCAATTCTGCCCCATACCGCAACGGAGGACGAGCAACTAGGCGCCTATGGCGACAAGCTTCGCGATTCCGCCGAAACTTTGCTCGACAGGGGCCTCGATGAGGCCAAGCAGGTCGCCGCCGACGCCTATGAGACCATCAAGCAGGAAGCTGGCCGGCAAGATATGGAAGCAGACACGATAGCCGATCAGCTCGGCGAGATCGTGAAGTCCACAGCAGACAAGACCGAGCATGCCGTGCGCGAACGAATTTCCGATACGTCTCAGCGCCAAACCTAGCTTGATGATCCTGGACCAACGATAGCCGGCCTCTCCAGAAGGCGTGCATAATAGTCGCGCTGATCGCTGCGCGTGGAGCTCGATCATGCCCTTCAAAGCACGTGGAAGATGGGCGGACGGGGACTTAATTCCTGACCACCTTGCAACCTGTCAGATTTTCCGACTGGCCAGCAATCTTGTCAGCCAGTCAGGATCCATTTCGGGAACAGAGGACAAAAGCCGTTCGGTGTAAGCGGCATGCGGAGGTGTGAGAACCACGCTCTTCAATCCCTGCTCGACGACTTTGCCGCCGTGCATGACGACAATCTCGTCTGCTATCGCGCGCACCGTGGCAATGTCATGGGTAATGAAGATGTAGCTCATCCCGAGTTCACGCTGTAGGCGCATCAGAAGCTTGAGGATCTCCTCCTGCACAATTTGGTCGAGCGCGGATGTGATCTCGTCGCAGATGATAAGCTCCGGTTCGGCAGCCAATGCCCGCGCAATGCAGACGCGTTGTTTTTGGCCACCTGATAGCTCGCCAGGTAGACGTTCCAGAAAATCCTCGCTCATCTCGACCATGTGCATAAGTTCGCTTATCCGGCGATCTCTCTGCGCGCCTTTGAGGCCGAGGTAGAATTCGAGTGGCCGCTCTAAGACTTCTTCGACCGTTTGGCGCGGATTAAGGGCGTTGTCGGGCATTTGATAAATCATCTGGACGCGACGCAGGACCTCCTTGGGCCGCGCCTTCAGGCTCTTGGAAAGGAGCTGGCCTGCGAAAGAAATCGAACCCGAACTTGGCGGCAAGAGTCCGGTAACGACTCGAGCGAGCGTCGATTTCCCAGAACCGGATTCGCCGACCACAGCGACTGTTCTTCCGCGCGGAACCTTGATGGAGACATCCTGGAGCACCTTGACCCCTCCGGCATAAGCCGCGGTGACGTTGTCTATCGTCAAGAGATAGTCATCGGCTGGAACTTCGGGCTTGGCGAGCTTGCGGACTGCCCAGAGCGTCCTCGTATATTCCTGGCTGGGGGAGGCCAGCATCTGGCGTGTGTCAGCCACCTCCACGGTAACTCCGTGTCGCAGAACCATGATGCGATCCGCCATTTGCGCCACCACCGCCAGGTCATGCGTTACGTAGATTGCAGCAGTACTGAATTCCTCAACGATGTTGCGAATGGAGGCAAGGACTTCAACCTGCGTGGTCACATCGAGCGCCGTTGTTGGCTCGTCGAATATTATGAGGTCCGGTCGACAAGCCATTGCCATCGCTGTCATGGCCCGTTGCAACTGCCCGCCTGAGACCTGATGAGGATAGCGAAAGCCTATGCTCTCGGGTTCTGGGAGCTGAAGACGCCGATAAAGATCCACGGCGCTCCGGTTCGCCTCTTCCCGGCTGACGATTCCATGCGCCACCGCGGTTTCGATGGTTTGTTCCAAAAGTCGATGTGCCGGATTGAAGGAGGCCGCCGCGCTTTGCGCGACATAGGCAATGCGGGAGCCCCGGAGACGACGGCGCCCCTTTTCATTGACTGCCAGGAGATCAATCCCGTCGAACAGGACCGAGCCCTGTGTGATCCGGCAGCCCGGTTTGGCATAGCCCATTGCGGCAAGGCCAATGGTGGACTTGCCGGCGCCTGACTCGCCGATTAGGCCAAGAACCTCCCCCCGCTTCAGCGTAAGATCGATCCCGCGGACGATGGGATGCCACTGTTCGTCCGAGGATCCCTCCACATGCAGATTGCGGATTTGCAGTAGATCCTTTCCTTTTTCGCGTGAGCCTGGATCGCTACTTTTCATCCCGCAACCCGCTTGTTGCGTGCAGGTACCAGTCCACAACGAAATTTACGGATACGGTAAGAAGAGCTATCGCGCCGGCCGGAAGCAGCGGCGTGACATCGCCGTAAGTGATCAGGGTTGCGTTCTCGCGCACCATTGATCCCCAATCGGCCGTCGGCGGCTGAATACCGACTCCGAGGAACGACAGCGCCGCGACTGTCAGGAACACGAAGCAGAATCGCAAGCCGAACTCGGCGACCAGTGGAGGCATGACATTGGGAAGGATTTCATTGGCGATGATCCATCTCGGTCCCTCGCCGCGCAATCGCGCCACCTCGACATATTCCATCACGGCCACGTTAAGCCCAACGGCGCGAGAAAGCCGAAAGACACGGGTGGAATCGAGAAGCGCAATGATAACAATCAGGCTGGTGATCGACGAGCCGAAGATCGACAGAAGCACCAGCGCGAAGATCAGACTCGGGATCGACATCAGCACGTCCACCGCACGCGACAAGATCTGGTCGAGCCACCCCCTATACAATGCGGCAAGGAGGCCGAGCGACACGCCTACCGCGAAGGAGAGCAATGTAGTCGCGACCGCGATAGCGATGGTGTTGCGCGCACCGTAGATCAAGCGGGTGAGCATGTCGCGGCCGAGCTGGTCGGTTCCCAATTTGAATTCCTGATTCCACGGCGCGAAGGCTTCGCTGAAGACCTGCGTCTCGCCATATGGGGCTATCCAGTGCGCGAAGACCGCAACAAGGACGTAGCCAACGATCACCACGATGCCGAACCATGCACTAAGCGGTGCCTTCTTCAGCGCTGTTGTCGCCCGGCTGGCACGCGAGCGCCTCAGCCTCTGAACCGCAGCGATAGATTGGGATCTGGTCATCGTGGGTGCAAGAGCCTGGGGTTGGTGGCGATGGAAATAATGTCGGCCAGCAGGTTGAGAAGGATGTAGGTCGCGGCGAAAATCAGGGCACAGGCCTGGACAACCGGAACATCCCTGGATTTTACCGCATCAACCATCAGTTGGCCGATCCCGGGATAGACGAAAACGACCTCGACCACGACCACTCCGACGATGAGATATGCCATATTGAACGCCACGACAGTGACGATGGGAGCCCAGGCATTGGGCAGGGCATGCCTCAGCACGATCACCATCGGGGACATTCCCTTGAGGCGCGCCATATCGATGTAGGGGCTTGCGAGCATGTTGATGATGGCCGCTCGGGTCATGCGCATCATGTGGGCCACGATCACGAGTGTAAGGGTGATTGCCGGCAGCGCCACTTTCCAGAGGTGCTCCCAAAATGGGGTCTGATCGTTCACATTCGACAATGTCGGAAATTTGGGAACCGCATTGAGTGCCCAAGTCAGTGAGATACTGAGCCAATGGGGCAGGGATTGAGCGAAATCGGATGCAATGAACGTGTCGCGCGAGATCACCAGGTAGGCGAGCATATAGGCGACGAAAAACTCCGGGAACGAAATAGTTGTCAGTGTCACGGCATTCACCAGCCGGTCGAACCAGCCGTTGCGGTACAGCGCGGCGAGAATGCCAAGCCCAAGCGCCAGCGGAACCGCTATCAGCGCGGTCACCGCTGCAAGAAACATCGTATTGTAGAGGCGTGGCGCGATGATCTCGGCCACGGTACGCCGATATCCGGTGCGGCTCGCGAACGAAGAGCCGAAGTCGCCGTGAAGCATTTGCGCGACCCAGACGAAATAGCGCTCGACAGGCGGACGATCGATGCCGATTTCCCGCTGAAAGGCGGCGACCGTTTCGGGCGTCGCCGACTGCCCGAGCGTGGCCTTGGCGAAGTCGCCCGGAAGCATCGCGATGGCAGAGAAGATGATGATGGACACGATGAACAAAGTGACCAGGCCGAGGCCAAGGCGCTGCAGAACCGTTCTTGCGACGGGGTTCATGTGAGTGCCGTCTCCCTTTGGGCGGCAGTCCTGCACTCGGAGCAAGCCGACCGGAGCCTCACAACCATCGTGGCCCCGGCCGCCTTTTCATGCCGTGGCGATCCACCAGCGTTCGGCCATTTTCAGTCCATCGTTCTCCCAGTTGGGCGCCACTTCGCCATGTGCGAGCTTTTTGGATTGGGCGCTGACGAAATTGTTGAAGACCAGCACGATGCTGCCGCCATCGTCGTGGGTTAGTTGCTGCATCTCGGCATACATTCCCGCTCGCTTGGCCTCGTCCGTCTCGGCCCGCGCCTTAACAAGCAATTCGTTGAAATGGGGATTTTTCCAGAACGACTCATTCCAGCTGGAGTCCGCGGCGAAGGCTTGCGTGAACATCCAGTCGGCCGTCGCTCGACCGCTCCAATAGGATGCGCACCAGGGTTTCTTGAGCCAGATATTGTCCCAATAAGCGTCCTCGGCCTCCCGCACGACATTGACGTCGATGCCGCATTGGGCTGCCGTCTCGCGAATGAGCGAAGCCGCATCCACCGCGCCTGCAAAAGCGGCATCGGCGACCGAGAGATCCACCTTCAGGTTCTCCATTCCGGCCTTTTTCAGGTAGTGCTTGGCTTTTTCCGGATCGAAGTTGTGTTGCGGTTGCGGATCCTTGGCGAATTTGATCGCTGGCGCGATCGGGTTGTCGTTAGCCACGGTGGCGTGGCCGAGAAAGATCTTGTCGACGATTTCTTGGCGATTGATCGCCCATTTCAATGCCGTTCGCACGTCTGGATTATCAAACGGCGCCATCGCGGCATTCATCGGCAAGGTATAATGTCCGTAGCCGGTGACCTCGACGATTTCCACCTTCGGATTGCGTTTCAACATGCCGAGGGTCTTGAGGTCGGCGCGGCCGATATAGTCCACCTCGCCCGTCGACAAGGCCGCCATGCGAGCGGCAAGATCAGTGATGGCGATGAATTCCACCTCGTCGAGATAGGGCTTGCCGTTTTTGAAGTAGTTTGGATTGCGCTTGAGTTTCGCCGAAACGCCGGGCTGGAAATTCTCAAGGAGGAAAGCGCCGGTGCGAACCCCTGAAGCCCAGTCCGCCTTGCCGTCCTTGGCTGGCATGATGACCAGATGGTAGTCACTCATGATGTAAGGGAAATCGGCGTTGCCGCTCTTGAGCGTGAAGACCACCGTTTCCGGGCCGTCGGCCTTGATCCCGGCGACGGACTCCAACAGCGACTTCGCCGCCGATTTTGTGTCCTTGCCCATGTGATATTGCAATGACGTCACGACGTCATCCGCCGTCACAGTCTTGCCGTTGTGGAAGGTTGCGCCTTTGCGCAGCTTGAAGGCCCAGGTCTTGGCCCAATCCGAAGATTCGAAGCTCTCGGCGAGGTCCGGTTGGACATTGCCTTTGGCGTCGACCTCAGTGAGGCTGTTGGATAGCGAGCCCGAAAACGCGGTTTGTGTGAACGTATCGGGGTAGCCGGCCGGATCGATTGAATCCGTCGTCGCGCCATGAGCCATGCCGAGCTTGGCGAAGCCGCCGTGCATCGGTTCGGCACGCGCCCTGGCGACGAAGAGCGTGTCGGCGGCGGCGACCGTCAGGCCTGCGGCTATCCCAAGATGAATGAAGTCGCGGCGGGAAACTTTGCCGCCACCGACCAGGCTTTGCGCGAGACCAAGCTTGTATTCAGATTCTGACATTTGACTCTCCCATTGCGGAGTTCTCCGCGTTATTTTTTTCAAGCACCTGCGAACAAATCTGCTAGTTGGCTTCGGCCATCTTTCTTCGAATTTTTCCAATCCCAATCGGCTTTTGGGCCAATCAGGCCGTCACATAGATGCTGCCGGCTTCGACGGTGACTGGAAATGTGCGAGCGCGAATGGACGGATCGACCAAGGCTTCACCTGACTTGATGTCGAATTCCCAGCCATGCCAGGCGCATCGAACGATCTCGTTTTCGCGATGATAGATGAATTGCGCTTGTTCAACGGGCGCGGTTGTCCCGCATTGCGGTCCCTCGCAAAGTGGAGCGCCGCGGTGCGGACAGACATTCAGCAGCGCGTGGAATGAATCTCCGATGCGGAAAATCCCGACCGAAAGGCTGCGGATCTTGGCGATAAACGGAGATCCTGTTTCGATCTCGTCGACGCGGCAGATATATGTCTTCTCGGGCATCGTATGCTTCCTCAGGCAGCATTCGCGGCTTGCGCACGGGGGATGCGTTTGTAGACTTCCAACGCATTCAGTCCCATGATCTTGCTCTTCCAGGCAGGAGGGATTTGCAGCGTGTTGGCATCGTCGTAATCCCAGTGCGGATAGTCCGACGCAAACATCAGCGTGTTTTCCCCGTCCATGGCTTCGAGCGTGGACCAGAGATGTTGGATGTTTGCAGGTTGCTCCAGCGGCTGCGTGGAAAAGCGGATGTTGCGCCGGCAATATTCCGATGGCAGCAT
Source organism: Mesorhizobium sp. M0058 (assembly GCF_040323095.1). Lineage (NCBI taxonomy): Bacteria > Pseudomonadati > Pseudomonadota > Alphaproteobacteria > Hyphomicrobiales > Phyllobacteriaceae > Mesorhizobium > Mesorhizobium sp. M0058. The sequence goes on from NZ_JAMYUQ010000002.1 coordinate 471,633, forward strand.
CTTCAGCCATGGCGTCTCTTTACGCAGCGCTTTGTAGTCGGCATCCAGGCGCCACAGGACCGACGGAACCCAGGCGACACCGCACTCGATGATCACGAAGTAGAGGTCCGGCCACTTCTCGAAGACGCCATGGGCGATCATGCTTGCCACGTGCGACATCGCGGACATGTGCAAAATGGCATGCGTTTCCCAGAAGAATGTCGTGGGCGCAGGCGCAATGGCAGTTGAATTCACGCCGCCATGCCCGCCCAGATGTATGGCGAACGGCAACCCTACTTCAGCGCAAGCTTCGTAGATCGGATGGTAGAACGGGTCTCCATACGGCTTGACGGACCCTTGGGAAGCGAGAACCTGGACCATACGCGGATGACTGCCCAGACGGCGTATCTCGGCGGCAGCGAGCTTCGGATCCTGTGGTGCGATGATGATCGAACCCATGAAACGATCGTCTTTCGGCAGCCATTGGTTGATCTGATAGTCATTGTAGGCGCTGACCAGGGCGCTGGCATAGTAAGGATTGGCGAGGGTCGACGCCTCGATCGGCTCATCGCCGGTGAGGATCGCCACGTCGACTTTGTACTTGTCGAGGTGCTTCTCTTTCATGATGAGATAATTGTCGGCTTCCGTCTTCGGACGGACGTCCTTGCGGGAGAAGTCCTGCGGATGAAACCAGGGGCGATGGCCATGCGGAAATGCGCCGACTGGACCTGTTTTCTCGCCCTCGGTGAACATGTCTTTCCACAAGCCGGAAAGGTATGGCGTCAACACGGTGGCGCTTGACCAGTAATTGTGACAGTCGCAATCAACTATGAACACTTTGTTCCGCTCCGTGGCCCGTCCCGGCGGTGCGCCGGCCGATGATCTGGTGCAGCTTCCCCCTTGAGTATTGTTTGATCAAGCTTATGGTAGGCAGGAACATGATCGAATTTTTCGATCGGGATTTCCATGCAGCTTGATCACATCGAAACCTTTCTCGACATCATCGAATCGAGAAATTTCAATCGCACCGCAGATCGGTTGGGCTTAACCCAATCGACAATCAGCACCCGCATCAAGAACCTGGAGAGCGCAATCGGATCTGAACTGTTCCAACGCGGACGCGCCGGGGCAGAGCCGACTGCCGCAGGGCGCCGGTTCGAAGCCTACGCAAGATCTCTGGTATCCACTTGGTCGCAGGCTCGCCACGATGTCCGGGCCTTCAACCGTTTCGAAGGCACCTTGCGCGTTGCCGCCCAAGTGGGCATGACCCGCTCAGTCCTGCCCGGGTGGGTCGAAACCCTGTGCCAAGCACTTCCGAAGTCCTCAATCCATGTCGAGTCGGATTATTCGAACCAGATGGTCAGCGACCTCAGCATGGGAAACCTGGATATCGCGGTGCTTTATGCCCCCCGCTACTTGCCTGAGATCGCATACGAGCACCTGATGGTCGAGGAATATGTAATGGTTTCGACTGCCGCCAGAAACCTGTCGGACGTCGATCCCGACACCTACATCCGACCAGGCTACACCGTCGTGCTGGAGAAAACGCACGCAGAGATGCTGGCCCAATTGGCGATCTGCCGACTTTCGACCGGATCGGAAGCTCTGGCGGAGATCATGCTCCGGCGAACGGGCGGCACTTGCTACATGCGCAGCGATGATGCGCGCAGGTTTACCGGTGAGCTTCCATCGTTCCTGGTCGAAGGAGCGCCGACCTTGCACCAGCCAGTCCATACGGCGATACTGGCACGCCGCAAACACGAACCGATCATTCGCAAAGGCATCCGTGCTCTCCATCTCGCTGTTATGTCGCTGGAGGTTTAAATCGATATTCCCGATCATAACGCTGGAATAATATTGCTGTTCAGCGGGGTAAGAACTGGCATGTTCGCTCGACCTAACGCCGAGCCGCACGATGAATGCATACGCCTCCATCCAAGCCTCAGATGTCGTGCCCACCATGCGTCAGCGGCGATGGGCACAAAAGACGCGAGATATAGTGCTCTGCCGTCGCGTGATAGACGAGACGCACGATGTGAAAACATTTGTTCTCACATCTGCCGCTGGTCGGATGTTCTGCTTCAGCGCGGGCCAGTATGTTCTCGTGCACCTCAGGATCAACGGCGCCACAATAACGCGCGCCTACTCGGTATCGTCACCGCCGACGCGACCGCTTGATCTTCAGATCACCGTGAAGCGAACGCAAGGCGGGCTCACTTCCAACTGGATCCATGACCATTTGACGCCGGGCAGCGAGATCGAGATCGAAGGGCCGCTCGGTTCGTTCAATCTGGATAAATTGCCGTCGGAGAAACCTGTTTTCCTTTCGGGCGGGAGCGGCGTGACTCCGACCATGTCAATGCTGCGTGCGCTTACAGACCGCGCAGACGACAGGGAGATCCGCTTCATTCACAGCGCGAAAACCCCAGGCGACATCATCTTCCGAGCGGAACTGGAAGCACTTGCCGCTCGCTTTCCCAATGTTCAAGTGACTTTGGTTTGCGGCCAGGGAGGTCCCGCTTGGACGGGTTCAACCGGCCGAATTGATGGTCGGATGCTGCTGAGCCTGGTTCCCGATCTTCAAAAGCGCACTGTTTTTGCCTGTGGGCCCGAAGGGTACATGAAGACGGCACGCGCCTGCCTTGATGCAATAGGCTTCCCGCCAGCGCAGTATCACGAGGAGAGTTTCGGAGGCAGCAATGGTTCTCGGTCGGAATTGGGCTTGGCGATTTCGTCTTCGGTCCGTTTTGTCCGCTCGGGTGTGGAGCATCGCTGCGCGCCCGGAGAGACCCTGCTGGACGCGGCGCGGAACTGTGGCATCTACATCCCAACCGCCTGCCAGCAGGGCGTTTGCGGAACGTGCCGAATAGCCAAACTATCCGGCGAGGTTACCATGGACGATTTAGGCGGACTGAATGCTAAAGAGAAATCTGCCGGCTATGTCCTGGCATGTTGCAGCCGCCCGCGAGGGACGGTTTTGCTCGACGCTTAGCTCGGCGTTGTTGACTGTTGGAAGATTCCGTCGGCGCACGCATCGGCGTCAGGGTCTAACCCAACGGCTCGACGCTCGAAGCTGTCAGTCCGTTATCGGCCCCCAAATGAGACGTTGGAAGCATTGAGGGCAGGGGACAGTTCGTGGCGCAAACGAGATAGCAGCTCCGAGTAGTCATCGCTGTTCGCGAAACGGTCGATTTCTGGACATCGCAATGTCGGGTATGGACTAACGCGCTATCTCGGCTCGAGGACCAATTCAGGTACGCGCCTGACATTAGGTATTGAGCATAGATCCGTGCGTCCCGGAAAGCGGACGCGGCACGATCCGGGTTAGGCGAGTAAGATACGCTCGATGACGGCGGCGCGCGCGGGAACGTCGCAACCAAGGATGAAGCTGTTGCTGGAGTCGAGCGGGCATTCACGCGGCCATGCCGGAGCAGATCGGCGCTACGACGGCCCAGCAGCCTTTGTCGCGGGGGGTTGTGTGCGTCAAGTTCTGCAAAATGGGGCAGCCATGATGCTGGTCATGCGGCTTGGCGCAGAGCGAGCTTCTTGTGCTCGCGCAGGTCGTCCATGTTGATGTATCGGTTGGCCTCCATCCAGTTTTCATTGGTCTCGACGGCCAACGCCCTGACCAGGCGCAGGCAGCTTTCGGTATTGG